>NZ_VZZS01000023.1:0-19363 GCF_009650575.1 Pseudomonas sp. MNR3A | reverse complement strand
CGCTCGACTTTACGGGTTGTAAATGAGCATTCCGACCGGGCTGGCGCACCAGGCTGTTTTCAACGCAGCATCACCGAGTATCAAGGCTTTTCATACAGAGCCTAGACCTGTTGCGAGAGACGCTGGCCGTCCTGCATCCGCAAGCGTTTCGACAACGCCACGGCGAGGGCGCGGATGATCCGCGCGGCGATGCGCGGGGCGTCGTTGAGCATCTTGTCCAGCGAGTCCTTGCCCAGCGTCAGCAACTGGCAATCACTGGCCGCCACGCAACTGGCCGAGCGCCGTTCGCCGTCGAGCACGGCCATTTCGCCGAAGGCCCGGCCCTTGCGCAAGGTCGCGATCTCGACTTGCTGGCCGTTGCCGTCGGTCTTGCGCACCGACACCACGCCGCGGTACAGGATGCACATGAAGGTGCCGGCGTCGCCTTCGGCGAAGATGGTCTGGCCCTCGGTCATCGCCGTGATGGCGAAATAACCGGCGACGGCCTGGAAGTCGCTGGGCTGCAGGCTGTCGAACAAACCGCAGTCCATGAGCATGTCGCGGATTTCGGCGCTGAGGAGGCTTGGGTCGGGCATGTGTTGTTCTTCGTGTCGTCCGGTATTTGAGAGCTTCCACATACCCTGTGGGAGAGGCCACGGGTATGCGAGAACTCTATGACAACAAGAAACGCGATTTACACCACGCCCAGCTCATTGAAGACGAATGCATATTCCAGGGCCACGTCCTTCAGCCCCTGGTAGCGCCCGCTCATGCCGCCGTGGCCGGCGCCCATTTCGGTCTTGAGCAGCAACAGGTTGTCGTCGGTCTTGCAGGTGCGCAGGCGCGCCACCCACTTGGCCGCCTCCCAGTACTGCACGCGACTGTCGTTGTAGCCGGCCACCACCAAGATGGCCGGGTAAGCCTGGGTCTTGACGTTCTCGTAGGGGGCATAGGCCTTGATACGTGCGTACACCTCAGGCTCCTCGGGGTTGCCCCACTCGTCATACTCGGTGACGGTCAGCGGCAGCTCGGGGTCGAGCATGGTGTTGAGCACATCGACGAAAGGCACCTCGGCGATGGCGCAGCGGAACAGCTCAGGGCTCTGGTTGAGCACTGCGCCCATCAGCAGGCCGCCGGCACTGCCGCCGCTGATCGCCAGTTGCTCGGTGCGGGTGACGCCCTGGGCGATCAGGTGTTCGGCGCAGGCGATGAAGTCGTCGAAGCTGTTCTGCTTGTGCTCCTGCTTGCCGGCCCGGTACCAGGCCTCACCCAGCTCGCCGCCGCCGCGCACATGGGCGATGGCAAAGGCCACGCCGCGCTCGAGCAGGCTCAGGCGGGCGTGGGAAAACCAGGGGTCGAGGCTCTCGCCATAGGCGCCGTAGCCGTAGAGGTACAGCGGCACCTCGCGGTCCAGGTCCTGACGGCGGCGCACCAGGCTGATCGGCACCTGGGTGCCGTCCTTGGCGGTCGCCCACAGGCGTTGGCTGACGTAGTCGTCGGCATCGAAGCGACCGAGTACCGGGGTCTGCTTGAGCACCTGCTGCTCACCACTGGCCAGCTCCAGTTGGCGGACCTGGGCCGGCCGGTTGAGCGCTTCGTAGCGCAGACGGATGCGTGTGCTGGAGAACTCCAGGCTGTCCTGCACGTAGAGGCTGTAGGCGGCGTCGGGCAGTTCGACGCGATAGGCCGGCAGGCCCTGGGGGCGGACTTCGATGATCGGCAGGCCGCCTTCACGCAGGCTCAGTGACAGTGCCGAGGCGTTCAGGCTCAGGCCTTCGAGCATGATGTCGTCACGGTGCGGCACCAGCACCTGCCATTGCGCGCGGCTGGGCACCTGGTCGGCCGGGGCGTGGAACAGGGCGAAGTTGATGCCGTCCTGGTTGCTGCGGATGAACCAGCGCCACTGGCCGTCGAGCTGGCCGTGGTCGGGGAAGTATTCGTGGCCCTCGACCCGCGGCGCCAGGCAGGTGAAGTCGGCCTGTGGCGTGGCGGCATCGAGCACCCAGGCTTCGCTGGTGGTCTTGCTGTTGAGCAGCAGCACCAGCTGGCGTTCGGAACTTGCGCGGTAGCAGTGCAGGAAGAAACGCCCGTCCGGCTCTTCGAACACGGTGCTCGCGTCGGTTTCACCCAATGTGTGGCGGCGCAGGCGCCACGGGCGGTGGGTGTCGTCCAGTTCGGCGAAGAACAGCGTGCGGCTGTCGTTGGCCCAGGTCAGGCTGCCGTCGCAGTCGTCGAAGGGCAGGGTGGCGACGCTGCCGCTGTCCAGGTCCTTGACGTACAGGGTGTAGACCTCGTCGCCGCTGGTGTCGAGGCTGTAGGCCAGCAGGCGATGGTCGGGGCTGACATTGAATGCGCCCAGGGCGAGGAAGCCGCCGTTGGCCAGGTCGTTGGGGTCGAGCAGCAGTTGCTCGCTGCCTTCGTCGACCTGGTTGCCGTCGTCGGCCGGGCGCTTGCAGCGGTAGTGGCGCGGGTACTCGTCGCCTGCAGTGGTGCGGGTGTAATACAGGTATGGGCCCCAGGGCGAGGGCAGCGACAGGTCGGTTTCGAGGATGCGGCCCTTGATCTCTTCGAACAGCTGTTCGCGCAGCTCGGCCTGGTCGGCGAGGCAGGCTTGCTGGTAGGTGTTTTCCTGCTCCAGGTAGGCCAGCACTTCTGGGGCGTCGCGCTCCTGCAGCCAGGCGTAGGGATCGGCGGCTTGGGCAGGGCGGGCGATGGGGGGCTTGGGTCTGGTATGCATGGGATGTCCGTGGTCTGGTGGCGTCTGTGCCGGTCTCTTCGCGAGCATCGCAGGTCCGTAGGCGCGGGCTTGCCCGCGAAGAGGCCGCTCAGGCTTCAAGAGGGAAGAGGCGCCTGTGCCCGTAAAAGTGTTTATCATAGGCATCTCTTTGCCTGCCTTGCACGGACACCATGATCGAACAAGACTACACACTGGCCTGGGGCCTCTACGCTGTCGCCGCCCTGGGCTGCCTGCTGGTGGCCTTCAAGCTGACCGGCTGGATGTGGCGCTGGCTTCGCGAGCCGCTGCGGGTGATCGTTGCCGTGCTGCTGTTCACCCCCACCATTGTCGATCCGGTCAAGGACAGCTTTGCCCCGGCCGTTGCCATTACCGCTCTGGACCTGGCGTTCAAGGTGGGCAACAACGCCTGGCGCGCGGCCTCGGACCTGGCGATGTACGGCATGATCGCCTTCGGCCTTTACCTGCTGTTCGTGCTGCTGCGCTGGCCACTGGAAAAGCGTGCCCGCGAGCGCCGCGAGAAGGCCGAGGCCGCCGCCAAGCGCCAGGAGGCGGAGGATCAGAAGATCATGACTGACGCGCCCGTCGCCGATCGCCGTGATCGCTACCGCGAAGAGCCTGCCGCCCCTGCGCCGCGTCGCCCGAGCAATGGTGGTGGCCGCGTCGAGCCACGGATCTAGGACGGAGCCCTCGCCAATGTGTGAATTGCTGGGCATGAGTGCCAATGTCCCCACCGATATCGTCTTCAGCTTCACCGGCCTGATGCAGCGTGGCGGGCGTACCGGTCCGCACCGCGACGGCTGGGGCATCGCCTTCTACGAAGGGCGTGGCCTGCGCCTGTTCCAGGACCCGGCCGCGAGCAGCGAGTCGGAGGTGGCCAACCTGGTGCAGCGTTACCCGATCAAGAGCGAAGTGGTTATTGGTCATATCCGCCAGGCCAACGTCGGCAAGGTCTGCCTGTCCAACACCCACCCCTTCGTGCGTGAGCTCTGGGGCCGCAACTGGTGCTTCGCGCACAACGGCCAGCTCGCCGATTTCAGTGGCGAGAAGACGTTCTACCGCCCGGTCGGCGACACCGACAGCGAGGCGGCCTTCTGCGACCTGCTCAACCGCGTGCGGGCGGCATTCCCTGAACCGGTGGAGGTCGAGGCGCTGCTGCCGGTGCTGGTCGAGGCCTGCGCCGGGTATCGTGCGAAGGGCGTGTTCAACTGCTTGCTCAGCGACGGCGACTGGCTGTTCTGCTTCTGTTCGACCAAGCTGGTCCATATCACCCGACGCGCGCCTTTTGGTGCCGCACGGCTGAAAGATGTCGACCTGATCGTGGATTTTCAATCGGAAACCACGCCCAACGATGTGGTCACGGTGATCGCCACCGAGGCCCTGACCGAAAACGAGACCTGGCAGCGTTACGAGCCGGGTCAATGGGCCCTGTGGCGGCACGGCGAGTGCGTCGCCAAAGGCTAAGGACAGAGCATGTTCAGAAGTTACCTGCGGTTGCTGCTGTTCACTTTCGGCCTGTTGGCCGGTGTCCAGGTGCCCGGCCTGGTCAAGGACTATAGCCAGCGGGTCGAGGCCCACATGCTCGAGTCGCGCGAAGCGCTGGCGGGCTTCCAGGAAACTGCCGAGCGCTTCTTCAACGGCGACCTGCAGGCATTGGTGCGCCATTACCGCACCAGTGACGACCCGGTGTTCAACAGTGACGCCAACAGCATCGAAAGCCTGGTGATTCGCAACCAGTTGCTGGAAAACGAATGGCAGGCGCTGCAAGGCAGTTGGGCCAGCCGCAGTTGGCATGTGCTGGTGCAGGCCGATCCGCAACTGCGTGAAGAGACGCTCAAGGGCTACAGCTACCAGATCCTGCTGGTGCCCGAGGCGATCGGCTGGGGGATCGCCAGCGGCTTCCTGCTTGCATTCCTGGTCGAGAGCGTGTTGCTGGGGATCGGCTGGGTGATCCTGGGCGGGCGGCGCCGGGCTGTGAAGGAAAGCTGGCGCTAGGTTGCAGGTATTTCGTTGCCGGGGCGGGCCTCACCGCGGGACGAGTCGCTGCGGCGAACCGCCGCTCTCACAATGTTGGACCTTGCGGGAGCTACTGTCCTGTTCAAAATCTAAAGGCCAGCTCAATCCCTGTGGGAGCGGGCTGGTCCCGCGATGAGGCCGGGACTGACACACTCCCGGCTCAGACCAGCACGATCCGCTGCCCCCCCACATCCTGCGCATAGCGCCCCAGCACCTGCCGGCACAACCCCACCACTTCATCGACCAGTTCCACCCCGGTCTGCCACGACACCACCAACTCCAGGCTAGGCGGTGGCTGCAGCCCGGTCAGCAGCACCAGCTCGCCGCGTGCCAGCTCTGCGGCGACCAGCGCCGGGGGCAGGGCGCCGATACCGAAGCCATCGCGCAGCAGCCGGGTGATTGCCGACACCGAGTTCACGCAGTTCAGCCGAGGCGTCTCGCTCCCCGCGCTCTGCAGCAGGCTGAACACCTCCTGATGCGGCCGGGAGTTGCGCGAAAAGGTGATGATCCGCTCGCGCGCAAGTTCGGCCAGCGACGCATAGTCACGATGATGCGGTGAGCCGGTAGCGACGATCCAGCCCATGGGATAGCGCGCCAGGTCCAGGCTGCGGATGCTTTCCTGGCGCAGCAGGTCGGTCTGCAGGATCACGTCGAGAAACCCCTTCTGCAACTGGTCGCGCAGGTTCAGCGAGGTGTCGGCGACCAACTCGATTTCAACCTGCGGGTAGCGCTCGGTCAACTCGGCCACCAAGGCGCTCATCCAGGTGTGGATCACCGTGTCCATGACCCCCAGGCGGATCCGGCCGACCACCGCCCGTTCGCCGCCCAGCGACTGTTTCATCGCCTTGGCGGTGTCGAGCATGCGCTCGGCGTACTCCAGCACCTTGCTGCCTTCCGGGGTCAGGCTGACACCGCGCGAGTCGCGCAGCAGCAGCTTCACGCCGAGGTCGGCCTCCAGTGCGGCGATGCGGCTGGACACCGAGGCCTGGGTGGTGAACAGCTTCTCGGCGGTGAGGCGAAAGCTCTTGAGCCGGGCGACCCAGACGAAGGTTTCGAGAAATCGCAGGTTCATCGTGTGCTCGCAAGGCTGGGCGATCAGGTTTTCTTGTTCCAGACCGACGGTTTTTCTCGTTGGACGCAGGTTGCGCGGGCTTTGAACAATAGCGTCCAGGCCGCGAACACGCAGTCGTTCCTCAAACAATACCAACAAGCCGAGGCATCCATGAACCCCACCGGCGTACAGCAGCAGGCACCCGCCCGATCTTCGGGCGGGCCCTTTGCCTGGTACCGTGACATCGACTCCCAGCAACGACGTACCTTCTGGAGCTGCAAGATCGGCTATGGCCTGGACGGCATGGACACGCAGATGCTCAGCTTCGTCATCCCCACCCTGATCATGATCTGGGGCATCAGCACCGCCGAGGCCGGCCTGATCCACACCAGCACCCTGATCGCCTCGGCCATCGGCGGCTGGGTCGCCGGTATCCTCTCCGACCGCATCGGCCGCGTACGTACCCTGCAACTGACCGTGCTGTGGTTCGCCTTCTTCACCTTCCTCTGCGGCTTCGCCCAGAGCTACGAACAGCTGCTGATCGCCCGCACCCTGATGGGCTTTGGCTTCGGTGGCGAGTGGACCGCCGGTGCGGTGCTGATCGGCGAGGTGATCCGTGCCCAGGACCGCGGCAAGGCCGTGGGCATGGTGCAATCGGGCTGGGCCATCGGCTGGGGCCTGACCGCGATCCTCTACGCCTTGTTGTTCTCCTGGCTGCCGGCCGAACAGGCCTGGCGTGCACTGTTCCTGCTCGGGCTGTTGCCGGCGATCTTCGTGATCTTCGTACGCCGCATGGTCAAGGACCCGGAGGTCTACCGCGAAGCCAAGAATGCAGAAAAGCCTGAGGCGCCTTCGCACTTCTACGAAATCTTCGCCTCCGGCATGCTCTGGACCACGATCCGCGCTTCGTTGCTGACCACCGGCGCGCTGGGTGGCTACTACGCCATCACCTCGTGGCTGCCGACCTTCCTCAAGAACGAGCGCGGCCTGAGCGTGCTGGGCACCGGCGGCTACCTGGCCATGGTCATCGTCGGTTCCTACATCGGCTATGTGATCAGCGCCTACCTCAGCGACCTGCTGGGGCGTCGCAAGAATTTCATCCTGTTCGCGGTGGGTTCGTTCGTCATCGTCCTGCTGTACACGCAGGTGCCGGTCAGTGACGGCGTCATGTTGTGGCTGGGTTTCCCGCTGGACTTCTTCGCCTCGGGGATCTTCAGCGGCATGGGGGCTTTCCTCACCGAACTGTTCCCCACGCGCATTCGCGGCTCGGGGCAGGGCTTCTGCTACAACGTCGGCAAGGTGCTGGCGGCGATGTTCCCGCTGCTGATCGGCCTGCTCGGCGAGAAGATCCCATTGGGCCTGGGCATCGGCGCATTCGCTGCGGTGTCCTATGGCATCGTGATCGTCGCCGCCCTGAGCCTGCCAGAAACCCGCGGCAAAGAACTGAAGGCGCGTTAAGGTAGACCTATGAACAGCACAACAGGAGTTCGACAGGTGAACCGCCTGCTTCTCAATTGCGACATGGGCGAGAGTTTCGGCAACTGGCGCATGGGCCTGGATGCCGAGGTCATGCCCTTCGTGGACTGCGCCAACATCGCCTGCGGCTACCATGCCGGCGATCCCGGCACCATGCGCCGCACCGTGGCCCTGGCGCTGCAGCATGGCGTGACCATCGGCGCGCACCCGGCCTACCCGGACCTGGTCGGCTTCGGCCGCCGTTCGATGGCCTGCAGCGACGACGAGATTCGCGACCTGCTGCACTACCAGATCGGCGCCCTGGAGGGCATCTGCAAGGTGCTCGGTGGTCGTGTGGCCTACGTCAAGCCGCATGGCGCGCTGTACAACGACATGATGGCCGACCCGCAGAAGTTGCGTGCGGTGCTCGAGGCGGTGGCCGCCTATGACGCCGGCCTGCCGCTGATGCTGATGGCCACCGCCGACGACAGTGCTGCACAGGCCCTGGGCGACGAGATCGGGGTGCCGTTGTGGTTCGAAGCGTTCGCTGACCGCGCCTACACCGCCAGCGGCCACCTGGTGTCGCGCCGCCTGCCCGGCGCCGTGCACCATGACCCGGCCCTGGTGGTCGAACAGGCCGTGCGCCTGGCGCGTGGCGAGGCACTGGTGGCCAACGACGGCAGCGCGCTGCGCCTCGATGCCGCCACCTTGTGTGTGCATGGCGACAACGAAAGCTCGGTGGCTGCGGTGCGGCAGATCCGCCAGGCCCTCGATGCGTTGCAGGCATGAGGATGTCGCGATGAAGCCACGTATCGAAGTGGTGGCGATCGACAGCCTGATGGTGCGGCTGTTCGACACCATCGACGAGGCCAACATGCCGTGGATCCTCGCCGCCAACCAGCGCCTGCGTGCAGCGTTCGGTGAGCACCTGGTCGACCTGGTACCGTCCTACACCACCCTGATGTTGCAGTCGAACCTGGCGCCAGGGGAGGCGCGCGTGCGAATTGGCCAGGCGCTGGAAGGCTTGCAGCCGGATGCAGGCCACAGTGGTCGGCGTCACG
This sequence comes from Pseudomonas sp. MNR3A, assembly GCF_009650575.1. NCBI lineage: Bacteria > Pseudomonadati > Pseudomonadota > Gammaproteobacteria > Pseudomonadales > Pseudomonadaceae > Pseudomonas > Pseudomonas sp. MNR3A. Next base: position 11,067 of record NZ_VZZS01000023.1, on the reverse strand, counting down.
AGATTCCGGTGTGGTACCACGCCAGTGTCGGCCCGGAGCTGGCGCTGCTGGCTGCGCGCAGCGGCCTGAGCGAAGACGAGGTGATTGGCCTGCACTGCGCGCGTGACTACCCGGTGTTCGCCCTGGGTTTTGCACCGGGGTTCGGGTTCATGGGGCTGGTGGACGAACGCCTGGCCACGCCACGCCTGAGCACACCGCGCAAGCGCGTTGCAGCCGGTAGCGTGGGCATCGCCGAGCGGCAGACGGCGGCCTATCCTGCGGTGTCGCCGGGTGGCTGGAACCTGATCGGGCGTACGCCGGTGCGTCTGTTCGACCGCGAACGTGATGGCTACAGCTTGCTGCAGCCGGGTGACCGGGTACGTTTCGTGGCGGTGTCGCACACCGAATTCATGGCATTGGGCGGCGATGACCGTCCTTTGGAGGCGCTGGCATGACGCAGTTGAGGATCGAAGCCAGCACCGCGCTGTGCCAGCTACAGGACGCCGGGCGCCTGGGTGTGCGGCATCTGGGCGTGACCCAGGGCGGGGCGCTGGACTGGGTGGCGATGAACTGGGCCAATTGGCTGCTGGGCAATGCCCTGGACGCGCCCGTGGTGGAGGTGGCGCTGGGTGGTTTGAGCCTGCTCGCCGAGCAGGACTGCGTGCTGGCCCTGGCCGGCGCCGACCTGGACGCCAGGGTCGACGACCAGCCGCTGGCGCCCTGGCGCAGCTTCGCCCTGCACAAGGGCCAACGCCTGACGCTGCGGCAACCACGCCAGGGTGTGCGTGCCTACCTGGCCGCCCCTGGCGGTTTTGTCGGCAAAGCCGTGCTGGGCAGTTGTTCGACGGTGGCGCGTGAAGCGCTGGGGGGCATCGAGGGGCGCGGCGAGGCGCTGGCCAAGGGGCAGGCTCTGCGCTTTGCCGAGGGCGCACCGGCGTTGCGTGAAGTGCCCGAAGCCCTGCGCCCGGAATATCCGGCCAAGCCGGTACTGGACCTGGTGATGGGCGCACAGATCGGCGACTTCAGCGGCACCAGCCTGTTCGAGGCCTTCAACAGCGACTGGACGCTGGACAGCCGTGCCGATCGCATGGGCAGCCGCCTGCTGGGGCCGCAACTGGTCTACCAGGGGGCGCCGATGATTTCCGAGGGGATTCCCTTGGGGGCGGTGCAGGTGCCGCCGGATGGGCAGCCGATCGTGCTGCTCAATGATCGCCAGACCATCGGCGGCTATCCGCGGCTGGGGGCCTTGACGCCACTGGCGTTGGCACAGCTGGCGCAGTGCATGCCAGGGGCGGTGGTGCGGTTCAGGGCGGTGGTGCAGGAGACGGCGTGGCGGGAGCAGCAGGGGTATCTGCAGCGCTGGGCGTGAGCTATCGGGCCCTATCGCGGGGCAAGCCCGCTCCCACAGATTCCCCACTGTTCGCAGGGGCGGTAGGGGGCCTGCAGGCTTGCCCCGCGATAGGGTCGGTACAGGCTACTTGGACAGATACCTCATCGCTTCCTCCAGCCCCTGCAAGGTCAGCGGGAACATCCGGTCCTCGACCAGCTCGCGCACCAATTGGGTGGACGCGGTGTAGTTCCAGGTCTGCTTGGGGTAGGGGTTGATCCAGACGATCTTCCTGAATTTCTCCATGAAGCGCTGCATCCACACGTACCCGGCCTCTTCGTTCCAGTGCTCGACGCTGCCGCCCGGCTGGGTGATCTCGTACGGCGCCATCGCCGCATCGCCGACGAACACCACCTTGTAGTCATCGCCGTACTTGTGCAGCAGATCGAAGGTGGAAAAGCGCTCGGAGGTGCGGCGCAGGTTGTTCTTCCACACCGATTCGTAGACGAAGTTGTGGAAGTAGTAGTACTCCAGATGCTTGAACTCGGTCTTGCAGGCCGAGAACAACTCTTCGCAGACTTTCACGTGGGCATCCATCGATCCGCCGATATCGAACAGCAACAGCAGCTTGACCGTGTTGCGCCGTTCCGGACGCATCTGGATGTTCAACAGCCCGGCATCGCGGGCGGTGTGATCGATGGTGCCGTCGATGTCGAGCTCCTCGGCGGCGCCTTCGCGGGCGAACTTGCGCAGGCGGCGCAGGGCCAACTTGATGTTGCGCGTGCCCAGCTCGACCTGGTCGTCGAGGTTCTTGTACTCGCGCTGGTCCCAGACCTTGACCGCCTTGCCCTGGCGTTTGCCGGCCTCGCCGACGCGAATGCCTTCGGGGTTGAAACCGCCGGAGCCGAACGGGCTGGTGCCGCCGGTGCCGATCCACTTGTTGCCGCCGGCGTGGCGTTCCTTCTGTTCCTCGAGACGCTTCTTGAATTCCTCGATCAGCTTGTCGAGCCCGCCGAGCGACTGGATCTGCGCGCGCTCTTCATCGCTGAGCGAGCGTTCGAACTCCTTGCGCAGCCATTCTTCGGGGATCAGCGCTTCCAGGTGGCGGTCGAGGTTTTCAAGGCCCTTGAAATAGGCCGAGAAGGCGCGGTCGAACTTGTCGAAATGGCGCTCGTCCTTGACCAGGATTGCCCGCGCCAGATAGTAGAACTCGTCCATGTCGGCGAATACCACGCGCTGTTGCAGGGCGTTGAGCAGGTCGAGCAGTTCGCGCACCGACACCGGCACCTTGGCCGCGCGCATTTCATTGAACAGGTTGAGCAGCATGGCCAGCCCCTCAGCGGTTGCCGCGACGGCTCATGAAGGCCAGGCGCTCCAGCAGTTGTACGTCCTGTTCGTTCTTGACCAGGGCACCGGCCAGCGGCGGGATGGCCTTGGTCGGATCACGCTCGCGCAGCACCGCCTCACCGATGTTGTCGGCCATCAGCAGCTTGAGCCAATCGACCAGCTCGGAAGTGGAGGGCTTCTTCTTCAGGCCCGGCACCTTGCGCACGTCGAAGAATACGTCCAGCGCCTCGCTGACCAGCGACTGCTTGATGTTCGGGTAGTGCACATCGACGATGCGCTGCAGGGTCTCGCGGTCGGGGAAGGCGATGTAGTGGAAGAAGCAGCGGCGCAGGAAGGCGTCGGGCAGCTCTTTTTCGTTGTTGGAGGTGATGATGATGATCGGGCGCTGTTTCGCCTTGATGGTCTCGTCGATTTCGTAGACGTAGAACTCCATCTTGTCGAGTTCCTGCAGCAGGTCGTTGGGGAACTCGATGTCGGCCTTGTCGATCTCGTCGATCAGCAGGATGACGCGCTCATCGGCCTCGAAGGCTTCCCACAGCTTGCCTTTCTTCAGGTAGTTGCGCACGTCGTGGACCTTGTCCACGCCCAGTTGCGAGTCGCGCAGGCGGCTCACCGCATCGTACTCGTAGAGGCCCTGGTGGGCCTTGGTGGTGGACTTGATGTGCCAGGTGATCAGGCGTGCACCGAAAGATTCGGCCAATTGCTCGGCCAGCATGGTCTTGCCGGTGCCTGGCTCGCCCTTGACCAGCAGTGGGCGTTCGAGGGTGATGGCCGCGTTGACCGCCAGCTTCAGGTCGTCGGTGGCGACGTAGTTGCGGGTGCCTTCGAATTTCATGGAGCCGATCCTCTGCGGGGTGTCGATGGCGGCCTCATCGCGGGACAAGCCCACTCCCACAGGGGAGAGTACCTTGTGGGAGCGGGCTTGCCCGCGAAAAGGCCGACACCGAGAACTCATGTCTATGATGTGCCCCGACTATAACGCGGCCCCAGGCCGCTGCAAACGCAGACCGGGTATTCAGTCGCTGAATGGCCCGTCACCCGCGTTTCAGTCAGTCTTGGGCGGCGGCTGCTCGTAGCGGGCGTTGAATGCCTGGACGAAGCCATTGCGCAATATCTGCAGAAACGCCTCGAATGCGCTGATGTTCTGTTGATGCACACTGCCGCTGAGTTCGACGCGGGTGGCGAACTGATTCTTCGGCTGGTTCTTCAGCACCGTTTCACTGGCACCGACCACCGCCTCCCAGATCGAGCGGAGGAAGCCTTTGTCCTTGTCTTCGACATCCTGCTGCCAGTCGAACACATCGACATCGCGCAGCAACGGCTTGATATAGCCATTGAGCCTACCGTTCTCGGCCTGGGCCTCGATCACCACGTCACCATGCCCGGCATTGAAGTCGAACTTGCCATAGGCACTGGCGAAGTCGTTGAGCCGGCGCAGTTCGATGCCGGTGGCGCGCAGACGGAACTCGAAGTCATCGAAGTCGCTGAACGGGTCGAAAGTGGCGCGGCTTTCGACCTTGGCATCGCCGGCAATCAGCGCGTCGGCCTCGAAGCTGGCGTCGCGTCGGCCTTTTTCGTCGCGCACGTTGGTCAGGTTGCGGATGCTGGCCTGGAGCTGTGTGGCCTTGAGGTCCACCGGCGGCTTGGAGTGGAAGTTGCGAAAGGTCAGGGTGCCGTTTTCGATGCGCACTTCGTTGAGCGTAATCGGCAGCAGTTTCTCCAGTTGCTGGCGCCAGTCGGTGCCCTGGCCGGTCTGCGAGTTCTGTTTGCTGCCGCCATCGACGAAATTGAGCTCGGGCCGCACGAAGGCCACCTCGGCGACCACGGCCTGGTCGTACCACAGCGAATGCCAACTGACTGACAGGTCGATCAGCGGCGCATCGAGCAGCGGCACGGGCACTTTGCCGGTGGTCTTGACGATCTTCAGCCCGTTGATCTGGTAGGCGCCGCGCCACCAGGCGAGGTCGACGTCGGCGACCTCGCCGCGGTAGTCGCCCATGTCGGCGAGCTTGTCGTTGAGGTAGTCGCGTACCAGGTAGGGCAGTGCCAGGTGCAGGGCCACCAGCAGCACGATCAGGCCGGCCAGGCCGATCAGCGGCCAGCGATAACGGGCTTTCATCGCAAGCTCTCCAGGGCAGGTTGTGCGGTTGACCGCCAGGCGCCGGGCTTGGTTCGAACGGGCTTTACGGGCTGCCGGGGCAGGCTTACCCTTGAGGCTTTCCCGCCTGTTTCCAACGATTCAAGGACCCCTGCCATGAGCCGTATCTACGCCGACAACGCCCACTCCATCGGCAACACGCCGCTGGTGCAGATCAACCGCATCGCCCCGCGCGGGGTGACCATCCTGGCCAAGATCGAAGGGCGCAACCCAGGGTATTCGGTGAAGTGCCGGATCGGCGCGAACATGGTCTGGGACGCCGAAGGCAGCGGCAAGCTCAAGCCGGGCATGACCATTGTCGAGCCCACCTCGGGCAACACCGGCATCGGCCTTGCCTTCGTCGCTGCGGCGCGCGGCTACAAGCTGATGCTGACCATGCCGGCCTCCATGAGCCTGGAGCGGCGCAAGGTGCTCAAGGCGCTGGGCGCCGAGCTGGTGCTGACCGACCCTGCCAAGGGCATGAAAGGGGCGATCGAGAAAGCCAACGAGATCGTCGCATCCGATCCTGCGTTGTACTTCCAGCCAGGTCAGTTCGAAAACCCCGCCAACCCCGCAATTCACGAGAAGACCACCGGGCCTGAAATCTGGAACGACACCGACGGCGCCGTTGACGTGCTGGTCGCAGGTGTCGGCACCGGCGGCACCATTACCGGCGTGTCGCGCTACATCAAGCACACCCAGGGCAAGCCGGTGCTGTCGGTGGCCGTGGAGCCGGTGGCCTCGCCGCTGATCAGCCAGACCCTGGCCGGCGAGGAACTCAAGCCCAGCCCGCACAAGATCCAGGGCATCGGCGCAGGCTTCGTGCCGAAGAACCTCGACCTGTCGGTCGTCGACCAGGTCGAGCAAGTCACCGATGAAGAGTCCAAGGCCATGGCCATCCGCCTGATGCAGGAGGAGGGGATCCTGTGCGGCATTTCCTGCGGCGCGGCGATGGCGGCGGCAGTGCGCCTGGCAGAAAAGCCGGAGATGCAGGGCAAGACCATCGTGGTGATCCTGCCGGATTCGGGCGAGCGCTACCTGTCGAGCATGTTGTTCAGCGACATGTTCAGCGAGCAGGAAAACCAGCAGTAACGTCAGGTCCACAGCGCAGTCAGCAAGCCGAGGAGTGCTGATCCGGGTCAAGCGACCTCGATCTTCATCCTCGCGCTTGCCGCTTGTGACTTGCAGCAGCCTTCGATGGGTTTATCATGTCCGGCTATCTGGGGATGGCCTGATTTCCCCTCAAGGAGTGTTGCATGACCTTTTCCTTCGTCGCCAAGGCGGGTGTCCTGCTGGTGTTCTTCGGCAGTGTGCTGTTCGTGCACCTGCGCGGCAAGGCACGCCTGCCGGTACTGCGCCAGTTCGTCAACCATTCGGCGCTGTTCGCTCCCTACAACAGCCTGATGTACCTGTTCTCCGGTGTGCCTTCCAAACCTTACCTGGACCGTCAGCGCTTCCCCGAGCTGGATGTGCTCAAGGATAACTGGCAGGAGATCCGCGAAGAGGCCATGCGCCTGTTCGACGAGGGGTATATCCGCGCAGCCGAAAAAGACAACGACGCCGGCTTCGGTTCGTTCTTCAAGAAGGGCTGGAAGCGGTTCTACCTGAAATGGTACGACAAGCCACTGCCGTCGGCCGAGGCACTGTGCCCGCGTACCGTCGAGCTGGTCAGCAGCATCCCCAACGTCAAGGGTGCAATGTTCGCCCTGTTGCCTGGCGGTAGCCACCTGAACCCGCACCGCGATCCGTTTGCCGGCTCCCTGCGCTATCACCTGGGGTTGTCCACGCCCAACTCCGACGACTGCCGCATCTACGTCGACGGCCAGGTCTATGCCTGGCGTGACGGCGAAGATGTGATGTTCGATGAAACCTATGTGCACTGGGTGAAGAACGAAACCGACGTGACGCGGGTGATCCTGTTCTGCGACGTCGAGCGTCCGCTCAACAGCCCGCTGATGACCCGCATCAACCGCAAGGTCAGCGCGTTCCTGGGCCGCGCCACCGCGCCGCAGAACACCGACGACGAGCGGGTGGGCGGGATCAACCAGGCCTACGCCTGGAGCAAGCGCTTCAGCAACCGCATCAGCACTCATGTGAAGCAGTTCAAGCGCTCCAACCCCAAGGCCTACCGCATCCTGCGGCCGGTGCTGGCGGTGGTGGTGGCCTATCTGCTGTATCGCTGGTTGTTCTGATTCGCTGCGGCCTTCTTCGCGGGCTTTCCGCGAAGAAGGCCGTCCGATCACCCTAGGGTGTTGCCCAGCTCCGCATTCACGGATATATTCCGAAACATTCATCTTCCCCGAAGACCTGTCCATGCCAGCCAGCCCTTCCACCACTGCCTTCGTTCTCGCGCCTGTCGCGGGCGTTGTCGTGCGTGGCAGCCAGCAGCCGGCCATGATCAGTCACTACCCACCACCTGTCAGTGGCGTCGTCGGCGGCGTATCCCCGCCCCGCTGCGTGGTCGTGCTGGGCTGATCGGCGTTCTCGCCGGCCCAAGCGCACTCGCAACCTACTGAACACGGTCGGCCTCTTTCCTCGCTGAAGCGCGCCCACCGTTTGGCTCTTGCCCAATATTCAGGTGGCAATACATGTCCGTTCTTTCGAAAGCATCCGTGGCCTCGGCGGCCACCACCAGCCTGTTCGTCCTGCTGTGGAGCAGCGGGGCGATCGTCTCCAAGCTCGGCCTGGCCCAGGCCAGCCCATTCGCCTTCCTGCTGCTGCGCTCGGCATTGGCCCTGGCAGGGCTGTTGCTGATCGGCCCTTTGCTGAGATTGCGCTGGCCGCGCAGTCGCGGCGGTATCCTGCGCGCCCTGGGGACCGGTTGCGTGCTGCTCGGCGCATACCAGATCTTTTACCTGCTGGCGCTCAACACCCACGTCACCCCTGGTGTCATGGCCACGGTCATGGGGGTGCAACCGATCCTCACCGTGGTGCTGATGGAGCGCCAGCGTTCATGGAGCCGTTTGTTCGGCCTGGGTCTGGGGCTTGGCGGGTTGGTGATGGTGGTCTACCAGGGCATCAACCTGGGTGGGGTTTCCCTCGCCGGAATGCTGTTTGCCTTGCTGGCGCTGAACAGCATGACGTTCGGCTCGATCCTGCAGAAGCGCATCACCGACAACCCGATGGGAACCTTGCCGCTGCAATACCTGGCAGGGTTTGTCCTGTGTGCGGTGTTTGCGCCGTTCCAGCCGCTGCATGTCGAATGGAGCGCCAGCTTCGTCGGCGCCCTGCTGTGGATGGGGTTGGTGGTGTCGTTGCTGGCGACGCTGCTGCTCTACCGGTTGATCGCCCGAGGCAACCTGGTCAATGTCACCAGCCTGTTCTACCTGGTGCCAGCGGTGACCGCAGTGATGGATTTCCTCATCTTCGGTAACCGCCTGGCGCCGCTGAGCCTGCTGGGGATGGGGTTGATCGTGGTGGGGTTGCTGTTCGTGTTCCGCAAGCCTGGGGTGAAGATGGCCGAGGCCTGAATACCGCCTGCGGCGGTACGATTTCAGGCACGCGCCGGCCGCAGCACCAACCACAGTGCTGCGGCTATCAGGACCCCGCCATACAGGTGTGCCATCGACAGCGGCTCATCCAGCAACCACGCCCCCCACAGCACCCCGAACACCGGAATCAGGAAGGTCACGGTACTGGCCTTGACGGGTCCGATCTCGTTGAGCAGGCGGAAGTACAGGATGTAGGCGAAGGCCGTGCACACCAGCCCCAGGCCCAACAAAGACAGCCACACCGACCAACCACCCCAGCTGGCGGGTGGTTGGGTCAGTGCGCTCCAGGCAAACAGCGGGCTGAGCAGCAAGGTCGCTCCCAGCATGCTGCCCAGGGCCGACAGGCGGCTGTCCAGGCCGCCGATCCAGCGGCGGGCGAGAAAGCCGGCGAAGCCATAGCAGGTGGTCGCCGCAAGGCACGCCAGGGCGCCTTGCACCAGGGCCATGTCCAGCGCCACCGGGCCTGCACCGCTGAGGATGCCGACGCCGAACAGGCCAAGGAAGATCCCGCACAGTTTGGGCAGGGTCATGCTTTCGCGGAAGAACAACGCGCCGATCAGCACGCCCATCAGGGGTGTGGTGGCGTTGAAGATTGCCGAATACCCCGCTGGCAGTACCTGCGCGGCGACTGAATAGAAGGTCGCCGGAATGCCCGAGTTGATCATGCCCAGCACCAGGCAGGCGCCGAGCTTGCCCTGGAAGTCCCAGCGCACCCTGGCTGTGGCGAGGATGCCGATCAGGCCGAGGCAGGCGATGGAGACGCGAAAGAAGGCGGTCGGTACCGTGCCCAGTTCAGGGGCGATGATGCGCATGAACAGGAAGCTCGCACCCCAGACGGCAGCAAGGGTCAGCAGGCGGGCGAGGGCGATGGGGCTCACGGGTATCTCCGGGTTCTGGGCAGGGGCGCGAGTGTACGTCAGGTGTCGGGGCGTTTCTTGTGCTTTCTTGCTTTGGCAATTGTGTTGCCCCGCGAAAAGACCGACACCCGACTAAGCTCTTTTCATTCCGCCACCCACCGAGCCTCTCACCATGCCCCAGCCCTGGCCCGCCGCAGCCATCGCCCGGATGATCCTCGATGGCTTCGACAACTACCGAGAACACTTTCGCCGCATCACCCTGGGCGCCCGCGAACGCTTCGAACGGGCGCAATGGCAGGCGATCCAGCAGGCCGCTGCTGCGCGGATCAACCTGTACGAGGAGAAGGTCGCCGAGGTCAACGGCTGGCTGCGCGAAGGTTTCGACGCCTCGCTGCTGCTGGACGTGGAGCACTGGCCGCTGGTCAAGAGCGCCTACATCCGCCTGATCGACCCGCGCCTGGACGATGAGCTGGCCGAGACCTGGTACAACTCGCTGTTCTGCAGCCTGTTCAGCCACGACCTGATCAGCGACGGCTGCATGTTCATCCACACCACCCGCCCGGCCATGCGCGGCCACGAGCGCGCGGCACAGACCCGCACCTATCAGTTGCGCGACGGCCTGGGTGGTCTGTTGCGGGCGATCCTTGCCGACCAGGCTTTCGAGGTGCCCTATGGCGACCTCGACGCCGACCTGGCGCGCCTTGAGGAGCGACTGCGTGAATGCCTGCCCGACTGGGTATGCAAGGACCCGGCGCTGGCCGTGGAGTTGTTTTCCTCGGTGCTGTACCGCAACAAGGGCGCCTATCTGGTCGGGCGTCTGTACACCCGTGACGAGCAGTGGCCGCTGGTGATCCCGCTACTGCATCGCGAGGGCCATGGCATCGAGGTCGATGCGCTGATCACCGATGAGGCCGAGGTGTCGATCATCTTCTCGTTCACCCGCTCGTACTTCATGGTCGATGTGCCGGTGCCGGCGGAGTTCGTCAACTTTCTCAAGCGCATCCTGCCGGGCAAGCACGTTGCCGAGTTGTATACCTCGATCGGCTTCTACAAGCATGGCAAGTCGGAGTTCTACCGCGCGTTGATCAATCATCTGGCCAGTACCGACGACCGTTTCGTCATGGCACCCGGCGTGCGCGGCATGGTGATGAGCGTATTCACCCTGCCGGGCTTCAATACCGTGTTCAAGATCATCAAGGACCGCTTTTCACCCTCCAAGACCGTCGACCGAGCCACGGTGATCGAAAAATACCGCCTGGTGAAAAGTGTCGACCGCGTGGGGCGCATGGCCGATACCCAGGAGTTCGCAGATTTTCGCTTCCCGGTGGCCAAGTTCGAAGCCGATTGCCTGGCCGAGCTGCTGGAGGTCGCGCCCTCGACGGTGGTCGTGGAGGGTGACAGCGTGCTGATCCGCCACTGCTGGACCGAACGGCGCATGACGCCGTTGAACCTGTACCTGGAGCAGGCCAGCGAGGCCCAGGTGCTCGAAGCCTTGGAGGACTACGGGCTGGCGATCAAGCAACTGGCGGCGGCGAACATCTTTCCCGGCGACATGTTGCTGAAGAACTTCGGCGTTACCCGGCATGGGCGGGTGGTGTTCTATGACTACGACGAGATCAGCTATCTCACCGAGGTGAATTTTCGCCATATCCCGCCGCCGCGCTACCCGGAGGATGAGATGTCTGGCGAGCCGTGGTATTCGATCGGGCCGCACGATGTGTTTCCCGAGGAGTTTCCGCCGTTCCTGTTCGCCGATATCGGCCAGCGGCGGTTGTTCAGTCGGCTGCATGGGGAGCTGTATGACGCGGATTACTGGCAGGGATTGCAGGGGGCGATACGGGAAGGGAAGGTGATCGATGTGTTTCCCTATCGGCGCAGGGGCAGGTGAGGGGTATCAGTCGGTGATGGCCTTTTCGCGGGCAAGCCCGC
>NZ_VZZS01000022.1:0-85728 GCF_009650575.1 Pseudomonas sp. MNR3A | reverse complement strand
ACCTGATCCCATCCCGAACTCAGCAGTGAAACGATGCATCGCCGATGGTAGTGTGGGGTTTCCCCATGTGAGAGTAGGTCATCGTCAAGATTAATTTCGCAAAACCCCTATCTGCGCGAGCAGGTAGGGGTTTTGTCTTTCTGGCGTTCGCCAGGTCGCATCGCTCCCCCCCACGCCGACACCGCGCACGCCACGGGACAAGCCTGCCTCTACAGGGTATGGTTCCGTCAGCGCACACCGTCTTCCAGAGAGCACCCAATGGCCAACACCACGTCACTGCACCCAGGTTTCATGATCGTCCAGGGCAACCGCCTGGACGATTTGCGCAACCTGGTCGTGAGCGTGATGCGCAACTATCCCCTGGCGCCTCTGGAGAACGAAATCGCCCTGGTGCAGAGCAACGGTATTGCCCAATGGCTCAAGCTCGCACTGGCTGAAGATCCGCAGAACGATGATCAAGGCGGCTGCGGTATCGCGGCGGCCATCGACGTCCAGTTGCCCGGCACTTTCATGTGGCAGCTCTATCGCCTCGTGCTGGGCCGCGACGAGATTCCCGAGGTGTCGCTGCTCGACAAGGCACCGCTGACCTGGCGCCTGGTGCGCTTGCTGCCAGCACTGATCGAGCGACCGCACTTCGAGCCACTCAAGCGCTTTCTCACCGACGACAACGACCTGCGCAAGCGCTACCAGCTCGCCGAACGTCTGGCTGACTTGTTCGACCAATACCAGGTGTACCGCGCCGACTGGCTCAAGGACTGGGCCGCTGGAGAGCACGTGCTCAACACCGCCCGCGGCGAGCGCAAGCCCCTGGCGGATGGCAACCGCTGGCAGGCCGAGTTGTGGCGTGCATTGCTCGACGATGTCGGTGCAGAGGGGATGGCGCAGAGCCGTGCCGGCGTCCATCAGCGTTTCATCGCGCGCATCGATACCCTTGAGCAAGCTCCCGCGGGCCTACCGTCGCGGGTAATCGTCTTTGGTATCTCGTCGCTGCCCGCCCAGGCCCTTGAAGCCCTGGCCGGGCTGGCCCGCTTCAGCCAGGTATTGCTGTGCGTGCACAACCCTTGCCGCCATCATTGGGGGGATATCGTCGCGGACAAAGACCTGCTCCGGCACCAGTACAAGCGCCAACAGCGCAAGCACGGCATGCCCCTGCAACTGGACGACGAATCGATGCACCAGCACGCTCATCCGCTGCTGGCCGCCTGGGGCAAGCAGGGCCGTGACTACATCAACCTGCTCGATAGCTACGATGATCCCAGCAGTTACCGTGGTGTCTTCAGCGACGGGCGCATCGACCTGTTCAGCGACGCCCAGCCCACCACGCTGCTCAACCAGTTGCAGGACGACATCCTCGAACTGCGTCCCCTGGCTGAAACCCGTGAGGCCTGGCCTGCCATCGATCCCAACCGCGACCGTTCGGTACGTTTCCACATCGCCCATAGTCCGCAGCGCGAAGTGGAGATCCTCCATGACCAGTTGCTTGCGCGCTTCAGCAGCGATCCGACCCTGCGGCCGCGCGATGTCATCGTCATGCTTCCGGCCATCGATGACTACGCCCCGCATATCCGCGCTGTCTTCGGCCAACTCGACCGCCATGATCCGCGCTACATCCCCTTCACCCTCACCGACCAGGGCCAGCGCGGCCGCGATCCACTGCTGATCGCCCTGGAGCATCTGCTCAAGCTCCCCGACAGCCGTTTCGCCGTGAGTGAGATCCTCGACCTGCTCGATGTCCCCGCCGTGCGCGCCCGCTTCGGGATCAAGGAGAGTGACCTGCCGACCCTGCACCGCTGGATCGAGGGGGCCGGCATCCGTTGGGGCCTGAGCGGTGAACAACGTGCCCGCCTCGGGTTGCCCGAAGGCCTGGAGCAGAACAGTTGGCGGTTCGGCCTGCGCCGGATGCTGCTGGGTTACGCCGTAGGTGTCGGCGAGGCCTGTGACGGCATTGAGCCCTATGACGAGATCGGTGGCCTCGACGCGGCCCTTATCGGCCCGCTGGTGGCCCTGCTCGATGCGCTGGAGGTGGCGTTCCAGACCCTCGCCGAGCCGGCCAGCCCCGCGGCGTGGGGCGCGCGCCTGCATGCGCTGTTGCAGGTGTTCTTCCTCGCCGAGGAGGAGCACGACGAGCTGCTGCTGGTGCAATTGCAGGACCTGCGTGATACCTGGCTGGAAACCTGCGAGACCGTCGGCCTGCACGATCCACTGCCGCTCACGGTCGTGCGCGAGGCCTGGCTGTCGGGGTTGGACCAGGGCAAGCTGTCCCAGCGTTTCCTGGCCGGCTCGGTGAACTTCTGCACCTTGATGCCCATGCGCGCCATCCCATTCCGCGTAGTCTGCCTGCTGGGCATGAACGACGGCGACTATCCTCGCGCCCAGCCGCCGTTGGACTTCGATCTGATGGCCAGCGATTACCGTCCTGGCGATCGTTCGCGCCGCGAAGATGACCGCTACCTGCTGCTCGAGGCGCTGCTGTCTGCTCGCGACCAACTCTATGTGAGTTGGGTCGGACGCAGTATTCGCGACAACAGCGAACGCCCCGCCTCGGTGCTGGTCGGCCAGTTGCGCGACCATCTTGCCGCCGGTTGGCAGCTGGCCGGTGCCCAGCAAGGCCAGCGTGATGACCCCGGCCAGCAGTTGTTGCATGCCCTGACCCAGGAGCATCCCCTGCAACCCTTCAGCCAGCGCTACTTCCAGAAGGGCAGCGCACTGTTCAGCTACGCCCACGAGTGGCAGGTCTTGCATCAGCCCGTCGAGCCGGCCTCGGAGGTCGATCAGGCGTTGCCGCCCTACGACAGCGATGAGCCACTGAACCTGACGCAACTGCAGGATTTTCTCCGCCATCCGGTCCGGCATTTCTTCAGCCAGCGCCTCAAGGTGTTCTTCGAAGCGCTGGAGGCGCCAACGCCGGACGAGGAGCCTTTCGTGCTCGATGCTCTGCAACGCTACAGCCTCAGCGAGCGGCTGCTTGGCGCTGCATTGGCCACACCCGACGACGCCGAACAAGCGCTGCGTACCCAGGCCCGACGCCTGCAGGCATGTGGGCTGCTGCCATTGGCGGGTTTCGGCGAGTCGCTGCAGGCGGAACTGATCCAGCCCCTGCCAGACCTTTTGCTGCGCCATCGCCAGCTGTTGCAGCGCTGGCACACCGTGGTAGAGGGCGCTTTGCCGCTGCACTTCGAGCGCGGCCCGCTGCGCCTGGAAGGTTGGCTTGGGCGCGTCTATCAGGATGATGAACAGAGCCTTCTGAGCATCACCACCGTGCCCAACAGCCTGGGTGCCGGGCGCAACAGTCTCAAATGGCATCGGCTGATTCCGGCGTGGGTCATGCATTTGGCGGCCTGCGCTGCCGGTTATCCATTGCATACGGCCCTGGTCGCCAGTGACCGCACCTTGCTGCTCGCACCGATGGCCGCGGCACAGGCGGGGGATCTGCTTGCCGATCTGCTGGTGGCGCGTCAGGCCGCAATGAATGCGCCCCTGCCCGTAGCGCCCAAGACTGCTTTCGCCTGGCTGGGCCAACCAGACCCGGACAAAGCCCAGGCTGCCGCCGAGCGCGCCTATGAAGGCGACGGCCAGAACAGCTTCGGCGAGCGCAGCGAGAGCCTTGCACTGATGCGTCAGTTCCGCGACTTTGCTGCGCTCACGGCTGACGAGACCTTCGAAGGCTGGTGCGAATCCCTCTACCGACCCCTGTTTGCCGCCGCCTGGCAGACCCAAGGCAATCCGGAGACCGCCGCATGACCCAGGCCCGTCCCCTGGCCCTGAGCTTTCCCCTGCACGGCAGCCAGCTGATCGAAGCCAGTGCCGGCACCGGCAAGACTTTCACCATCTCGGCGCTCTACCTGCGTCTGATCCTCGGCCATGGCGGCGAGCAAGGCTTTGCCCGCGAACTGCTGCCGCCGCAGATTCTCGTCGTGACCTTCACCGACGCTGCGACCAAGGAGCTGCGCGAGCGAATTCGCGCCCGTCTGGCCGAGGCTGCACGTTTCTTCAGGGGCGAGCTGGACGACGCCGACCCCTTGCTGCACCTGCTGCGCGACGATTATCCACAGGAGCACTGGGGCCGTTGCGCCAGCCGCCTGGAGGTCGCAGTGCAGTGGATGGACGAAGCGGCGGTCTCGACCATTCACGGCTGGTGCCAGCGCATGCTGCGCGAGCATGCCTTCGACAGCGGCAGCCTGTTCACCCAGAGCCTGGAGACCGATCACAGCGAGCTGCTCGGCCAGGTCATGCGCGATTACTGGCGGCGCTTCTGCTACGGCATGCAGGGCGAAGCGCTGGCCTGGGTGCGCAGCCATTGGGTGAGCCCGGACGCGTTGCTGCCGCGCATCCGTCCGCTGTTCGGCCGTGTCAGCAGGGAAGACGACGGCGCCGATCCACAGGCGCTGATCGAATCCGCCCTGCAGCGACGCCAGGCGCAACTGGGCGCGCTCAAGGCTCCCTGGGCCCAGTGGGCCGACGAGTTGCACGAAATCTGCCGCGCGGCGGTGGCCGCCAAGCAGGCCGATGGCCGCAAGTTGCAGGCGCGTTTCTTCGACCCCTGGTTCGACAAACTGCGCGCCTGGGCGGGTGATGAGCAGGCCATGGAGCTCGACCTGGGCACCGGCTTCACCCGCCTGACGCCTGCAGGCATGGCCGAGGCCTGGAAGTCGGGCGAGCCACCGGAGCATCCGGCATTGCACGCCATGGAGGCACTGCGCGAAGCGTTGCAGGGGCTGCCTGGCCCCGATTCGGCGGTGCTGGAACATGCTGCCGCGTGGGTGGCGGCGCGTTTCGAAGTGGAGAAGCGCCGGCGCGCCGAAATGGGCTTCGACGATATGCTGTTGCGCCTCGAGCAAGCGCTGCGTAGTGAGGCCGGCGAGCGCCTTGCCGCGCTGATCCGCGAGCAGTTCCCCGTGGCCTTGATCGACGAGTTCCAGGACACCGATCCGGTGCAGTACGGCATTTTCGAGCGCATCTACCGGATCGCCGAAAACCGCCCGGAAACCGGCCTGTTCATGATCGGCGATCCCAAGCAGGCGATCTACGCCTTCCGCGGCGCCGATATCTTCACCTACCTCGGTGCCCGCCGTGCCACGGCAGGGCGCCTGCACAGCCTGGACACCAACTACCGCTCCAGCCAGGCCATGGTCGAGGCGGTCAACCGCGTGTTCCTGCTGGCCGAGCAACGCCCCGAAGGCAAGGGGGCGTTCCTGTTCCGCGAGGCCAACGACAACCCGCTGCCGTTCATCGAAGTTCATGCCAAGGGCCGCAGCGAGCGTCTGCTGATCGACGGCCAGCCCTGCGCCGCCCTGCATTGCTGGCAGTTGCACAGTGACGAGCCGGTTGCCAACACACTGTATCGTCAGCAACTGGCCGCCAGCTGCGCCAGCCATATCGTTGCCCTGCTCAACGGCGGCCAACGAGGTGTGACGGGGTTTGCCAATGCGCAGGGCGAAGTGCGCGGCTGCCTGCCTTCGGACATCGCCATCCTGGTGCGCGACGGCCGCGAGGCGCAGTTGGTCCGTGCCGAGCTGGCTGCCCGTGGGGTACGCAGTGTCTATCTGTCGGACAAGGATTCGGTCTTTGCTGCCCAGGAAGCCCACGACCTGCTGGCCTGGCTCAAGGCCTGCGCCGAGCCTGATGCCGAGCGCCTGCTCAAGGCCGCTCTGGCCAGCCTGACGCTGGACCTGCCGTTGCTCGAACTGGAGCGGCTTAACCAGGACGAGCGGGTCTGGGAAGACTGGGTGATGCGTTTTCGTCTGTACCGCGACACCTGGCAGCGCCAGGGCGTGCTACCCATGCTGCGCCGCCTGCTGCATGACTTCCAGCTGCCACGCACGTTGATCGCTCGCGCCGATGGCGAACGTGTGCTGACCAACCTGCTGCACCTGGCCGAACTGCTGCAACAGGCGGCCGGCGAGCTCGATGGCGAGCAGGCCCTGATCCGTCACCTGGCCGAGCACCTGGCCAACGCCGGGCAGGCCGGTGAAGAGCAGATCCTGCGCCTGGAGAGCGACGAGCAACTGGTCAAGGTCGTGACCATCCACAAATCCAAGGGCCTGGAGTACCCGCTGGTCTATCTGCCGTTCATCTGCACCAGCAAACCGGTGGATGGCCAGCGCCTGCCATTGGCCTGGCACGACGACGATGGCCAGGTGCTGCTGACGCTCACCCCCACCGACGAGCAGATCGCACTGGCCGATGATGAGCGTCTGGCCGAAGACCTGCGCCTGCTCTACGTGGCCCTGACCCGCGCCCAACATGCCTGCTGGCTGGGTGTTGCCGACCTCAAGCGCGGCAGCCAGAAAACCTCGCAATTGCACCGCTCGGGTTTGGGTTACCTGCTGGGCGGCGGCGCCCCATTGGCGGCTTCCGTGCAGTTGGCCGATTGGCTGCAGGCGCTGTGTGCCGAGGATGCGCCCATTGTCTGTACACCGCTGCCCGACGCTGACGAACAGTGTTATCGCGCGCCGCAGGACGGCGCCGAACGCCTGCCTGCACGCAAGCCGCGCCGCGCCGCGGCAGAGCAGTGGTGGATCGCCTCCTACAGCGCCTTGCGTGTTGGCGACCAGAGTCTCGGCGCCGATAGCTCCCAGGCCCAGCAATTGCTCGACGACGAGAACGTCGATGCACAGCGGCTGCGTGAAGTGCCTGCGGAAAACGGCGATATCCACCGCTTCCCTCGCGGGCCGAACCCCGGCACCTTCCTTCACGGCCTGCTCGAGTGGGCCGGGCGTGAAGGTTTTGCCGACGTGGTCAGCCAGCCTGCGTTGATCGAACGCACTGTCGGCCAACGCTGCAACCGCCGCGACTGGACCGGCTGGATCCCGACCCTGGTGCCCTGGCTGCAGCAGTTGCTGACGCAGGCCATGCCGCTGTCGCCGGATGGCCCGGTCCTGAACCTGGCGCAGCTTCAGCAGTACCAGATCGAGATGGAGTTCTGGTTCGCCAGCCATCAGGTCGACGTGCTGCGCCTCGATCAGCTCGTCGTCCGCCACACCCACGGTGGCGCCGCGCGACCGGCAGCGCTGGCGACCCAGCTAAATGGCATGTTCAAGGGCTTCATCGACCTGGCGTTCGAGCTGGACGGGCGCTACTACGTGGCCGATTACAAGTCCAACTGGCTCGGCCCCGATGGCAGCGCCTACAGTGCCCTGGCCATGGAACAGGCGATCCTCGACCACCGCTACGACTTGCAGTACGTGCTCTACCTGCTGGCCCTGCATCGCCAGTTGCGCGCACGGCTGCCCGACTACGACTACGACCGCCACGTGGGCGGTGCCCTGTTCATCTTCCTGCGCGGTATCGGCAGCGCCGGCCATGGCCTGTATTTCGCCCGGCCGCCACGTGAGCTGATTGAGCAGCTCGATGCGTTGTTTCGGGGCGCCTGTGCGCCCGAGCAGCAGGACTTGTTTGCTGGAGCCGCACCATGAGCCGCACCCTCGATGACCTGTTGCCGACACCGTTGCAGGCCGAGCACCTGGCGGCCCTTGCGCCGTTGAAACACAGCCAGGACCTGCTGGCCCTGCTCGACCGTTGGGTCGAACGCGGTTGGTTGCGTGCGCTGGACCGGGCATTCGTCAGCTTCCTCGAGGAGCGTGAGGCGGGCAGCGATCCCTTGCTGTTGCTGGCTGCGGCGCTGGCCAGTCACCAGTTGGGGCATGGGCATGTCTGCCTCGACCTCGAGCAGACCCTGGCCGAGCCCGATTTCGCCTTGTCGCTGCCGCCAGAGGGCGATGCGCTGGCGGGGCCTTTGCTGTTGCCGTCGCAGTTGCTCGCCACGCTCGAACCGAGCACCTGGCGCCAGCGCATCGCGGCCAGTCGGCTGGTGGCGTTGGGCGATGCCGAGGGCCAGGACGCGCGGCCTCTGGTACTCAGCGGTCAGCGTCTGTACCTGCGCCGTTACTGGAGCTATGAACGGCGTATCGACCGGTCGCTGCAGCAACGCATCGTGGCAGACGAGTCGATTCCCGCCGACCTGCCCGCGCGCCTGGCGCAGTTGTTCGAGGACGGCGCCCCGGCCGGTCAGGTGGACTGGCAGAAGCTCGCCTGTGCCCTGGCGACGCGTGCCGCGTTCAGCATCATCACCGGTGGCCCGGGCACCGGCAAGACCACCACGGTCGTACGCTTGCTGGCCTTGCTCCAAGGGCCGGCGGTGGAGCAGGGCAGGCCCTTGCGCATCCGCCTGGCGGCACCCACCGGCAAGGCTGCTGCGCGCCTGACCGAATCCATCGGCCAACAGGTCGAGCGTTTGCGGGTCAGCGCCGAGGTGCGGGCGCAGATTCCTACCGAAGTGAGCACGGTACACCGCCTGCTGGGCAGTCGCCCCGGTTCGCGGCATTTTCGGCATCACGCCGGTAACCCACTGCCGCTGGACGTGCTGGTGGTCGATGAAGCGTCGATGATCGATCTGGAAATGATGGCCAACCTGCTTGATGCCTTGCCAGCGCAGGCTCGCCTGGTGCTGCTGGGCGACAAGGACCAGTTGGCCTCGGTGGAGGCCGGCGCGGTGCTCGGCGACCTGTGTCGGTATGCCGAAGAGGGGCGTTACACGCCCGCCACCCAGGCCTGGCTCGAGCAGGTCGGTGGTCAGTCGCTGCAGGGCAGCGGTCTGCAGCCAGGTGATGCGCACCAGCATGCGCTGGCCCAGCAGGTGGTGATGTTGCGTTACTCCCGGCGTTTCGGCGAAGGCAGTGGCATTGGCCAGTTGGCGCGCCTGGTCAACCTGCAGCAAGCCCGCCAGGCGCGGGATCTGCTGAGCATGCCGCCTGAGGATGTGTTCGGCCTGTCCCTGCGCGGCGAGCATGACCGCGCCTTCGATCGTCTGCTGCTGGACGGCCTGGGCCGCGGTGAGGACGGCCCGCAGGGGTATCGCCACTATCTGCGCAGTATCGGTCGCCATCGGCCGGCGCCCGGCACCTCCGCCGATGCCCCGGTGTGGGAGCAATGGGCTGCCCTGGTGCTCAACAGCTTCGAAAGCTTCCAGCTGCTGTGCGCGGTGCGCAAAGGGCCCTGGGGGGTGGAAGGGCTGAACGAGCGTGTGGCGCGGGTGCTGCACAACGCTGGGCTGATCGACACCCGCCAGCCCTGGTACGAGGGCCGTCCGGTGCTGGTCACCCGCAATGACTACGGCCTCGGCCTGATGAACGGTGATATCGGCATCGCCCTGCGCCTGCCCGACGAGAATGGCGAGCCATTGCTGAGGGTCGCCTTCCCGCGTAACGACGGCTCGGGCGGGGTGCGCTTCGTGTTGCCCAGTCGCCTCAATGAAGTGGAAACGGTGTTCGCCATGACCGTACACAAGTCCCAGGGCTCGGAGTTCAGCCATACCGCGCTGGTGTTGCCTGATGCGCTCAATCCCGTGCTGACCAAGGAGCTGGTGTACACCGGCATCACCCGTGCCAAGCACTGCTTCAGCCTGGTGGAACCACGGGCGGGGGTCTTTGAGGAGGCTGTCGAGCGCAAGGTGCGTCGGATTTCTGGCCTAATGCTCGACCAAGGGTGACATTCGTCAATACCTTGGCACTGCGGCCTTATGCTATCGTGCGGGTTATCTGAATCTAATTTGAGAGATTTCCCACATGACAGTGGTTGTCTCGCCCAGGGGGCGAGTGACGGGCTGTGTGCTTTCGCTAGTGATTGCCGCCCTGTCGCTGTTCGCCTCACCTGCCTGGGCGGACCTCCCTGCCACTGCAGCCCAGGTGCAGCAACGCGCCAAAGCGGTGACCCAGGTCGTGCTGGGTATCTTCAGCTATGCCCGCTGGCCTGCTGATCCTTCGCCGCTGCGCCTGTGCCTGGTTGGCCCCACCGAATATGCCGACGACCTGATCAAGGGCAATGTGCAGAATGCCGGCCAGCCCCTGCAGGTGCGTCGCCTGCTGGTCGGCGATTCGAGCGTTTCCGGCGCCTGCGACGCGGTGTACATCGGCAAGCTCGACGCCGGACAGCGTGACCGCCTGTTCCAGGCCCTGGTCGGGCATCCGGTCCTGAGCATCAGCGAGGCCGATGACCCGTGCACCGTCGGCAGCCTGTTCTGCCTGCACGTCGATGACGAACAGGTCAGCTTCGATGTGAACCTCGACTCGGTGGCGCGCAGTGGCGTGCGCATCCACCCCAGCGTGCTGCAATTGTCGCGGCGCAGGGCGGCGCAACCATGAAACTCACCGGCAAGCGCAGGAAGCGGCCGACCTTGCGGTCGGTGCTGGGGCGAGGACACCTGGGTGTCGCGCTGATCGCCGTCGGACTCGTGGGCGTGTCCCTGACCGTGCTCGGGGTAGCGGCATTGCGCGTCTATGCCAATCACAACCTGCACCTGATCGCCCGCTCGATCAGTTATACCGTGGAGGCGGCGGTGGTGTTCGACGACAGCGGGGCGGCCAGTGAAGCCCTGGCGGTGATTGCCGCCACCGAAGAGGTGGCAGATGCCAAGGTCTTCGACAGCCAGGGAGAGCTGCTGGCGCACTGGCAACGCGATGACACGGGCTTGCTGGCACCACTGCAGCGCCAGGTGGCCAAGGCCTTGCTGGGGGAGGCCATCCACCTGCCGATCGTCCGTCAGCAGCGCACGGTCGGGCACATCGAGCTGCTGGGCCAGGGCGGCAGCCTGCTGCGTTTCCTGCTCAGCGGCCTGGCGGGCATCCTCTTTTGCAGCTTGCTCAGCGCCGCAGTCGCCATCCACCTGTCGCGCCGGCTGTTCGGCGATATCGTCCGTCCTCTGCGGGGCCTGGCCAGCGTCGCCCATGCGGCCCGGCGCGAGCGCAGCTTCGACCGGCGCGTGCCCGAGGCGCGAATTGCCGAGCTCAATGAGCTGGGCAACGACTTCAACGCCCTGCTCGACGAGCTGGAAGTCTGGCAGAGCCATTTGCAGAGCGAGAACGAGACCCTCGCGCACCAAGCCAGCCATGACAGCCTCACCGGCCTGCCCAATCGCGCCTTCTTCGAAGGGCGCCTCAACCGTTGCCTGCGCAACGCCGCCCGGCAGCAGGACCATCTGGCGCTGCTGTTCCTCGACAGTGACCACTTCAAGCAAATCAATGACAACCTTGGCCATGCCGTTGGCGACGAGGTGCTGATCAATATCGCCAGCCGCGTGCGTGCGCAGTTGCGCGAGCACGACCTGGTGGCGCGCCTTGGCGGTGACGAATTCGCGGTACTGCTGACCCCCCTTCATTCGCGCGAGGATGCCCAGCGCATCGCCGAGAAGATCGTCGCCAGCATGAGGCTGCCGATCCTGCTGGACGATGGCCAGCGCGTCAGCACCTCGCTGAGTGTCGGTATCGCCTATTACCCAGACGATGGCCAGGATTCGGCCAGTCTGCTCAATGCCGCCGATGCGGCGATGTACCAGGCCAAGCGCAATCGGCGCGGCCATTGGCAAGTGGCCCAGACGGAACGCTGAGCCACGGATATGAACAACAGGAGCTGAACCGTGAAACACCCCGTTTCCCTACTGCGTTTTTCCATGCTGGCCATGTTGCTGGCGGTATTGGCCTTGACCGGTTGCCAGACCGTACCGCCCAGCGGGCTGACCCCTGAACAGATTGCCGTGCTCAAACGCGAAGGGTTTACCCCAAGCGACGAGGGCTGGGCGTTCGACCTGTCCGGCAAGGTACTGTTCGGCAGTGACCTGGACGGACTCAACGGGCAGAGCCAGGCGATTGTCGAACGGATCGGCAAGGCATTGCTGTCGGTGGGTATCGAGCATGTACGCGTCGATGGCCATGCCGATGCCTCGGGCAAGGCGGCCTATAACCAGCAGCTCTCGGAGCGCCGGGCCCAGAGTGTGGCCAAGGCGTTGATCAACGTCGGCATGCAGCCGCACAACATCGAGACGCGCGGGTTGGGCAGCAGTCAGCCGGTGGCGGACAACCGCACCAGTGCCGGGCGTACCGAGAATCGGCGGGTGTCGATCGTGGTGGCCTCGAACTGAGGAATGGGGGAAGGGCACCGGTGCCATCCGCCTCAATCCTGCGCAAACACCATCTCCCGCGTCTGCCCCATCAACAGCGGCGCATTCGCCTCGGTCACATCGCGGATGTAATCCCAGAGCAAGGTGATCCGTTTCAACTTGCGCAGGTCCTCCCGGCAGTACATCCAGAACTGCCGCGTCACCTCCACCTCCTGCGGTAGCACCGTCACCAGCCGTTCGTCCTGCGCCGCCAGGAAGCAGGGCAGGATCGCCAGCCCGCGCCCCTGCAGGGCAGCGGTGTACTGCGCGATCACGCTGGTGCTGCGCAGGTGGGCGCTGGCGTTGGGGATCAGGTTGGCCAGGTACAGCAGCTCGGAACTGAATGCCAGGTCGTCCACGTAGCTGATGAACGGATGGCGCACCAGGTCGGCGACCTGGCGGATCGGTTCGTGGTGGTCGAGGTACTCACGGGTCGCATAGAGGCGCAGGCGGTAGTCGCACAGCTTGCAGCACACGTAGGGCCCATGCTCGGGGCGCTCCAGGGCGATGACGATGTCAGCTTCGCGCTTGGACAGGCTGATGAAATGCGGCAGCGGCAGAATGTCTACCGAGATCGCCGGCCAGGTGTCGACGAAGCGGCTCAACTGTGGGGTGACGAAGAAGCTGCCGAAGCCCTCGGTGCACCCCATGCGTATGTGCCCCGACAGCGCAACGCCCGAGCCTGACACCTGCTCGCAGGCCATGTGCAGGGTGCTTTCGATCGACTCGGCATAGCCCAGCAGGCGCTGGCCTTCGGCGGTGAGCACGAAACCGTTGGTTCGCGATTTCTCGAACAGCAAGGTACCCATCGCCCCTTCCAGCGAGCTGATGCGCCGCGACACCGTGGTGTAGTCCACGGCCAGGCGTTTGGCTGCACTGCTGGCCTTGCGGGTGCGCGCTACCTCAAGAAAGAACTTGAGGTCGTCCCAGTTCAGCGCGCTGAGGGAGGTCAGGTCTTTTTGCATGTTGATCCGGTTTTTTTGTGCATTCTTGTTGGATGTTTGCACATCTATACTCGAACTCAGCCCCTGCACGCCACCCCGTTCGCTGCGGCGTAGGCGTCTTCGTTCCGACAATAATTCCAAGGAGAGCGCAGATGAACGCACCCCACACGCCCCACACCCAGGTCGAGCAGGTCAAGCTGCTGATCGACGGCCAATGGGTCGAGTCCAAGACCACCGAATGGCGCGACATCGTCAACCCGGCCACCCAGCAGGTACTGGCGCGCGTTCCCTTCGCCACCCCCGAGGAAGTCGCCGCGGCAGTCGCTGCTGGCGAACGAGCCTTCAAGACCTGGCGTGACACGCCGATCGGCGCGCGCATGCGCATCATGCTCAAGTTGCAGGCGTTGATCCGCGAGCACAGCAAGCGCATCGCCGCGACCCTGAGCGCCGAGCAAGGCAAGACCCTGGCCGATGCCGAGGGCGATATCTTCCGTGGTCTGGAAGTGGTCGAACATGCCGCGTCCATCGGCACCCTGCAGATGGGCGAGTTCGCCGAGAACGTCGCCGGTGGCGTCGACACCTACACCCTGCGCCAGCCCATCGGTGTGTGCGCCGGCATCACCCCGTTCAACTTCCCGGCGATGATCCCGCTGTGGATGTTCCCGATGGCCATCGTCTGCGGCAACACCTTCGTCCTCAAACCCTCCGAGCAGGACCCGCTGTCGACCATGATGCTGGTCGAGCTGGCGCTCGAAGCCGGCGTACCGGCCGGTGTGCTCAACGTGGTGCACGGCGGCAAGCAGGTGGTCGATGCGATCTGCACCCACCCGGACATCAAGGCGATCTCCTTCGTCGGCTCCACCGAGGTGGGCACCCATGTCTACAACCTGGGCAGCCAGCACGGCAAGCGCGTGCAGTCGATGATGGGCGCCAAGAACCACGCCGTGGTGCTGCCCGACGCCAACCGCACCCAGACCATCAACGCCCTGGTCGGCGCGGCCTTCGGTGCGGCCGGCCAGCGCTGCATGGCCACCTCGGTGGCGGTGCTGGTGGGCAAGGCGCGTGAATGGCTGCCGGATATCAAAGCCGCGGCAAGCAAGCTCAAGGTCAATGCCGGCAGCGAGCCGGGCACCGATGTCGGGCCGGTGGTTTCCAAGCGCGCCAAGGAGCGTGTGCTGGGGCTGATCGAAAGCGGCATCAAGGAAGGCGCCACGCTCGAGCTGGACGGCCGCGACGTGAAGGTGCCGGGCTACGAGCAGGGCAATTTCGTCGGCCCGACCCTGTTCTCCGGGGTGAAGACCGACATGCAGATCTACACCCAGGAAATCTTCGGCCCGGTGCTGGTCACCCTTGAAGTCGATACCCTCGACGAGGCCATCGCCCTGGTCAACGCCAACCCGTTCGGCAATGGCACCGGCCTGTTCACCCAGAGCGGCGCTGCAGCGCGCAAGTTCCAGAGCGAGATCGACATCGGCCAGGTCGGCATCAACATCCCGATTCCGGTGCCGGTGCCGTTCTTCAGCTTCACCGGTTCGCGCGGCTCCAAGCTCGGCGACCTCGGCCCGTACGGCAAGCAGGTGGTGCAGTTCTACACTCAGACCAAGACCGTCACCGCCCGCTGGTTCGACGACGACAGCGTCAATGACGGTGTGAACACCACCATCAGCCTGCGCTAAGGAGACTGCCATGCGCATTGCATTCATCGGTCTGGGCAACATGGGCGCGCCCATGGCCCGCAACCTGATCAAGGCCGGGCATCAGCTCAACCTGTTCGACCTGAACAAGACCGTGCTGGCCGAGCTCGCCGAACTGGGTGGGCAGATCAGCACCTCGCCCAAGGATGCCGCCGCCAACAGCGAGCTGGTGATCACCATGCTGCCGGCTGCGGCCCATGTGCGCGGCGTGTACCTGAACGAGGACGGCGTGCTTGCCGGCATTCGCCCCGGCACGCCGGCGGTGGACTGCAGCACCATCGACCCGCAGACCGCCCGCGACGTGTCCAAGGCCGCGGCGGCCAAGGGCATCGACCTGGGTGATGCGCCAGTGTCCGGTGGCACCGGCGGCGCGGCGGCCGGCACCCTGACCTTCATGGTTGGCGCCAGCCCCGAACTGTTCGCCACGCTCAAGCCGGTGCTCGAACAGATGGGGCGCAACATCGTGCACTGCGGAGAGGTCGGCACTGGCCAGATCGCCAAGATCTGCAACAACCTGCTGCTGGGCATCTCGATGATCGGCGTGTCCGAGGCGATGGCCCTGGGCAACGCGCTGGGGATCGACACCCAGGTGCTGGCCGGCATCATCAACAGCTCGACGGGCCGTTGCTGGAGTTCGGATACCTACAACCCCTGGCCGGGCGTGATCGAGACCGCCCCGGCATCGCGCGGTTACACCGGTGGTTTCGGTGCGGAACTGATGCTCAAGGACCTGGGCCTGGCGACCGAGGCCGCGCGCCAGGCGCACCAGCCGGTGATCCTCGGCGCTGTGGCGCAGCAGCTGTACCAGGCCATGAGCTTGCGAGGCGAGGGCGGCAAGGATTTCTCGGCGATCGTCGAGGGGTATCGCAAGAAGGATTGATACGCGAGTGGGCTTGATCGCGGGCTGGATGGCCTTTCCCCTGTAACTGCGCACCAGGGGGAGGGCGCCGGTTCCGCGATTTTTTTTGCCCGCTGCACGCGGCTCAGTCTGGTAGCAGGCGATCGCGGCTATTGGACAGGTGCAGGCAGATCGCCGCCCTGGCCGCTTCCGGGTCCTGTCGGCGGATGGCGTTGAGAATCGCCTCGTGCTCCAGGTTGGCCAGATAAGCATGCCCCGCCAGGTTGGCCCCGGCGCGCTCGGCCTGGGCCATGCGCTTGCGCGGGATCAGGCCGTCACCCAGTTGCGCCATCATCTCGCTGAAATACAGGTTGCCGGTGGCCTCGGCGATCAGCAGGTGAAAGCGCCGGTCGGCTTCGATGCAGCTGTCACCGGCGGCGGCCAGGTCCTGGTAGTCGTCCAGGGCCTGGCGCATCTGCGCCAGTTGCCGGTCGTTGCGGCGCAGGGCTGCCAGCGCGGCGGCCTGGCCCTCCAGGCCGATGCGCAGCTCCAGCAGGTCGCGCACGCTGGCTGCGTTCTCGGGGCCTACACGCAGGCCGGAACGGGCTTGGCGTTCGATGACGAACGTACCGATCCCGTGACGTGCCTGCACCAGGCCCGCAGCCTGGAGCTTCGACAGCGCCTCGCGGACCACGGTGCGGCTGACGCCGTAGTCGCGCACCAAGGTGTTTTCCGAGGGCAGCTTGTCGCCCGGCTTGAACGTGCCCAGCAGCAATTGCTGGGTGAGGCTCGAGACCAGGTCGTGGGCGCGGCTGTGGGTGCGGGGCATGGCGTGGACTCGGAGGTAGTACCTGTGGGGGCGGTGGTTTACCGCTGCGACTTGTCCCGCGAAAGGACTCGGCTGAACGCCCTCACATTACTTGTATGACAAGTTGTCCACAAAGTTTTTTTTCATCCTGATATTCACCCTCCCATTGCCTTGGGTAATCGACCTAATAAAAGCATTTCGCCGATTTTACCCAGTTAACCGCTTGTATTTTGCTTTTTTCGCTCAATTTTCAACTTGTCGTCCAACTCCGCCGGGAATATGCTCATTTCCACCTGGATGTCAGACAACTGCCTCGTCTACCGCCAGCACCCTCAATAAAAACAATGACTGGGAGATATCCCGTGAACGACACCCCCCCTGCGTCCGCCTTGTCCGGCGGCGATGCGCTGGCCAGCGCCGTGGCCAAGGTCAAGCGCCATGTCCTGCCGCTGTTCGTCATCATGTTCGTGGTCAACTACCTGGACCGCGTCAATATCGGCTTCGTCCGCCCACACCTTGAAAGCGACCTGGGCATCAGCGCCGCCGCCTATGGTTTCGGTGCCGGTCTGTTCTTCATCGGCTATGCGTTGTTCGAGGTGCCGTCGAACATGCTGCTGCAACGGGTCGGTGCGCGTCTGTGGCTGACCCGCATCATGTTCACCTGGGGCCTGGTCGCCACCGCCATGGCCTTCGTGCAGAACGAAACCCAGTTCTACGTGCTGCGTTTTCTGCTCGGGGTCGCCGAAGCCGGCTTCTTCCCCGGAGTGATCTACTACTTCACCCGCTGGCTGCCCGCCGCTGAACGTGGCAAGGCGATTGCCATCTTTCTCAGCGGCTCGGCCCTGGCCTCGCTGATCTCCGGGCCACTGGCCGGTGCGCTGATGCAGATCCAGGGCATGGGCCTGCACGGCTGGCAATGGATGCTGTTCATCGAGGGCATGGCCTCGGTGATCCTGTGCTTCTTCGTGTTCTTCTGGCTCGACTCCCGCCCGCAGGATGCCAAGTGGCTGAGCCAGGCCGAGCAGCATGCGCTGGTCGAAGCCATCGACCGCGAGCAGCGCGAGCGAGAGGCGGGCGGGGTGATCAAGACCTCGGCCTGGCGCCTGCTCAAGGACCGCCAGATCCTGCTGTTCTGCCTGATCTACTTCTGCATTCAGCTGACCATCTATGCCGCGACCTTCTGGCTGCCGAGCATCATCAAGCGCATGGGCGAGCTGAGCGACCTGCAGGTCGGCTTCTTCAACTCGATCCCCTGGCTGATCTCGATCCTGGCGATGTACGCGTTCGCCGCCGGGGCCGCACGCTGGAGATTCCAGCAGGCCTGGGTCGCCGCCGCGCTGGTGGTGGCCGCCATCGGCATGTTCATGTCGACCACGGGCGGGCCGGTGTTCGCCTTCGTTTCGGTGTGCTTCGCCGCCATCGGCTTCAAGGCCGCCTCGTCGCTGTTCTGGCCGATTCCGCAGGGGTACCTGGATGCGCGCATCGCTGCGGCGGTGATCGCACTGATCAACTCGGTGGGCAACCTTGGCGGCTTCGTTGCGCCCACCACCTTCGGCCTGCTCGAGCAGCAGACCGGCTCGATCCAGGGCGGGCTGTATGGCCTGGCGGTGACCTCGGTGCTGGCCGCCATCGCCGTGTTCTTCGTCCGCACCCGTGTCAAGGGTGCCCCTGTCCCTGACCTCAAGGCCTCATCGGCCCTGGGCCAATCCCATTGAACGCCTGCCAGACAAGGACAATGACCATGCAGACGACGCCTCACTCCTCGACCCCGGTCGTCACCGACCTGCGCGTGATCCCGGTCGCCGGCCACGACAGCATGCTGCTCAACCTGAGCGGCGCCCACGGCCCGTTCTTCACCCGCAACATCGTGGTACTGCGCGACAGCGCCGGCAACACCGGCCTGGGCGAGGTGCCTGGCGGCGAGCACATCCGCCAGACCCTCGAAGACAGCCGCAGCCTGGTGGTCGGCCAGCCGATCGGCCATTACCAGCGCGTGCTCAATGCCATGCGCCAGACCTTCGCCAACCGCGATGCTGGCGGGCGCGGGCTGCAGACCTTCGACCTGCGTATCACCGTGCATGCAGTGACCGCCATCGAGTCGGCCCTGCTCGACCTGCTCGGCCAGCACCTGAACGTGCCGATGGCAGCGCTGCTGGGTGAAGGCCAGCAGCGCGAGTCGGTGAAGATGCTCGGCTACCTGTTCTACATCGGCGACCGTACCCGCACCGATCTGGCCTACCGCAACGAAGCCGAGGCCGATGACGACTGGCTACGCTTGCGCCACGAGCAAGCCCTGACGCCCGAGGCGGTGGTGCGCCTGGCCGAGGCCGCCAAGGCCCGCTACGGCTTCAACGACTTCAAGCTCAAGGGGGGCGTGCTGCGTGGCGAGGAAGAGATGGAGGCTGTCACTGCGCTGGCCGAGCGTTTCCCCGAAGCGCGCATCACCCTCGACCCCAACGGTGCCTGGTCGTTGAAGGAGGCCATTGCCCTGTGCCGCGACAAGCACGATGTGCTGGCCTACGCCGAGGATCCGTGCGGCGCGGAGAATGGTTATTCCGGCCGCGAAGTGATGGCTGAGTTCCGCCGCGCCACCGGCCTGCCCACCGCCACCAACATGATCGCCACCGACTGGCGGCAGATGGGTCACGCGATCCAGTTGCAGTCGGTGGACATCCCGTTGGCCGACCCGCATTTCTGGACCTTGCAGGGCTCGGTGCGGGTGGCGCAGATGTGCCATGACTGGGGCCTGACCTGGGGTTCGCACTCCAACAACCACTTCGATATTTCGCTGGCCATGTTCACCCAGGCGGCGGCTGCTGCGCCGGGCGAGATCACCGCCATCGACACCCACTGGATCTGGCAGGACGGCCAGCGTCTGACCCGCGAGCCGCTGCGTATCGTCGACGGCCATGTACGGGTGCCGACGCGGCCGGGGTTGGGCGTCGAACTGGATGAAGACCAACTGATGAAGGCCCATGAGTGCTACCGCAACATGGGCCTGGGCGCCCGGGATGACAGCGTGGCGATGCAGTTCCTGGTGCCGGGGTGGACCTTCGACAACAAACGGCCTTGCCTGGTGCGTTGACAGAGAAGGCCCTGTCGCGGCTAGTCGAATCGCGATAGGGCCCGTCCAGCCAGCAAAACCTTTATGCGCACATTACCCCCGCGCGAACACCACCACTGCCGCCCGCACCTTGCGCCCACCGAACAGGCTCATGCGCTGGAATTCCCCATGGCTCACCGGCAGGTGCTGGCAGTCCAGCGCCAACCGGTGCCGGCCGTGGTCGGTGTCCGGATCGTGCAGGTAGACGAAGTCGGCATTGCAGCCAGTCACCAGCACCCAGTGCGGCGCCTTGCTGCCGGTCAGGCGGTAGTTGCTGATCAGTACCAGTGCCAATCCGCCCTCGGCCAGCAGTGACGGCAGGTCGAGCGGGCCGTAGCCGAGTTGCACGTCGGTGCCCTGCAGTTGCGTGCAGAAATCCTCGTGTACCAGACGCATCACCTCTTTCTTGTTGGCCTGGCGCACGCCATCGAGAAACAGCGGGCCGTCGTTGCTCAGTTGCAGACGCACGCGAAAACCGCGGCGCCAGGCGGCCAGAGCCAGCCCGTGCGGGCTGCAACCGCCGTGGCCTGAGGTCATGAACACGGTGGTTGCCTCACGCCACAGCCGCACCTCTTCCTGGCGTGTCGGTTGCAACTGCGGGCGCAGCGCGGCCATGGCCATCAACAGGCACGCCGGGCCACAGGTGAAGTCGGTGGTCTGGGCGTAGTAGGGCACCTTGCGTGCCTCACTGGCCGGGCGTTGGAGGATGCGCTTCTCGTAACGCAGGGCGCTGACGTGGTCCTCGTAGTAGTCCTCGACCTGGGCGAAGCGTCGGTAGCCGTGGCGTTCATACAGTGCGATGGCGCGCGGGTTATCGACGCGCACCTCCAGGCGCAGGTAGGCGCGATCGTGCTCCAGTGCGCAGCGCTCGGCACGCTCCAGCAGTCGCGCACCAAGCCCTTCACCGCGCGCCGCTGGGGCGATGGCGATGGAGTACAGCCGCGCCAGCGAGGTGTTGCGATGGAACAGCAGCAGCGCGTAGCCCATCAATTGCCCATCGCGCTGTGCCACCAGCAAGCTGGCGTTGGCGTGGGCAATCATCCAGCGCAGGCTGCGGGCGTTGAGCCGGTCCGAGACGAAGCACTGGTTCTCGAGGGCCAGCAAGGCCGGCAGGTCTTCAAGTGTTGCCAGGCGAAATTCGATTTGCATGGGGCCGCCGTAAAAGTTGCGTAATGAAACGAGACATTCGA
This sequence comes from Pseudomonas sp. MNR3A, assembly GCF_009650575.1. Taxonomy (NCBI): domain Bacteria; kingdom Pseudomonadati; phylum Pseudomonadota; class Gammaproteobacteria; order Pseudomonadales; family Pseudomonadaceae; genus Pseudomonas; species Pseudomonas sp. MNR3A. Next base: position 65,222 of record NZ_VZZS01000022.1, on the reverse strand, counting down.
AAAACATCGTGCTTAATAGAAGCGTGTGTCCCAAACACAGGGCTTCAGGCAATGTCTTCGTTTCAAGAAACCTTATCGACCGGCTCCGAGGAAAGTGCGTTATCCGGCGTGCACGCTGCGAGTTATCCGCCGACGGGCACCCCCAAGTCAAGTCAATTTATGATTATCGTGGAGCGCCGTGAAGACTGGGCTTCGTACCTTCCAAGCGAAGATATGATGACCGCTCAGGAATACCTCGAACAATCGCCAGATCCTTCGCCAGGTCAACGTGTGCAAGTTATAAACTTGTGCCGAAACTATAAGTATCTGGGTCACGGTTATTATTGCTCTTTATTGGCCGAGGCCCGGGGTCATCATGTCATTCCGTCTGTAAAAAGTATCAGCGAACTGACGCGCAAGTCGTTATATGGGTTGGCGCTGGATGAGATGGCAGGCCGCCTGGAAAGTGCGTTGGTCAATCACCCTTATGGCGAAACCGAAGGTTTCACCTTGAGCCTGTATTTCGGTCGAACCGATCTGGAACCGCTGCAGGACATCGCTCGGCAGTTGTTCGAGGCGTTTCCCTGCCCGATCCTGCTGGTGGAGTTTCGCAAGACCACTTCCTGGCACATCGCCGGGGTCAAGGCCGGGGCGTTGCACAAGTTGCGGGAAAACCAGCAGGACCAGTTCGCCAACGCCCTGGACGGTTTCAGCCGCAGGATCTGGCGCCAGCCACGCTCACGGCGGATGGCGCGCTACGACCTGGCCATCCTGCATGACCCCGACGAGGCCCTGCCACCGTCCAATGCCAAGGCGCTGGAGCAGTTCGTCAAGGCCGGCCACCGCTTGGGTATTGATGTCGAGCTGATCGAGCGCAAGGACTACGCCCGCCTGGCTGAATACGACGCCTTGCTGATCCGTGAGACCACCAGCGTCGACAACCACACCTACCGTTTCGCCAAGAAGGCCGAAAGCGAAGGGCTGGTGGTGATGGACGATCCGGCATCGATCCTGCGTTGCACCAACAAGGTCTACCTGACCGATCTGCTGCGCAGCAACCGCCTGGCCATGCCGGCCAGCGAGATTCTCTACCGCGACAACCCGCAGGACCTGGAGCGGGTCGGCGAGCGCCTCGGTTTCCCATTGGTGCTGAAGATTCCTGACGGTTGTTTTTCCCGGGGGGTGATCAAGGTCAAGGACCAGGCCGAGCTGCTCGAGGCGACCAGCGAGCTGTTCGAGCACTCGGTGCTGCTGCTGGCTCAGGAGTACCTCTACACCGAATACGACTGGCGTATCGGCGTGCTCAACCGCAAGCCGATCTTTGCCTGCCAGTACTTCATGTCCAAGGGCCACTGGCAGATCTTCAACCATCAGGCCAAGCGCGACGAGGTCAACGGCGAATGCCGCACCCTGGCCGTGCACGAAGCGCCACGGGCGGTGGTGGAGTTGGCGGTCAAGGCCGCCAACCTGATCGGTGACGGGCTGTACGGGGTGGACCTCAAGCAGGTGGGCGAGCGCGTGGTGGTCATCGAGGTCAACGACAACCCCAACCTGGATGCCGGCATCGAAGACGCCTACCTGCACGAAGATCTCTACACCCTGGTACTCGAAGAGTTCATCCGCCGCCTGGAGCAGAAGCGCCGCGGCCAGGCCTGGTAATGAGGATTGAGCATGATCACCTGCTATACCCTGGCCCACGGCCAGTTGCGCGAAGGTGACGGGCTGGACAGCGAGGTGCTGCTGTTCGTCGACCCCGACAGCGCCGAGCGCGAACTGCTGCAGGCATGGTTCCACCTGGATGCCCACGCCCTGGCCTCGGCGCTGGACCCGGACGAGGTGTCGCGCATCGAGGTGCATCGCGACGGCCTGTTCCTGATCTGGAAGCGCCCACAGAACTACTCCGGTGGTGACAGCTTCGCCTTTCAGGTGTCCTCCTTCGGCCTGTTGCTGGATGACCGTCGCCTGGTACTGATCGCCCCGGACAGCTCGCCCCTGGACGGCCTGGGCAATCGCCATGCGCTCGAGCGCCCGCTGGATGTGCTGCTGGGCATCCTGCTCGACAACCTGCACCACTACCTTGGCCACCTGAAGGTGATCAAGCTGGTTGGGCGCGAGTTGCAGCAGCGCTTCGAGCAGTCGCTGGAAAACCGTCACCTGATGCAGATGTTCAATCTCAGCGAGAGCCTGATCCACTACATCAACGCCATCCACAGCAACGGCGCAGTGCTTGCCCGCCTGCGCAGCCACGGCGAGAAGCAGCATTTCGACGCCGCTGCGCTGGCGCTGATCGACGACCTGGTCATCGAGAACACCCAGTGCCACAAACAGGCCGAGATCTACTCGATGGTGTTCGCCGGGCTGATGGACGCGCGCGGCAACCTGGCCAACAACGCGATGAACGAAACCTTGCGCAAGCTCACCCTGATCAACGTGGTGTTCCTGCCGCTGAACCTGATCGCCAGCATCGGCGGGATGTCCGAGTTCAGCATGATGACGGCCGGGGTGCCGTGGTGGGCGTCCTATTCGTTGCTGGTGCTGGCGATGATGCTGCTGGGGGCGGGAATGGTACTGGGGCTCAAGCGCATGGCGCGGAGGATGGCATGAGCAATCTGCAGATAGGGCTGTGCGTGGTGTCGGTGATCGTGATCTTCGCGGTGGTGAACTACTACTGGGATCACCGTCGCGACCAGTAGTAACTGTCTTGCTCGAGATCTGAAGGTCCAGCCCAATTCCTGTGGGAGCGGGCTTGCCCGCGAAAAAACCTTCGCGGTGGATAGCATCGATTTGACCCGTCTTCGCAAGTCCCGGTGTCGTGATCGAACAGCTTCATGGCGCGCTGGAACAATTTGCCCCGCAGCCGCGCTGTTTGAATGAAGCCGACCTCGACGCCGCCGCTCGCCCAACCCGTGAACAACGTCAATAAAATCACTTGAGCCGCGTGCAACTCATTGTCCAGAAAGGAGATAGTTTTCGCCTACGCCTGCCCGTCCTTCCTTGTGTCAGCAAAAAGAGAACAAGATCAATGAACACCGTGGGAACTGATGGCAACCTTGCACAAGGTTTCAAGCCACGTCATGTAACGATGCTGTCCATCGCCGGCATCATCGGTGCAGGACTTTTCGTCGGCTCCGGACACGCCATCGCGGCTGCCGGGCCCGCCACCATCCTCTCCTATTTCGTCGCCGGCACGCTGGTCGTGCTGGTCATGCGCATGCTCGGCGAAATGGCCGTCGCCCATCCCGACACCGGATCCTTTTCCACCTACGCCGACCAGGCCATCGGCCGTTGGGCCGGCTACACCATCGGCTGGTTGTACTGGTGGTTCTGGGTGCTGGTCATTCCCATCGAAGCGTTGGCCGCAGGCCATGTGCTCAACGCCTGGTTCCCGCAGGTCGATAGCTGGATCTTTGCCCTCGCATCGGTATTGCTGCTGGCCTGCACCAACCTGTTCAGCGTGGCCAAGTACGGCGAGTTCGAGTTCTGGTTCGCGATCCTCAAAGTTACGGCGATCCTGGGCTTCATCGGCCTGGGTTTCGCCGCGCTGATGGGCTGGTTGCCCAACCGTGAAGTCAGTGGCCTGAGCACACTGATGAGCGAGCACGGCGGCTTCGCGCCCAAGGGCTGGTCGGCGGTGATCGGCGCCTTCATCACCGTGATGTTCAGCTTCATCGGTACGGAAGCAGTGACCATCGCCGCCTCCGAATCCAACGACCCGGCGCGCAACATCGCCAAGGCCACCCGCTCGGTGATCTGGAGGATCAGCACCTTCTACATCCTGTCGATCTTCGTGATCATCTCTGTGGTGCCGTGGAACGATCCGCAGCTTGCGGTGGTGGGCTCGTACCAGCGGGCGCTGGAGATCATGAACATCCCCAACGCATCGTTCATGGTCGACCTGGTGGTGCTGATCGCCGTGACCAGTTGCATGAACTCGTCGATCTACATCGCCTCGCGCATGATGTTTTCGCTGGCCAAGCGCGGCGACGCCCCGGCCATGCTCAAGCGCACCTCGAAGGTTGGCGTGCCGCGTGCGGCGGTGTTCGGCAGCACGCTGATCGGGGCGGCCATCGCCATCCTCAACTACTTCGCCCCCAAGGGCGTGTTCGAGTTCCTGCTCGCCAGTTCTGGCGCCATCGCCCTGTTGGTGTACCTGGTGATCGCCATCTCGCAGTTGCGCATGCGCCGGCGCCTGGAGCGCGAGAGCACGGAACTGAAGTTCCGCATGTGGTTGTTCCCCTGGCTGACCTGGGGAGTGATCGTGTTCATCAGCTGCGCGCTGGCAGTGATGATGTATACCGAGGAGCACCGCGCGGAAGTCAGCGCCACGCTGAGCCTGGCAATCCTCATCTCGTTCCTCGGCATCGTCACCACGCGCGGGCATGGCCGCAAGGTAGCGGTGCGCTCGATGGGCTAGGCAGGGTGTATGTAACGGTTGATGACGGAGGGCGCCTTTACCAGGCGCCCTTCTGTCGTTTACCACAGCGACCTCGGAGCGGTCCGACATCTTTAGGATGCACCCCTGGATAGGCTTCCTGGCTTCGAACCATGCCAGGAACCCTTCGATGAAAGACCCACAGCAACATGACCACGCAACCAACGCCACACCCGCCAGGGAGGAGCGCTTCGATGAGGTCGTGAACCTCATCCACTCGGCACGACAACGCTGCATGCAAGCCGTCAACACGCAGCTCATCGAGCTGTATTGGCAGGTCGGTGCCTACATCAGTCGCAAGATCGAGAATGCCGAATGGGGCGATGCCGTGGTCAGCCAACTGGCCGCCCACCTGGCGCGTACACAGCCAGGATTGCGTGGATTCACGCGGCGTAACCTCTTCCGCATGCGCCAGTTCTACGAGACCTATCGCCATGAGGAGAAAGTGTCAGCACTGCTGACACAATTGCCCTGGACCCAGAACCTGACGATTCTCAGCCAAAGCAGGCACCCTGAAGAGCGCGAGTTCTACCTGCGCATGGCAATTCAGGAGAAGTGGTCGAGTCGCGAACTGGAGCGCCAGATGAAAGCCGCCCTGTTCGAGCGCAGCGTTGCCGACCCGCTCAAGGCATCAGCCTCTCCTGCCCAGGCCCACCCGCAAGCCCTCTCGGTGTTCCGTGATGCCTACCTGCTGGACTTCCTCGACCTGCCCCATGGGCATGTCGAAGCCGATCTGCACAAGGGCTTGCTGCAGCGTTTGAAGGACTTTCTCGTGGAGCTTGGCCGCGACTTCTGCTTCGTCGGCTCGGAGTATCCACTGCAGGTCGGTGGGCGTGACTTTGCCGTGGATCTGGTGCTGTTCCATCGCGGGCTCAACTGCCTGGTCGCGGTGGAGCTGAAGGTCGGGCGCTTCGAGCCCGAGTACATGGGCAAGCTGGATTTCTATCTCGAGGCGCTGGATCGCAACGAGCGCAAGGCGCATGAAAACCCCGCCATCGGCGTACTGCTGTGCGCCAGCAAGCATGACGAGGTGGTCGAGTATGCGCTCAACCGCAGCCTGTCACCGGCCCTCGTCGCCGAGTACCAGACCTGCCTGCCGGACAAGGCGCTGCTGCAGGCCAAGCTGCAAGAGTTCTACGCCCTCGACGCCCGCTGAACACCCAAAACCGATTCGACACCTATGGGAACGGCCTGTTGCTCGCTCCCACAGGTGCAGCGGCGCTATCACCATTCGTCAAATTATCAATTGACGAATATCAAAATCACTATTAGCTTAACCATTAAATCGAACAATAAATATCGCACAGCGATACGTGAGGCTTGAATTGTACGATCCATTGGTTGATGCGAACCCAGGCCGGGCCCAGCCCCATGCGCCGTCCTACTGGGCCGATACCGCAGGTTCGCCGGTCGCCGACGATGGCCCGGTGCGTGGCAACGAAGACGTCGAAGTGGCGATCATCGGTGCTGGCTACACCGGCCTCAGCTGCGCGCTGCACCTGGCCCGCGAGCACGGGGTGCGGGCGGTGGTGCTGGAGGCGAACCAGACTGCCTGGGGTTGCAGCGGACGCAATGGCAGCTTCGCGCGCATTTCCGGTGGCCGCGTACCGCTGGCTGCACTGATCGAGCGCTACGGCGCCGACACCGCGCGCCAGTACTTCAACGAGATGCGCCAGGCGCTGGACACCACCCGCGGCCTGATCCGCGACGGCAACATCGACTGCGACGTGCAGCCGGATGGCGTGTACAAGGTTGCCAGCAAGGCCATTCACGTCGAGTCGCTCAAGCGCGAAATGGGCCTGTACAACGACCTGCTCGACTACCCGGCCCGCTTCGTCGAAGCCGCCGACCTGCAGGCGGTACACGCGGGTGCCGAGTCGTTCGGTGCACTGCACATGCCCGACGGTTTCAGCATGCATCCGCTGAAACTGGCCTGGGGCGTACAGCGCATGGCCCGCGAGGCTGGCGCGCGAGTGCACACCGGCTCGCCGGTGACCGCCTGGACCAGCAGCGCGCAGGGCCATCGCCTGGTCACGCCAGGCGGAGTGATCACCGCGCGCAAGGTGGTGGTTGCCACCAACGGCTACACCTCGCGGCAACTGCACCCGGCACTGACCGGGCGGATCCTGCCGGTGCATTCGCAGATCATCGTCACCCGGCCGATGAGCGCCGCAGAGAAGCAGGCCAGCCTGCCGGGTGCCGACTGCATGTTCGACACCCGCAACCTGCTGTTCTATTACCGCCGCCTGCCGGACGATCGCATTCTCTTCGGCGGTCGCAGCGCGGTGAATGGCCGCGACGCGGAAAACCCGCTGCACCGCGAACGCCTGCTGGCTGCGCTGTGTCGCAAGTTCCCCGCGCTGCAGGGCATCGACGTGGATTACAACTGGGGCGGCTGGGTCGCGGTGACCAACAACTCGCTGCCGCACTGCTACCCGATCCAGGGCGTGGCCAATGCCTACACCGGCGGCGGCTATGCCGGCAGTGGCGTGTCGTTCTCGCTGCAGACCGGCAAACGCCTGGCGCAGATGGCCTGCGGTGAAGCCCGGCCCACACCGGTGCCGTTCCTGCACCAGGCGCCCAAGCCGTTCCCGTTCCAATCCTTCCTGCGTGTCGGCCAGCGCATGGCCTACGCCTGGTATCGCTTCAAGGACGCCGAGCGCGCGTCCGTCTAACTGGAGAGCGTCATGATCTATAGCGAGTACCTTATCGACGGTGAGCTGGTGCGCGGGCAGGGCGACGAGTCGCCGATACTGGCGCCAGCCGACGAGCGTGTGCTGCATGTGCTGGCCGATGCCTCGCCGGCCCAGTTGGATGCCGCCGTCGATGCCGCCGAGCGTGCCTTCACCGGTTGGGCGCGCACGCCACCGCGCCAGCGCGGCTACCTGCTGCTCAAGCTGGCCGAGCGCATCGAAGCCGACGCCCAGGCGCTCGGCACCCTGGAAAGCCAGAACTGCGGCAAGCCGCTGCAAAAGGCGATTGGCCACGAAGTGCCGGCGGTCGCTGATGTGTTCCGCTTCTTCGCCGGGGCTGCGCGTTGCCTGCCGGGCAGCGCCGCCGGTGAATACGTCGCCGGCAGCACCAGCATGATCCGTCGCGACCCGCTCGGCGTGGTCGGGCTGATCGCGCCGTGGAACTACCCGCTGCTGATGGCCGCCTGGAAGCTGGCCCCGGCCCTGGCCGCCGGCAACACCGTGGTGTTCAAACCGTCCGAGCTGACGCCACTGAGCGCCCTGTACCTGGCGCGGCTGTGTGCCGAGATCTTCCCGCGCGGGGTGGTCAACATTCTCTCCGGGCGCGGTGCCACCCTCGGCGCGCAGCTCAGCGCCCATCCCAAGGTGCGTATGGTCTCGGTCACCGGCGACATCGCCACCGGGCAGGCCGTGGTCCGCGCCGCTGCAGGCAACCTCAAGCGCACCCACCTGGAGCTGGGCGGCAAGGCGCCGGTGCTGGTGTTCGCCGATGCCGACATCCCGGCTGCAGTGCGCATGATGCGTACCGGGGGTTACTACAACGCTGGGCAGGACTGCACCGCAGCCTGCCGCGTGTACGTCGCCGAGTCGGTGCGCGAGCAGTTCCTCGAACAACTGGCTGCCGAGGTCTCGACCCTGCGTACCGGGCACCCGGAAGATCCGGCCAGCGACTTCGGCCCGCTGATCAGCCGTCGCCAGCAAGAGCGCGTGCAGGGCTTCGTCGAGCGTGCCGCGGCGCTGGCGCACAGCGAAGTGCTGGTCGGCGGCAAGGTTGTCGATGGCCCGGGCTTTTTCTTTCAGCCGACCGTCATCGCCGGTGTGCGCCAGGACGACGAGATCGTGCAGAAGGAAGTGTTCGGGCCTGTGGTGTCGGTCACGGCGTTCGACGATGAAGAGCAGGTGCTGGCTTGGGCCAACGAAAGCGAATACGGCCTGTCGGCCTCGGTATGGACGCGCGATGTGAAGAAGGCCATGCGCACCGCCAGCCAACTGCAGTACGGTTGTGTCTGGGTCAACCAGCACATGACCCTGGCCACCGAGATGCCCCATGGCGGGCTGCGCCAGTCGGGCTACGGCAAGGACCTGAGCCTGTACGGTCTGGAGGATTACACCAGCGTGCGGCACATCATGATCGACATCGGCTGAGGCCGGGCAACTACACAAGAACACAAGAACACAACAACAAGCAGGGATGACTGCAGGACTGGATGTCCAGACGTTTCGCCAACTGTCTAACTACAACAAATGCAGGGGTTGAACATGAAACGATTCGAATGGCGTGCAGGCACCGTGGCGGTATTGCTGGGGCTGTGCACCTGGCAGGCCCACGCGGCCGAAAGCGTGACCTTCGCCGGCTGGGGTGGCGCCTTGCAGGACGCCGAACGCAAGGCTTACCTGGAGCCCGCGGCGAAGAACCTGGGCATCGCCGTCAAGGAAGACAACATGGACGGCCTGGCGGCGGTACGCGCCCAGGTGATGTCCGGCAAGCCCAAGTGGGATGTGGTTGAGCTGGCCTCCAACGACTGCATGGTGGCCGAGAAGGAAGGCCTGACCGAGCCGCTGGACTTCTCGGTCATCAAGACCGAGGGCGTCGACCCCAGGTTCTACGGCAAGAACTGGATCGCCAGCCACGCCTATTCGACGGTCCTGGCCTGGAGCACCGAAGGCGGTGCCGCCAAGGCCCAGACCTGGAAAGACTTCTTCGATCCGTCCGTGAAGGGGCCGCGCGCCCTGTACCGCAACCCATTCACCACGCTCGAAGTGGCCCTGCTGGCCGACGGCGTGGCGCCCAAGGATCTTTACCCGCTGGACGTCGAGCGCGCCTTCAAGGTGCTCGAGCGGATCAAGCCGCAGGTGGTCAACTGGTGGAGCAGCGGCACCGACTCTGCGCAGCTGCTGCGCAGCCATGAGGTGGATTTCCTGGCCATCTGGGCCTCGCGTGTCGAAGACCTGAAGAAGGCCGGCCAGCCGGTGGACTACACCTACGACAAGGCGCTGCTCGACTATGACTGCGTAGTAGTGCCCAAGGGCGCGCCGAACAAGGCCCAGGCCATGAAGCTGATCGCGCAGATCATGTCGCCGCAAAGCCAGGCCATGCTTGCCACGCTGATCCCCAATCCGCCGGTCAACAGCAAAGCCTTCGACACCGGCATCATCCCGGCGGAGCTGGCCAGCAAGCTGCCCACGGCACCTGCCAACGTCGACAAGGTGGCTTTCTTCGACCCGGCCTGGTGGCAAGGTCGCCAGGCCGAACTCCAGCAACGTTTCGACCTGTTCATCCAGAACTGATCGACCTTTCCGCGCCCGCTGCGAACGGGCGCGCACCTGGAGAAAAGCACATGCACAAACACATGATCAAAGGCGCTGCGTTCAGCCTGCTGGCCAGCGCGCTGTTCGCTGCCACGGCACATGCCGACGGCGGTATCACCTTCGCCGGCTGGGGTGGCGCCCTGCAGGACGCCGAGCGCAAGGCGTACCTGGAACCTGCCGCCAAGGCGCTGAACATTGCCATCCGCGAAGACAACATGAACGGCCTGGCCGCCGTACGCGCCCAGGTGATGTCGGGCAAGCCGAAGTGGGACCTGGTCGAGCTGGGCATCACCGACTGCGTGCAGGCCGAGAAAGAAGGGTTGTCCGAACCGCTGGACAAAAGCCTGATCGACACCCGTGACATCGACCCGGCCGTGGTCGGCAACAACTGGATCGCCAGCCATGCCTACGCCTCGGTGGTGGCCTGGGCCAAAGACACCGGCAAGCCGGTGGCTCAGACCTGGCAGGCGTTCTTCGACCCCAACGTCAAAGGCGCACGGGCCATGTACACCAAGCCCTGGCAAACGTTGGAGGCCGCGCTGATCGGCGATGGCGTGGCCCCGGCGCAGCTGTATCCCCTGGACATCGACCGCGCGTTCAAGGCCCTGGAGCGGATCAAGCCGCAGGTCGTCAACTGGTGGAGCGCCGGTGCCGATTCGGCGCAATTGCTGCGCAGCCGCGAGGTGGACTTCCTGGCGATCTGGAACGGGCGCGTGGCCGAGGTGGCCAAGTCCGACGATGCGGTCGACTACAGTTTCGATGGCGCCATCCTCAGCTACGACTGCCTGATCGTGCCGCGCGGTGCGCAGAACAAGGACCTGGCCATGCGCGTGATCAACCAGATCATGCAGCCGACCAGCCAGGCGACGCTGGCGACCTTGATCCCCTACGCGCCGGTCAACAGCCGCGCCTACGAGATCGGCCTGATCAGCGCCGAGCAGGCCAGCCGTCTGCCGACCTCGCCGCAGAACATTGCCAAGGTGGCGAAGATCGACCCGCATTGGTGGGTGCAGAACCAGCAGGCGGTGCAGCAGCGTTTCGAGTTGTTCATCGCCCACTAGGACGAGGCGGGTCGTGCTGGCCCGCGTCATAACCCGTGTTCCGTGCCGCTTGCGGCCCCGAGTCTGACCATGTCTGAAGATACGAAGCTCTCGACCTCCATCGACATCGAGCATGTCACCAAGACCTACGGCAGTTTTGCCGCGCTCGATGACGTCTCCCTGAACATCCGCAGTGGCGAGTTCCTGTCGCTGCTGGGCTCGTCCGGTTCGGGCAAGACCACCTTGCTGATGGCCCTGGCCGGCTTCGTGCGCCCGGACGCCGGCAGCATCCGCTTCGGCGGGCGGGAAATGGTGTTCGAGCCGCCGCACAAGCGCGACCTGGGCATGATGTTCCAGAACTACGCACTGTTCCCGCACATGAACGTGTTCCAGAACGTCGCCTACCCGCTGAAGCTGCGCGGCTACAGCCGTGACGAGATCCGCAAGCGGGTCGGCGAGGCGCTGGAGATGGTCGAACTGGACAAGCTGGTCGGGCGGCGCATCGACGAGATGTCCGGTGGTCAGCGCCAGCGTATCGCCCTGGCCCGGGCGATCGTCTTCGAGCCGAAGATCCTGCTGATGGACGAGCCGCTGTCGGCGCTGGACAAACGCCTGCGCGAAACCATGCAGCTGGAGATCCGCCGCCTGCACGAGCGCCTGGGCATGACCGTGGTCTACGTCACCCACGACCAGCGCGAGGCACTGACCATGTCCGACCGCATCGCGGTGATGAGCCAAGGCCGGATCCAGCAGATCGACACCCCCGAGAGCCTCTATGAACGCCCGGCCAACCGCTTCATCGCCGAGTTCGTCGGCGAGTCGTCGTTCCTGCCGGTGGCCATGCGCGAGGGCAGGGCGTGGTTCCGTGACCAGCCGTTGCAGGCGGTGTTCAGCGAAGGCTGCCTGAACAACCCGAGCATCCTCCTGCGCCCCGAGAAACTGCGCTTCGTCGATGACGGCCAGCAGGGCCTGAACCTGTTCCGTGGGCAGGTCCACGACGTCATCTACCAGGGCGAAAGCCAGTTGCTGCAAGTGGACCTGGGCGAAGGCACGCAGGTGTCGATCCGCCGCCCCTCGCGCAGCTCCTCCGGTGACCGCCTGCCAACGCGTGGCGATCGCGTGGTCCTCGGCCTGCACCCGCAGGACAGCCTGATCGTGGGGGACTCGGCATGACTGCGCTCAACCTGCAAGGCGCGCTGCATGGCCAGGCCCTGCAACGCGCGGGCAAGCGCCACGGCTGGTTCCTGCTCTCTCCAATGCTGCCCGCGCTGCTGTTGGTGCTGGTGACCTTCGTGCTGCCGATCGGCTGGCTGTTCGGCCTGTCACTGTTCGATGCCGACGGCAACCTCAGCGCCGAGAACTACACGCGCCTGCTGCAACCGATCTACGTGCTGGCGTTCACCCAGACCTTCAAGATCGCCCTGATCGTCACCGTGGTCTGCGTGTTGCTCGGCTACCCCTACGCCTACTTCATGGTCCACGCACCGCGCCGCCTGGCGGGCCTGGCGATGGCGCTGCTGCTGATCTCGCTGTGGACCTCGCTGCTGGTGCGCACCTACGCCTGGCTGGTGCTGCTGCAGCGGCGCGGCCTGGTCAACGACGTGTTGACCTCGCTGGGCATCGTCGACACGCCGCTGGCGCTGGTGCACAACCTCACCGGCACGGTGATCGGCATGACCCACATCATGCTGCCGTACATGGTGCTGCCGTTGTATGCGGCGATGAAGAGCATCAACCCGCTGTACCTGCAGGCCGCCTCGACCTTCGGCGCATCGCCGGTGCGAGCGTTTCGCGATGTGTTCCTGCCGCTGTCGCTGCCGGGCCTGGCTGCGGGCGCGACCTTGGTGTTCGTGCTCAGCCTGGGCTTCTACGTGACCCCGGCGCTGCTCGGTGGCGGCAAGGTGCAGATGCTGTCGATGCGCATCGAGAGCGATGTGTCGATGTACGCCAACTGGGGCGCTGCCTCGTCGCTGGGCGTGGTGCTGCTGGTGGCCACCCTGCTGATCCTGTTCATCGTCAAGAAGATCGCCGGCCTGGGCCGGCGTAGCGAGTGAAGCCATGAACCGACCCCTGAACCACTGGCTGGGCCTGGCCGCCCGCCGCGCCTGGCTGTACTTGCTGGTGCTGGCGATCATGGTGTTCCTGCTGACGCCAACCCTGATCGTGCTGCCGATGTCGCTGTCGGATGCGCGCTACCTGAGCTTTCCGCCCAAGTCGCTGAGCCTGCAGCCGTTCTTCAGCTATTTCGCCTCGATCGAGTGGCAGAGCGCTACGCGCATCTCGCTGATCACCGCGACCCTGACCATGATCCTGGCCACCACCCTGGGCACCGCGGCGGCCTACGCCCTGCACAACAGCCAGCAACGCTACCTGGGTGTGCTGCGCGGGTTGATGATGGCGCCGATGATCGTACCGTCGATCTTCATCGCCATCGGCCTGTTCTTCGTCTATGCGCGGCTCGACCTGAACAACAGCATTCCGGGGCTGGTGCTGGCGCACACGTTGTTGGCACTGCCCTACGTGATCATCAACGTCGGCGCCGGGCTCAAGAGCTACGACATGACCCAGGAACACGCCGCCTGCATTCTTGGCGCCAGCCGCCTGCGTGCATTCTTCGACGTGACCCTGCCGCAGATCCGCTTCTCGGTGGTGTCTGCGGCCATGCTGGCATTCGCCGTGTCGCTGGATGAGGCGGTGATCTCGCTGTTCATCAGCGGCGGCGACAGTGCCACCCTGACCAAGCGCATGTTCAGCTCGCTGCGTTCGGAGATCGACCCGTTGATCGCCGTGGTCGCCACCTTGATGACGCTGTTGTCGATCATCATGCTGGCGGTGAGCCTCACTGCGCAGCGTCGCGCCCAGCGCCGGAGCGAGTCATGAGCCTGCGCCTGCCAGGCGCCAGTGGCGCGCCGCTGAACTTCAGCTGGAACGGCCGCCGCCTGCAGGCCCTGGCTGGCGACAGCGTCGCCCAGGCACTGCTGGCCAACGGCATTCGCGGCCTGGCATGGACGCGCAAGGCGCACCGGCCCATGGGCCTCTCGGGGCTCTACACCACGGGCGTGCTGGCGCGTGTCGATGGCGTACCCAACGTGCGCCTGGACCAGTGCCTGGTGCGCGAGGGCATGCAGGTCAGCCGGCAGAACAGCTGGCCGAGCCCACGCTTCGACCTGCTGCGCCTGGCGCGGCTGGTGCCGTCCGGCTGGATCAAGGGCGGTTTCGAACAGAGCAACCTGGTGCCCAGTGGCGGCCGACTGTTCCAGCACTGGGAGGCGTTGCTGGCGTTCCTGGCCGGGGTGGCCGAGCCCGCCGACCAGGGCTTCGCCGGCCCACCTCCGCCAGGCCAGCGGCTGCAAGCCGAGGTGTTGGTGATCGGTGCCGGGCCTGCTGGCTGCGCAGCGGCCAACCGGGCTGTGCAGGAGGGGCGCGAGGTGCTGCTGGTGTCCCGTGGCGAGTCGCCCGCGCGCTATGCTCGGCAAGCCGGTGCTGCGCTGCCGACGCTCGATCCGCGGGTGCGCTGCCTGTTCGGGGTGGAGGTGTTCGGTGCCTACCGTGAAGGTCGGCTGCTGCTCGGCGCACCGATCGATTCTGCACGCGGCGCCGTGGCGCTGGAGGCCGGCGAGGTGATCCTGGCCACCGGGCGCAGGGTGGTGCCGACCTTGGTCGCCGGTGCCTGGCTGCCCGGGGTGATGGATGCGCGCACGGCCCTGGCACTGGCCAGCGACCGCCGCATTGCGCCGGGCAAATCGGTGGTCGTGCTTGGCGACGGGCAACAGCAGGCCTTGGCCAACCGCCTGCGCCAGTTGGGGGTGCAGGTGGTGGCCGTGGCCGAGGTCAGTGAGCTGCAACGGATCATTGGGCACAACCGGGTCAGGGCTGTACAACTCGAGCGCCTGCAGCCCTGCGATGCGCTGGTGCTGGCCGGCCCCGGGCTGTTCGACGACAGCCTGAGCTTCCAGGCCTCGGCCAGTGGGCGTCTGCAACTGGTCGGTTCGCGTTCTTCGCTACGCCGCGCAGGCAGCGCCGCCGAACCGGACCCGGCGCTGGCCCCCGCGCAGGATGCTGCCGTGTTGCTGTGTCCGTGCTTCGACGTATCCGGGCGCGAGGTCGATGAATTACTGGAACAAGGCATCGACGACCTGGAGGTGATCAAGCGCCTGACCTCCTGCGGCATGGGCCCCTGCCAGGGCCAACCGTGCTGGGACTCGCTGCGAGCCTACGTCGCCGGGCGTCTCGGCGTGCCCGTGCTGCAACTGGCCCGACCGACCCTGCGCCCGCCGCGCCGGGCCCTGACCGTGGCCCAGGCCGCCGGTCTTTGCGACGTCGTGGAGCCTCTGCAATGAACCTGAATGCCCCGCTGCCCAAGCGCTGCAGCATCCTCATCGTCGGCGCCGGCATCCAAGGCCTGTCGCTGGCGTTCAACCTGGCCGAGCGCGGCGTACGCGACATCCTCGTGCTGGATGCCGGCTACTGGCAGGGCGGTGCGTCGGGGCGCAACGGCACCCTGATCCGCGGTGCCTTCAGCTCGGTGGAGTGGACGCGCTTCTTTGCCTACTCCAACCAGCTCTGGCATGGCCTGTCGCGGCGCCTGGGCGAGAACGTCATGTACTCGATGCGCGGCTACAGCATGATCGGCGAGCGCACGGCCACCGCCGAACTGCTGCACCGTACCCGCGAAGTGCACCGCGAATGCGGCATTGATTCGCAGCTGCTCGACCCGGCACAGTTGCGCAGGGTGCTGCCGGCCCTGGCCCACGAACGGGTCAGCGCCGCCCTGCACCTGCCGGGCAGCGGCGTGGCACCGCACCATGCGGCGATGCATGCCTATCACAAGGCCTGCGAGCGCCTGGGCGTGACCCTGCGCTATCGCACGCCGGTCGCGGCCATCGACCGCAGCGCGGGCCGCGTCAGCGGCGTGCGGGTAGGGGAGCAACGCATCGATGCCGACGTCGTGGTGCTGGCCGGTGGCGCCAACAGCAATGCCCTGGCGCAGATGGCCGGCGTGCCGCTGGAGGGTTACCCGATGCGCCTCGAAGCCATGGCCCTGGAGCCGACTCGCCCGCTGATCGGCCCGGCCGTGGCCCTGCTCGACCGGCTTTGCTACATGCACCAGACCGCCCGTGGCGAGGTGGTGGGCGGCGCCGAGGTGGCCGAGCGCCCGCAGGACACCCTCAATGCCGACGTCCCGGTGATGGCGGCGACCGCCAAGGCCTACATGGAGATGTTCCCGCAACTGGGCCAGGCGCGTATCCTTCGCCAGTGGGCCGGGCTGGTCCACATTTCGCCCGATTTCGGGCCATTGCTGGGGGCGCATCCCGCCTTGCCGGGGCTGTACGTCAGTGCCGGCTGGTGCTACGGCCATGCCGGGGCGCCGGCGGCCGGCGAGCTGCTGGCCAGGGCCATCGTCGAAGGGACGGTGGACGAACGCATGAAACCCTTCGCTGTCGAGCGCTTCGTACAAGGGCGTCCGGTGGTCGAGCCGGGCATCGTGCTGAGTCATTTCGAATGAACAACCGTGAATGGGAGCATCCTTTCGCGGCGGCCGAGTCGGCCGTCCGGGTTGCCTCCCTCAGAGCTGTCAAAAAAGGATCGAACGCCATGAGCGCCGCTGAAGAATCGCCCCTGTTCGTCACCGCCCTGTCCAAGGGGCTGGCGGTCGTCACTGCGTTTCGCAGTGGCCGGCCGAGCATGAACCTGGTCGAGCTGGCCGAAGCCACGGGCCTGAACAAGAGCACGGTGCAGCGCTCGGTGTACACCCTCGAAACCCTCGGCTATCTGGCCAAGGATGCCGTGACCAAGCGCTATCGCCTGACCCCGCGCTCGCTCGACCTGGGCTCGGGCTACCTGCAGACCAGCGAGCTGGTCGAGCGCGCCAACCCCTACCTGCACGAGCTCAACCGCGACACCGGCGAGAGCTGCAACCTGCTCGAGCCCTGCGGCATGGACATGCTCTATGTGGCGCGCTTCCCCAGCCACAAGCAGATCCCGATCCACGTGCCACTGGGCCGTCACCTGCCGATGTACTGCACCGCCGCCGGCCGTGCCTACCTGGCGGCGCTGCCGGAGCGCGAGAGCGAGGCCATCCTCGATGCCTCGCAGCTGATCGCGCACACCTCCAGCACCGTGACCGACCGCGAGCGCCTGCGCGAGATCATCGCCAATGCGCGCAAGGACGGCCATGCCTTCGCCAGCGAGCAGTACTACGTCGGTGACATCAGCGTGGCGGCGGCGGTGGTCAATGCCGATGGCTACCCGCTGGGCGCTGTCAACGTCGCCGTGCCGCTCGGGCGCTGGAGCCTGGAGGAAGCCAGGAAGGACCTGGCGCCGAAGGTGATCAACACCGCGCGTTCGATTGCCAGTGCCGTGCGCAGCCTGCGCCCCTTGACCTGATCGATACCCCGTAAACCGGGGTCGCTGCGCGCCCCGATCGCGGGACAAGCCCGCTCCCACACGAACAGCTTTTGTCGGTAGGAGCGGGCTTGCCCCGCGATGGGCCTCGCAGCAACTCCACCCATGCCAACGCACCCCCGTATGCGTGACGGCCCCCGTTTGTCCGAAATAACCTGGAGTCCCCATGTCCATCCAACGTTTCCAGCCCAACAACAACCGCCTCAGCCACGCCCTCGTGCACAACGGCATCGTCTATGTCACCGGCCAAGTCCCGGCCGACCGTAGCCAGGACGTGCGTGGCCAGACCGCCCAGGTGCTGGCGCGCATCGACGAGCTGCTGGCCGAGGCCGGTTCCGACAAGTCGCACATTCTCTTCGCCCAGGTGTGGCTCAAGCACGCGGTGCAGGACTTCGCCGAAATGAACGCCGCCTGGGACGCCTGGGTACCGAAGGATGCACTGCCGGCCCGCGCTACCGTCGAGGCCAACCTTGCCGCCGAGAACATCCTCGTTGAAATCGCCGTTCAGGCCGCGGTCAAGGAGTGAGGTCATGGCGACGATCAAGCATCTGATCCACGGCGAATCGGTCGCCAGCGGCGGGCGCATTGCCGAGGTGTTCAACCCCGCCACCGGCCAGGTCATCCATCAACTCGAACTGGCCAACCGTGCCACCGTGCAGGCGGCCATCGATTCGGCCAAGGCCGCGTTCCCGGCCTGGCGTAACACGCCACCGGCCAAGCGCGCGCAGGTGATGTTCCGCTTCAAGCAACTGCTGGAGCAGAACGAGGCGCGCATTTCGCAGATGATCAGCGAAGAGCACGGCAAGACCATCGAGGATGCCGCCGGCGAGTTGAAGCGCGGTATCGAGAACGTCGAGTTCGCCTGTGCTGCGCCCGAAATTCTCAAGGGCGAGTACAGCCGCAATGTCGGGCCGAACATCGACGCTTGGTCCGACTTCCAGCCGCTGGGTGTGGTGGCCGGGATTACCCCGTTCAACTTCCCTGCGATGGTGCCGCTGTGGATGTACCCACTGGCCATCGTCTGCGGCAACGCCTTCATCCTCAAACCCTCGGAGCGCGATCCGAGCTCGACCCTGTTCATCGCCCAACTGCTGCATGAGGCTGGCCTGCCCAAGGGCATCCTCAACGTGGTGCATGGTGACAAGGAAGCGGTGGATGCGCTGATCGAAGCACCGGAAGTCAAGGCCCTGAGCTTCGTCGGCTCGACGCCAATCGCCGAATACATCTATGCCGAAGGCACCAAGCGCGGCAAACGCGTGCAGGCGTTGGGCGGGGCGAAGAACCATGCGGTGCTGATGCCCGATGCCGAGCTGGACAATGCAGTCAACGCGCTGATGGGCGCGGCCTATGGTTCGTGCGGCGAGCGCTGCATGGCGATCTCGGTGGCGGTGTGCGTGGGCGACCAGGTCGCCGATGCGCTGATTGCCAAGCTGCAACCGCAGATCAAGGCGCTGAAGATCGGTGCCGGCACCCAGTGCGGCCTGGACATGGGCCCTCTGGTGACGGCGGCCGCACGCGACAAGGTGCTGGGCTATATCGACGACGGTGTCGCGGCAGGGGCCGAGCTGGTGGTCGATGGTCGCGGTTTCTCGGTGGCGGGCAACGAGAACGGCTACTTCGTTGGCGGTACCTTGTTCGACCGGGTGACGCCGCAGATGCGCATCTACCAGGAGGAGATCTTCGGGCCGGTGCTGTGCGTGGTGCGCGTGCAGAGCCTGGAGCAGGCCATGCAACTGATCAACGATCACGAATACGGCAATGGCACCTGCATCTTCACCCGCGACGGCGAAGCTGCGCGGCTGTTCTGCGACGAGATCGAAGTAGGCATGGTGGGTGTGAACGTGCCGTTGCCGGTGCCGGTGAGCTACCACAGCTTTGGTGGCTGGAAGCGCTCGCTGTTTGGCGACCTGCATGCCTACGGGCCGGATGGCGTGCGCTTCTATACCCGACGCAAGGCGATTACCCAGCGCTGGCCTCAGCGCAAGAGCCACGAGGCGTCGCAGTTCGCGTTCCCTAGCCTTTGAGGATGATCTGACTGGCGCTTTCGCGGGCAAGCCCGCTCCTACAGATTTATGAGCAGCCCCTCAAATGTTGGACACCCGTCCATTTTTGGGGGCAGCTCATGTAGGAGCGGGCTTGCCCGCGAAAGCGCTGGTCAGGCCACCACAAAACTCAGCTACGGCACGCCAGCAACGCCAGCAAATGCTCGGCAAAAATCTCCGGCCTGCCCTCGAACAACCGCTGTAACGGCTTTCCACTCCCCAGATGCGCATACAGCGCGCCACGCTGCGCCGGCTCGCTCACCATGCGCACTGCCGCCTCGATGTACTGCTCCACCGTCGCGGTAATGGTCCACCCAGGCAACCCCGCCCGCCTGAACAACCCCTCGTCGATATGCTCGAACACCTCCGGCCCGGTCTTGCACACCCCCGGCAACCCCAAGGTGAAGGCGTCGATGATGCCGTTGGTGTTGCCGAACGGAAACGGACTGAGGAACAGGTCGCAACGGTCGAAGGTGTCCAGGTACTGCGCATAAGGCTGGTGTGGGTGCACTACGGCATCCGGGACATAGCGGCGGATCAGGCGCTGCAGCTGCGGATAGAGCAACCCCTGCGCCTGGCCGATGAGAAAGTGCAGGCGCACGCGGCGGCCATGGCGCTCGCGGCTGCGCTCGACGATCTGCTGGCAGGCCTGGAGAAATCTCGGGTTGAGCTTCATGGTGGTGGCCGCCACGGCAATGGCCACCTCGGGGCTTTCGAGGCGTTCGCGGGCTCCGAGCCTGACCTCGATCGCCGAGGGGCGGTACGGCTGGCCGTCGCTGGGCAACAGCAGCAGGCGCTCGCTGAAGCACGCAGGGTCGCCGACGAAGTCCTCCTCGACACTGATGTAGTCCACATGCCGCGAGCCGGTGGTCGCCGGGTGCCCGAGCGCGGCCACCTGCAACGGCGCCAGGCGCAGGTTGGCGACGAACAGGGTGAGCGGGAACATGCCGACACTGGGCATGTACAGCACCTGCGGGCGCGCTTGTTCGGCGAGGCTGCGCACCTGGCGCACGCAGGCGAGCAGGTCGTCCGGGGCCTTGAGTTCGATGAAGCGGTCGAACACCTTGCGCCCCAGTTCGTCGACATTGTTGGCATAGCCGACTGCCCACAGCTCGAAATGCTCACGGGCCGCTTCCAGGGTGCGCGAGTGGGTGCGGTAGATCGAATGAGCACCGGAAAACCATTCCAGCACCACCAGCATGCGCGGCTTGCCTTGGCGCGTGCTGGCTGGCGCAGACAGCGAGGCGATGCCTTCGGCGTCCAGCTTGCGCTCGATCAGGCGGCAGATCGAACGCTTGATGCGGTGGCGCTGCGGCAGGTCGGCGTAGCTGCAGTGCATGTACACGTCGTGGATGATCGCCAGCGGCAACTGATCGAGGCTGTCGAGGCTGTCCAGCCGCTCGGGTAGCCAGGCCAGCAGCGCCTCGCGCTTGGAGTGCGCCGCAGGCGTGCCGAGAAAACGCGGCGACAGCAGGGCCATGAACAGCGCCATCGCCAGTTGCGGGTTCTGCGTCCACAACAGTTCCACATCCAGCGGCAGCTGCGACTCCGGCGAGTAGAGGATGCAGAACTTCACCCGTTGTTCCGGCGCCACTTCGAAGCGCTGGCTGTCCTGGCCGTGCAGGTTGAGGGTGCGCAGGATGTGGTCGGCGTTGATGAAGGCGCTGGCGGCGAACAGCGCCGACAGCCAGCGCTGGAAGTTGATCAGCTGGTCGAAGCCACCGGGGCTGATCTGGAACTGCGGATCGCTGAACAGCGCGCTGATCGCGCAGGTCAGGCGCGTCAGCACGTGGGCTTCGAGTTCGTCCTCGGGCACTGCCGGCGACACCGACAGCCTGAACTCCCCGGACAGCTTGCCGTAGTGGCGGTCGATGATCAGCAGCAGGCGCACCAGCTCGCGCGCCGCCTCCTCGTGCTGGCGCGTGTAGCAGAGCTGTTCGAAGTGTTCCAGCGCGAACGGGGTCTGGTTCATGGTGGGCCTCAGTCTTGCGCGAGCGTGTCGTCGCCGAGCAGGGCCAGGTCCAGGTGGATCTGGTCGAGCTGCGGCTGCAACGGCGTTTGCCGGTAGTCAGGGTAGAGCACCTGGCTCCAGTTGGCGTTGGCCATCTGTTTTTGCTGGTAGCCCCGCACATCGGCGCTGCTGCGCTCGAGCAGCGTGGCGTTGACCAGCCCGCCCAGGCGCTGCACCACCGCGCCGCCGTTGGCGGTGAGGGTGGTGCTGTCGCTGCCGTGGACGATATAGGCGCCGCTGTCGCTGTCGGCATCGATCAGCAGCACACCGTCGTCGACCTGTAGCAGGTTGCTCCCGCTGGCGAAGTTCAGCGCCGTGCCACTGTCGCTGCGGGCGGTAAGGGTCAGGTTGCCGTGGCCAGCGGCGATCAGGCTGTTGGCACCGCTGCCCGAGCCGTTGAAGGTGATGCCGGTGGCGCCGTTGCTGCCGGTGCCGCTCAGGCTGATATCGCCACCTGCCGACTGGATCATCACACCATTGGGCCCGGTGCGCAGGAACACGCCGTTGCCGTTGGCGCCGCCGTCGCTGCGCCCGTTCAGGCTGATGGCGCCATCCTGGGTGGCGATGGTGACCGAGCTGCTGGCGCTCGAGGGGTAGAAGTGGATGCCGTTGGCCTGCTGCGAATAGCCCTGGAGGCTGATCGAGCCGCTGCCGGTGGCGCGCAGGTCGGTCTGTCCGGTGAGCATGCTGATGCCATGGGCAGCGACCGCGCGACCGTCGAGGCTGAGGGTGCCGTTCTCGACGCTCAGGCGGTTGATGCCGCTGCTGTAGAAGTCGATGGCATCACCTGCGGCGGTAGCGCGGCCGACCAGGCTGACATTGCCGGAGCCGGTGGTCTGGATGATGTTGGTGACACTGAGCAGGGCGATACCGTGGTCCAGTTCGTCGTTGTTGGGCGAGTGGAAGTGGCCGTCGAGCAGGATGTTGCCGCCGTTGGAACTGATGCGGTTGGTCGAGGCGGTGCCGCTGCCGCCCAGGGCGATGGCATCGGAGGTGCCGACCGAGTCGCCACGCAGGGTGATGTTGCCAGTCCCTGTGGTGATGGCTACGCCGCGCGAGCTGCCCGTGGAGTTGAGGAAGATGCCGTAGCCGCCCCAGCTGTTGCTGCTGGTGCCGCTGATCAGCACATCGCCGCTGTCGCTGCCCAGGTCGATGGCGGCGCCCCGGCCGGATGGCGCGATGTCGACGCCGCGCCCCGAGGCGCTGGTGCCTTCCAGTACCAGGTTGCCGCTGGCGCTGTTGACGCGGATGTTCGAGTAGTCGCCGCTGGCATCCAGGTAGAGCGCGCGGAACGAACCGGAGCCGGTGTTGATCACCGCGTTGTCGGCCTTGAGCCGCACATCGCCGGCGCTGCTGGCGATGTTGATGCGTGAACCTGGTGTGTTGGCGTTGCCGTTGCCCGCCGCGATCAGCGCCAGGGCCGGGGTGCTGCCGCCGGTGGTGTTGCCTTCGACGGTGATGTCGCCAGCGCTTGTCAGGTTGATCGAGGCGCTGGCGCCGGTGACGTTGAGCGCGGTGCCATAGCTGCCACCGCTGTCGCCACCGAGCACGATGCGCCCGCCGTTATCGCCGCGCAGGTTGACCGCGCCGGTGCCGGAGGCGGCCACATACAGGCCGCGGTTGCTGGCGCTGCTGCCCTTGAGCGTAAGCGTACCGCTGCCCACCGAAAGATTCTGCGTGGAGCCTGCGGCGGTGGAGCAGACCAGCACGCCGAAACCTGAAACGGCATTGCCGCTGAGGGTGACATTGCCCGTGCCGCGAGCGGCGATGTTGTTGCTGGTACTGAACACCCGCGCGCCGTTGCCGCCGCCGAGGTTGTCGGCGCTGATGGCGATCGAACCTGCGCCGTCGGTGAGCAGGTTGCTGCCGCCGGTGAGGATGAAGGCATCGCCTGTGCCGCTGGTGCTGGCCTGGCGGGCAATGATGTTTATGTTGCCGCCACCGGCATCCAGGGTACTGCCGGAGATGTTCACCGCCGTGGCGCTGGCGCCTGATGCCAGGGTGCTCGAGGTCGCGCCACGGAGGCTGATGTCGCCGCCGTTGGTGGTGATCCGCGTGCCGTTGCTGATGGCCACGCCCGTGCCGTTGCTGACGTTGGTGCTGGCGTAGCCGTTGACCGGGTCGGCCGCGCTGCCGAGGGTGAGCTTGCCGCCGTTGGTGTTGATGGTGGCGTTGTTCAGGGCGATGGAGCCGTTGCCGCTGTTGTTGAAGTTCGACAGCATCGAGACGTTCAGCGACTTGCCGTCGGCGTTGCTGATGCTGGTGCCGTTCATGTTGACGTTGCGGTGGGCGATCAGCGTCAGGCTGGCATTGCCTCGGGCCTTGACGTTGTCCAGGACGTTGATGTCACCGGAGGTGCCCGCCCCGGAAGAGGTCTGCACGATGATATTGGCGCCTTCGCTGAGCGAAGCGTTGAGCGTCGCCGAGCTGAGGTTGGAGCTGCGCCCGGCGTTGGGGGTGAACGGGCTGCTGCTGGAGGTGCCATTGCTGGCGCCGCTGGTGATGTTGATGTTGAACGGATCGAGCAGCCAGGTGCCGCCCTGGCCGGACGCTGCGGCCAGGTTGACCAGGCCGGTGACGTCCAGCGCGTTGCCGGAGGTCTCGACCAGGCCGCCCTTGCCGGCGCCGGCGCCCGTGGCGCTGATCACCCCTTCGAAGCGGGTGCTGTCACGCGACCAGAGGATGACCTTGCCACCGTCGCCGTCGCCCAGTGCGTTGGCCTCGATACGCGCATTCTCGCCCATGTAGGTCGCCGTGGCCTGGTGCAGCGGGCCGCTGCCCTGGTAGTCGCCGCCCAGCAGCACGGTGCCACCGCCGGTGCTGCCGGAGGCATCGATGCGGCCTTGCTCGAACAGGCCGACGTATTCGCCGGTCAGGGTCACGTTGCCGCCATGCTCGCCTGCGCCACGGCCGGAGGCGTCGATCACCCCGCTGTTGGCGACCACGCCATTGTCGCCGCCGTCCAGGACGATCCGGCCGTTGCGCTGTTGCAGGCTGCGCGCCTCGATCACGCCTTCGTTGTTGACCACGCTGCCGACCATTGCATCGCTGGTGCGCGCGCTCATCAGCACGGTGCCGCCATCGGCCTGCAGCAGGCCGCGGTTGGCGACGCTGGCACCGACTGCCGCTTCATCGACCTGCAGGTTGATCAGGCCGTCGCCGTTGTAGTCGAGGGTAATCTTCTCGCCGCCGCCGAGCACCACCGAGCCCATCCGCGCGATCACCGCGCCTTCGTTGCGCACCTCTCCGCCGAGCAGGGCAACGCTGCCACCGTCGGCGGCGCGCAGGGTGCCCTGGTTGATCACCGCGCCGCGCTGGCCGTCACCCTGGAAGCGCAGGCGACCGGCCTTGAAGTCGTCGTCGTTGATATCCAGGGTACTGGCGACCAGGCCGCCGACATTGACCGACGCACCGTTGCCGAACAGCACGCCGCTGGGGTTGATCAGGTACACCTGGCCGTTGGCGTTGAGCTGGCCGAGGATCTGCGAGGCATCGCTGGCGGTCACCCGGTTCAGTGCGACCGCCGAGGCGTTGGGCTGGTGGAAGTTGACCTGGGCGTCCTTGCCGATGTTGAAGCGCTCCCAGGTGGCGATCAACTGCTGGCTGTTCTGGGTCACGTCCAGCACATTGCCGGCCTGGCTGATGCCGCCGCTGCCGGAGGTGATCTGGCCGTTCGTTGGCAGGGCGCCTGCGTCCAGCGCCATGGCGTGCTGCGGCATCAGGCCGTGCACGGCGCAAAGTACCGCGAGGGCCAGGGGTTTGAGTGTCGGTCGTTGGCGACGACGGGAAAGGGTGGCGTGCATGGTCGTCTCCTCAGAACGAATAGTTGAAGCCGGTGCCGATGGCGTTGATCGTGGTGCCCACGCCCGGCGAGTAGCCGCTGGCGGCAAAGGCGCCGACCACGGCGAAGTTGTAGTTGGCCAGCGATTCGTTCTGCAGCAGCACGTAGTGGGCGAAAATCTCGCTGTTGCGGCTCAGGCGATAACCCACGCCCAGGGCGTACTGGCGTGCACCCATGCCACTGGTATCGCACTGATAACCGGCCGCCGAGATCATCTTGCAATCGCCGGCCAGGGCGCGGGCGTAGCTGGCACGCAGGCGCCAGGCGCCGAGGCGGTGGCTGACGCCGAGCATGTAGGCGCGGCGCTTGTAATCGGACAGGTCGCTGACGTTGAGGCTGTTGTTCACCACGCCGTCCTCGGCGTAGTGCAGTTCGTCGGCCACCAGCGACAGCTGGGTATTGCCGATCTGGTAGCCCAGGCCCAGGCGGTAGCTGTAGTCGTTGGACGAGGTGCCGTCGGTGACATGGGTGTTGCTGCCGACCCCACGCGAGTTGCGGCCAAGGCTGGCGATGCCGAAATAGTCGACATGGCGCTCGGCCGCAGCCACCGCAGTGAAGCCACCGTTCTGGTAGGTCAGGCTGCCGCCATAGAGGTAGCCGTTGTCGACGTCTTCGGCGGCGCGGGTGCCGTTGTTGGAGTAGGCCAGCTTGAGCGTCAGGCCGTTCCACTCCGGCGACCACCAGGCGACCATGCCGGACTGGCGCCGGTTGAACGCGGCATCGGAGCTTTCGCTGCTGTCGGCCCTGCTGGCCGGGCCGTTGACGTTGCTGGCCATGCTGACGTTGAAGCCCGGCGAGCCGATGATGTTGTAGTAGGCGCCAGCGGTCTTGCCGTTGAACGGATCGAGGCTGGTGGTGCTCTCCTTGAGCGGCATGTCCCAGACCCCGTAGAGCAGGGTGCCGTAGCGGTCGTCGTCGAAGGCCACGGCGGAGTTGCGCAGGCGGGTGTTGGGCGAAATCGACTTGGGCGCGGTTTCGTCGCCCGACAGCGTGTAGTTGACCGAGATGCCGTATTCGAGCTGCCACAGGAAGCGCGAGGTGTCGCTGATCGGGATACCGGCACGGGCACCGACATAGGAAACGTTGTCGCGGGCACGCAGGTAGCTGTTCATGTTGCGCCCGTTGGGCGTGGCCAGTTTGCTCTGGTCGGCGGGGGCGGCGCGGGTCGAGTCGCGCCGATCGACGTACTCGGGCACCAGGCCCAGCGAGCCGTAGAGGGTCAGCTCGGTGCTCTTGTCACGAAAGTCCTCGCGGGTGCCGAGGTCTTTGGCCAGGCCCGCGAAGGCCTGCGGCGAGCCACTGACCGAGAGCCAGAAACGCTTGGCGTCGCGCTCGTCGCTGGTCGGATCGTCGCCGTTGGAGAAGGCCAGGCTGGCGTTCATCACCAGGTCGCGGTGATAGATGTTCAGGCCCACGCCGTAGCCGTGGCGGCTGAGGCTGTTCTCGCTGTCGTCCCAGGGCTTCTTGTTGACCTTCACCCGCCCCGCATCGGCGAACAGCGCACCTTCGGCGATGGCGCCATGGATGTTGCCCAGGTACTTGCGCAGCTCGACCCGGCCGAGCAGGCCTTCGTCACCGGCCGCTTCGCCGACCCCGTAGGCGCGCACACCGTTGGGGCCGCCGAGGGTGAATTTCTCCGAGCTGTCGAGGTTCTTGTCAGCCCACTGACCGCTGATGGCGGCATACAGCGAGTAACCACCGCCGAGCGCCTGCAGGCGGCTGAACGACAGGGTGCCCTTGTGGTAGGTGCCGGCGGCCTCGGCGGTCAGCGCGTCGAGGGCTGCGTCGAGCGGGGTGTTTTTGTCCAGGTGGCCGAAGCCATAGCCCAGGCTCCAGCGGTTGCTGCCGGCCCAGCCGTCACGCCAGTCGCCGTACAGGGTCAGGCCGCGGAACACGGCGCTCTTGCGCACCTCGAAGGCGCCAGCGGCGTCGTCGAAGTAACGGTGTTCCTGGGCCAGGTTCAGGCCGATGTTGGCGTCGCGGCTGCGCAGCAGCGAGGCATCAACGAACAGTGCCGAAACCTCGGCGCTGCCGCTGGCGTTGGCGGTCTTCAGGCCCTTGCCGATGCTGTAGTCCATCTCGGCGTAGCTGGCGCCGAGGCTGATGCCGCTGGCACCCAGCGGCAAGCGCATGCCCACGCCCTTGATATCCAGGCCCTCGAAGCTGGCCTGGTTGTTGAAGTACAGACTTTCGCCGAAGCCGAAGGCGTCGTTGAGGCTGACGTTGGTGCTCATCCGGTTGCTGCCGGTGTAGTAGTTGCCGTAGTTGTCGAAACTGACCCGGCCGGTCCAGGCAGTCATCTCGCTCAACTTCAGCACGATATCGGCAGCGCCCGGCTGGCGCGAGGGTTGCAGAACCGCGCGCACGGAAACACCGGCAATATCGGAGAGGCGCAGCAGTACGCGCTCCATGTCCTGCTCGCGAATCACGCTGCCGCTGGGCAGTGCGTCGACGAAACGCTGCTGCATGCCGGCATTCAGGCGCACACCCGGCCCCGGCTCGGTGCGCACCGTGCCGACCTTGCCCTCACGCACCTCGAGGGTGACCACGCCGCCTTCGATTTCCTGCGGCGGCAGGTAGGCGCGGGCCACCAGGTAACCGCGGCTGCGGTACAGCGCGGTGATGCGGTCGGCGGCGGCACGCAAGCCGTTGAGGTCGAGTTCGCGGCCGAGGTCGTTCTGCAATTCCTGTTGCAGGCGCGATTCGCTGATCTCGCGGTTGCCGGTGAGCTTGAAGGCCGTGACCTTGAAGCTGAACGAGGGGCCCGGCGGATTATTGCCTTGGGCCTGGCGCTGATCGTCCTCGGCCTCGATGCGCACGCTGCCTTGGGGCTGCTGGCTGCGTTGCGCCGGGCGCAAGCTGTCGCGGTTGGTGTCGAACAGTGAGCCGGCGCTGGGCAGGGTTTCACCCTGGGCCTGGCCGGCGAGCACGGCGGCGGTGAGGAACGTCAGGGCGCGCGGGTGCAACGCCCGGCGCACGGAGGCGGCGAGATAAGTCCGGGTCATGGCAGATTCTTTTGTTGTTTTTGTAGGAAGTGCGAACGGCGTCAGCGGGTCGGGAACAGGGTCCTGGCAACGCTTTTCGCGGCAAACAGGCGGGCGGCGTTATGGCCGACCTTGCTGACCTGGAATTGCAGGTGGTCGATGGGGATGTGCCATTTCTGCGCGAGGAAGGCTTCGTAGCGCAGGTAGTTGAGCTGGCGCTCGACACGGGTATCGCCCTGCATGGCAGCGCCACAGGCGCGGTCCATCACTCGGTCGTCCGGTTTGTTGTCGAGCTCGCCGACCATGTAGGTCAGGTTGCGTGCGGCATAGCGCTGGAACACCTGGGTGGCGTTCAGGCCCTGGCGGGTGAAGTACGCCGGCGCCCGCTCCAGGCCATAGCGGTACTGGTTGTAACTTGGGCACATGACCGTGAGCACCGGCTTGAAGGCGCCGTCCTGCACGCGGTTGTCGTCCAGGTAGAGGTAGGACGAGGGGCTGGACACCACGTAGCGCACCTGGATGCCGCTGGCGCGCAGGCGTTGGTCGCCGTCGCCGAGCAGGGTGTAGCGCTGCATCAACTGACCACCGGCGGAGTGACCGATGAGCACGATTTCCTTCAATGCAGGGAAATGCTGGCGGTTGCCTAGGTAGGCGAGAAGGTCGTCGAGCACGGTGAAACCGGCGATACCGGCGCGCCCGGTCTGCGACTCGGTGCCGTGCATCCATTTGTCCTTGGGCCACAGCGGCATGTCGTCGCCGGCACGGCGGTCGCTGGGGGTGAGGAAGTTGGGCGCCAGCAGCAAGGTGTCGCTGGCGCTGAAACCCGCGTTTTCCAGCAGCTTTTCGCCGCTGTCGTAATAGTCGTCGGCGTTGCGGCGCACACCATGCAGCAGCACCACGGCGCGCTGCACGGGCAGGCTGGCACGCTGCAGGTCGTTGTTGGCGAAGGCAAGGAAGTTGTAGGGGGCAGTGTCGCCCAGGCGCACGGTCTGGGGGGCGGCGACGGCCTGGACGGCCAGCAGGCTGGCGGCCAGGAGCAGCAGGGAGCGGGCGAATGTGCGCAGGACGTGATGCGGCATGTAACCACCTCGTAAGAGTGCGGTGCCGGTCGTATCCCGTGGCGGTGTGTGGGGATCGGCCGGTTTGATTGGAGTTATGGCGCCGATCCTAGCAGCGGTTTTTGCCGAGATAAAATATCTTGAATCGAGTGTCTTGATATCTTGAAAGTATCAAGTTGCCATCGCCGCTCTCCATACTAGAGAGATATTGGTCGCATATTTTTAATATATTTTTAATCTTCCAAACCCGCCGCTAGCATCCCGCCATGTTCGCCCCTCCTGAGCGACACATTCGCGGAACCGAAACCATGACAACAAGAAAGACCCCGCTCTACCTGGCCATTGCCTACGCCCTGTTCGCCGCTGCCACGGCCCAGGCCGCCAACACTGCCGACCTGCCGTGCAAGACCACCGCCGAATGCGCCGAGCAGGCGCGCAAGATCGGCGCCACCGTCGACAAGTCCGCGCTCAAGGGGGGCCAGCAGGAAAGCCAGTTCGACTGGCTCAACCGCATCAACAAGGCCTCCATCGTCATGCTCACCGAGCAGGGCATCGTGCCAGCCGACCAGGGCAAGGTGATTGCCGGCGGCGTGCGCTATGCCATCGACCAGGCCAAGCAGCCCGACGGCAAGCGCCCCAGCGATGTGTTGCAGCTCGAGCAGGTGATGATCGACAAGATTGGCCCGCAGGCTTCGTTGATCCACTCCGGGCGCAGCCGCCAGGACATGTACGCCACCTATCGCCTGGCCTCGCTGCGCGCCGAAGTGCTGGACTACAGCGACGCCCTGAACGCCACCCGCCAGCGTCTGCTCAAGCTGGCCTCGGTCAACGTCGACACTCTGGTGCCGGCCTACACCAACGGCGTGCAGGCCATGCCGATCAGCTACGCCCACTACCTGCTGGCCTATGAGGCGTCGTTCCAGCGCGATGCCCAGCGCATTCACGACCTCTATGCGCGCCTGAACCTGAGCCCGATGGGCACCGCGGTGCTGGCCAACTCCGGTTACCCGCTCAACCGCGAGCGCCTGGCAACGCTTTTGGGCTTCGATGGCCTGCGTGAGAACTCGCTGGATGCCAGCCAGGTGTCGACCTACGACATTCCGCTGGAGGCTGCGAGCATTGCCTCGTCGTCGGCCATTCGCGTGGGCGCGATCATTGGCGATATCCACACCCAGTACCACCAGACCCGCCCGTGGCTGCTGCTCGACGAGGGCTCGACCTACACCAGCAGCGCCATGCCGCAGAAGCGCAACCCAGGCCTGCTGATGCGCACCCGTGAGTCGGCTTCCGATGTGGTCGGTCTGGCCAACGCCACCACCGTGCGAGCGCATAACGTCACCACCGGCATGACCGACTACAAGGCCGCGTTCGACGACCTGGGGCTGTTCAAGTCGGCCAACGAAATGTTCGAACGCATGGACCTGGTGCTCGATGCCCTGCAGATCAACGCTGCCCGCGCCGAAGAGGAGCTGGACGCCGACTGGACCACATCGATGGAACTGGCCGACACCCTGGAGCGCCAGCACCACGTGCCGTTCCGCATCGGTCATAGCTTCGCCTCGCTGATCGTCGAGAAGGCCCGTGCCGAGGGCACGCTGCCCAAGGACTTCGCCTACGCCGATGCCCAGACGCTCTATACCCAGGCGGCGAAGAAGTACAAATGGCAGGACGACCAGCTACCGCTGAGCGAGGCCGCCTTCCGCGCCAGCCTGTCGCCACGGGCGATGGTCGAGAGTCGCCAGGGCACTGGCGGGCCACAGCCGAACGAAGTGCGGCGCATGCTGATGGAAGCGGGCAAGCGCCTGGCGGCGGACCAGGACTGGATGAAGCTGCACCGGCAGAAGCTGGTGGATGCCGATGCGGCGCTGGACAAGGCGTTCGACAAGCTCGCGGGGCAGTAAAGCCGCCTTGGAGAAACTGGCCTGCTCAAAATCCAAAGGCCAGCCCGACCCCTGTGGGAGCGGGCTTGCCCGCGAAAAGCACGCCGCGGTGCATGGCACCGGCTGTGCCGGTGTTCGCGGGGGTTCAAGGTGTTTGCGTAGAGGCTGGCAGGTGCTTGCCGAAAGTTTTTCAGCGCCTATGAGATCGAGCGCCGCCCGCGCGGCGCTTCGCGGGCAAGCCCGCTCCTACAGTTTGTTTCGGGCCAATGAATCCTGTGGCATTTTCGCGCGCCCCCTTTGGCGCACGGCGCGTTACCGAGTCGTATACACCAGGCGTCGAGCGCCTATGGCACAGGCATAACTGGCCCGAAACAAACTGTAGGAGCGGGCTTGCCCGCGAAGCGCCGCGCGGGCGGCGCTCGATCTCACAGGCGCTGAAAAACTTCAGGCAAGCACCTGTCAGCCCTCACGCAATCACATGCGAACACCTTGAAAGAGAAGGGTGTGAGAACCCGCATCTATTTGCAGTTCAACGCTGTTATGGCAGCTGTGCGTGGGCAGGCTTTATGCCTGGCCGGCTTTTGCTCTGTGTTGGTCCGGTCTCTCACCCCACCACAGCTGCCACCCTATCCTGTGAGAGGGATGGAGTAGTCGGCTTTCGACAACTCAACACAGGGCAACACCATGAAAAAGATCGTCCCCGATCCACCCCGCCTCAAGCTCATCAATACTCCCTACTTCTCCATCCACGCCGACCTGATTCCCCCGGACGCCCTGGCTCACGCCAGCGAGCTGTTGCGCGGTGTCAGCGAGACCCTCGACGAGCATTGTCGCTTCATGGCCGGTGCTCCCGGTCTGAACATGCTCGCCAACGCCGCGCATGCCGCCGAAACAGCGCGGGCCTTGATCGAACACGCCCTCAAACGGATGTGATGGAGGTTTGTCCATGAATGAAAACACCACGCCAGGCATCGCCACGGCCCTCGGGATGTTCCGCGTACAACCCGGTATTCCCGTGGATCAGGCATTCGACGAAGTGTCGTTGCTGCTCGGTTGCGTGCGCGATCTGAGCCAGGGCAGTGACGAGGACATCGCCCCTGCTGCCCTGACGGCATTGAGGTATCTCAGCGCGATGGCCAAGGCTTTGCTGAACGACCTTGAGGTGGCCAGAAACCAGGAGGTCTGACTGCAGGCCTGCTCCCACTGGGAGGGTTGCTGACCGGCCCGCTTGTTGACCCATCACCTGATAAATCTGTCAGTTTCGCGGACAGTGAGGCGTCTCTAATATCACCGAACAGCTTGCGAAGCATGGCTCAAGGCGGCTCGTATTTCCCGCATCACAGATAATGGTGGGCAACATGGATGCGCCAGTGGTGCACGCAGGTACTCCTGGGGGCCGGGTGATCGATAGTCGCGGTTTGGATGTACGCGATATCGCTGGCTATCGCCATCCGACGCTGGCGCAGGCCTTGGCCTGGCGTATCACCCGTCACAGGCATGATGCCGTCAGCCGTATCAGCGAAAGTCGTGATCCGCGCCTGCATGCCGAGGGGCGGGTGAACTTCGCGTGGCAGTCCTCGTTGGGCGGTGTCATTGTGCGCACCCAGAGTGTCGACGCCGGTATTTGCCTGCGCCTGAATGATGTGCAAGGCCGACCGCTGTTGGCGCTGAGTCGGATCCGGCTGGGCGAACGGGGTGACGAAGGTGTTGGCGAGGCGGTGGTGGACCGCTTTCATTACGAGCCTGCGAATCTGCCCGGCCGTCTGCTGGGCGTCACCGAGCAGATCATTGCGGGGGCCGTGCGTTGCAGCGAACGGCTGACTTATGCAGAGCCAACCCAGGACAGTAGAGACCGCAACCTGGCGGGGCTATGCAACCGTCACTACGACCCGGCTGGATTGTTGCAGTTGGACGAGGTCGCGTTGACGGGCGACCCCCTGGTTTCTCGTCGACGCTTGCTGGCATTCGCGGATGATGCAAACGCACAGGCCGACTGGCAGGGCGAAGACGCCTCGGTGTGGGAGGTGCTGCTGGCGCCGCCGGGCCAGGCTTATGTCAGCCACACGACGCGGGACGCGACAGGCCTTCCCGTGAGTGCGACAGATGCCTGCGGC
This sequence comes from Pseudomonas sp. MNR3A, assembly GCF_009650575.1. Lineage (NCBI taxonomy): Bacteria > Pseudomonadati > Pseudomonadota > Gammaproteobacteria > Pseudomonadales > Pseudomonadaceae > Pseudomonas > Pseudomonas sp. MNR3A. The sequence continues at coordinate 32,154 of NZ_VZZS01000022.1, read as the reverse complement.
CACAGGCAGCGTCTGGCGTATGACTTGGCCGGGCATTTACTGGGCAGCTGGCTCACGCTGCAAGGCAGACCTGAGCAGCCGATTGTCGCGGCGTTGCACTACTCGGCTGGCGAACACAAGCTGCATGAAGCGCATGGCAACGGCATCAGCACCAGGTTCACATTCGATCCCCGCAGCCTGCGCCTGACGGGGATTCTGGTGCAGCGTCCGGCCACTTCTCCTTCCGGTGCTCGTACCCTGCAGCACCTGCGTTACAGCCATGACCCAGTGGGCAATGTGCTGCGTGTGCGCAACGAGGCCGAGGCCGCACGCTACTGGCGCAACCAGAAAGTCATGGCCGAGGGCACCTACGTCTACGACAGCCTGTATCAATTGGTCGAGGCCAGTGGCCGGGAAATGGCAGGTGCTGCTCGGCACGGCACTCGGCTGCCCGAACCTGCCGTACCGGTCGATGCGAGGGTCTACAGCCGCTACACCCGTGATTACCGCTACGACAGCGGCAACAACCTGACGCATATACACCATCGCGCGCCTGCCTCCGGCAATGGCTACAGTGTGCAACTTACCGTTTCTGACCGAAGTAACCGCGCAGTGCTGGCTCAGCCAGGACTGCTGCCCGGCGAGGTGGATGCACTGTTCGACGCTGGCGGCCACCCGTGTGCGCTGCTTCCCGGCCAACCGTTACAGTGGACTGCGCGCGGTGAGCTGTCTCGGGTTTCGCCGATTCAGCGTGACGAAGGCGCGGATGATTGCGAGTGGTACCGCTATGCGGCGAATGGCATGCGCCTGTTGAAAGTCACACAGCAGGCCTGTGCAACCCCGCGCGCAGAGCGAGTGGTGTATCTGGATGGCCTTGAGTTGCGCAGCAAGTCGGTTGCCCAGGCGGAGGTCGAGCAACTGCAGGTGATCACTGTGGCCGCTGGTGGCGGTGCCGAGGTGCGGGTATTGCACTGGTCGAGCGGCAAGCCAGCTGAGATCGAGAATGATCAACTGCGTTACAGCTATCACGACCTGATCGGTAGCAGCGGCCTGGAAGTGGATGGGCGAGGTGACGTGATCAGCCAAGAGGAGTACTACCCCTATGGCGGCACGGCGGTTTGGGCGGCGCGCAGCCGGCTCGAGGCGGGTTTGAAGACGATCCGTTATTCGGGAAAAGAGCGGGATGCGACGGGCTTGTATTATTACGGAAGTCGCTATTACCTGCCTTGGGCGGGACGTTGGTTGAGTGCCGATACGCTGGATGATGAAGGGAAAGCGGTGGATGGTTTGAATCTGTACCGGATGGTCGGGAATAACCCGATCACGCTGCATGACCCGGAGGGGCGAGAGGGGAGGACAGGATACATTTACACGCCTTTTTCGCGCGGAGATGCAGCGAAAATTGTGGCCGTTGAGAACGCCAAACGCATACAGCTGGGAAAGAGCATTCGATCAATGGCATTCGAGAATGACCAAGAACGCGAGACCTTCAAAAAATTGCTGAAAAATGAAGCCCAGCAGCTTGAGGAACTCAATGAAAGAACTCAGGGACAGATCGAACGGTTAAAGAGCAAGCGTTCGTTGACCGCTAAAGAACGTCAATATTTTGATCTATACAGTCGGAATATCATCGCTCGAAACGGGCAACTGGAAGCAATAAAATACCTGATGGCCGACCGCGGATCGAAGTTATTTAGCGAACTGGACCCTGTACGTACAAAGTTATATGTCGTGGGGCATGGCGGGCCGGGTATTAGTCGTGTTTACGCTGCTTCAAACGGCGAAAACAACAAAGGCATGTCCATGAAGAGACTGGCTCAGGAGTTTTCCGGAGGCGGATTGAACTTGAACTATGAAGATATCCGTCTAGTGCCTTGTAATAGTGCAGATGTGATTGAGCCTTCGTCATTTGAAAAGGATAGTTTGGAGCAGGCGCGTCAGCCGAAACATGACGAGAGTGCGGGAGGGCCCGGCAAGCCAGGAAAGATCTACCCACCTGCTGAGTCGCTGAGCAACGAGATGCGCGGTAAAGGGTACTCCAGGCTGACTGTGAGTGGTTATCACGGTAGAGGGATTAGCAAAAGCCAAGACGGTCATTTTTACCGCTCGCTCGGTAAGGGAGGGGCTATCCAGCGACGCTCCCAGGTCAAGCAGCAGTGGAAGAGCTACTGATCAATGTAGAGCGCTCGGGAGTTACTGCAACACAGAGTGCGGTTGATATGACTGGCCTGTGATTTTCGTGGGCGGGGCCAGGCTCAGTAGCGACTAACCCAACACCTCGCGCAACCGCCCTCGATCCACCTTCCCGTGCCACCAGGCAATCGCCAGGCACGCCACGCAATTGCCCACCACATTGGTCACCGACCGGCATTTCATCAGCCGCTCCACGCCAATCAGCAAACCGATGCTCTCCAGCGGCACGATGTCCAGCACGCTCAGGGTCGCAGCCAGGGTGACGAAGGCCGAGCCGGCCACGCTGGTCGAGCCGAGCGAGGTGAACAGGCTGACCAGCACGATGGTCGCCAGCAGCGAGGGAGTCAGGTCGATATGCCCAAGCTGTGCGAGAAACAGCACCGCGACGATCAGGTACAGGCTCGAGCCATTGAGGTTGAAGCTGTAGCCGGCAGTGAGGGTCAGGCGCAGGGTCTGGCTGTCGCAACCCGCCGCTTCGAGCTTTTCTACCAGGCGCGGCAGGGCGGCCACCGACGAGCCGGTCGAGATCACCAGCAGCAATTCTTCCTTGATGTAGCCCACCAGCCTCGCCAGGCGACAGCCGAGCAGACGCATCACCAGCAGCGGCACCAGCAGCAGGTAGGCCAGGCACGCGGCGTAGGCAGCAACGACGAACTTGGCCAGGGGAATGGCGGCGTCCAGGCCGTACTTGCCGATGATGAAGGCGATGGCACCAAACGCGGCCAGCGGCGCGAAGCTGACGATCAGGCGCATGATGCGGAACATCCAGGCCATGGTCCGGTCGAGCTGGCGGGTCAGGCGTCGGCCGGTTTCGCCGCTGCGCCCCAACAGCAGGCCACACACCAGTGCGGCCAGCAGCACCTTGAGGATCGGGCTTTCTTCCAGCGAGTCGAGCAGCAGGGTCGGCAGGCGCGAGAGCATCGGACCGTCGCCGGCCAGCAGCGGCACCGACCACACATGGCTGGAGCTTTCCAACCCTGCGCCAGGGCGCAGCAGCAAAGCCACCGCCAGTCCAATCAGCAGCGAAAGCAACGACATCAGTTGCCAGTAAGCCATGGCCTTGAGGCCGAGGCGGGCGGTGGCGCGGTAGTCACTCAGGGCGGCGGTGCTGGAGCAGACCAGGATGAACATCACCACCGGGGCACAGACGCCGATGATGGAAATGAACAGGTCACTGAGCGGCTTCATCTGCACCGCCAGGTCCGGCTGCCAGACACCCAGCAGCGCACCGGCCAGCAGTGCGAGCAGGAGCAGGGCAAGGTCTGAACGAGAGCGATTGCGGATCATCGGCAGTTTTTGTTTTTTTCCGGTTTGCCGATTCTAGCGTGAATGGTGCGAGGACTGCGCATGCGCCACAATGCTCCTCGCCACCCGTCCCCGGAGCCTGCATGGAACTTCGTCACCTTCGTTACTTCGTCATGGTCGCCCAGGAAAAGCACTTCACCCGTGCCGCCGCGCGGCTGAACATGCAGCAACCGCCACTCAGCCAGCAGATCCGCGCACTGGAACAGGAGCTGGGCTTCGACCTGTTCATCCGCCATGCCAAGGGTGTCGACCTTACCGCTGGCGGCGAGGTCTTCCTTCAAGAGGCCCTAGACATCCTGCAACGGGTCGAGAACGGTGCGCAGAAGGCGGCGCGCACGGCCAAGGGCATCGAAGGCAACCTCAAGGTCGGCTTCACCAGCTCGGCGGCGTCCCATCCATTGATCCCCCGCATCATCCGGCGCTACCGCGACCTGTACCCGGACGTCGATATCGCCTTGCACGAAGGCAACGCCCGCGAACTGACCGACGAGGTGAGCGACGACAGTGTCGATATCGGCATCCTTCGCGCGCCGGTCGACCGCCCACGCGGCATCGCCTATCACCGGTTGCTCAACGAAGAACTGGTGCTGACCCTGCCGGTTGGCCATCGCCTGCTCGACAGCGGTGCGGCCATTGCGCTCAAGGACCTGGCCGACGAGCCGTTCATCCTGGTGCGCCGCCCGGGGGCGCCGGGGATGTACGCCAATTTGCTGCAGGCGTGTCGCAATGCCGGGTTCGAGCCGAAGGTGGCGTTCGAGGTCGAGCGCATGCTGACCAACGTCAGCCTGGTGGCCGCAGGGGCTGGGGTGTCGGTGGTGCCGACCTCGATGCGCGGCTTTCACGAGCACAGCGTGGCCTACCGGCCGATTCGCGATGCCCGGCCCCGGCTGGCGGCGCCGATTACCCTGCTGTGCCGGCAGGACAACCCGTCGCCGCAGGCGGTGAATTTTGTGGCGTTGGCGCGGGAGCTGGGCAGCGAGTTGCGCCGTGAACGACGGGAGGCCGGTGGTGGTGCGTTAGCTTCAGGCTAATGACAACGCGGCGCCTGGCTAACAAGGGCTGGGCGCTGGGAGGGTAGGGTGGTAGCAACACTGCAAAGCCTGCGGCGAAACGATTTTGGCCGACAGGCTTGTGGTGGCTGTTCCGGCCTCATCGCGGGACAAGCCCGCTCCCACAGGTGCCCCGACGACTCCGAAACCTGCGGAACACCTGTGGGAGCGGCGGTTCGCCGCTGCGACTTGTCCCGCGATGAGGCCCTGAAGATCACCCCCCCCTTCGGGAGCCTCACCATGTCATCCGCCCGCTTCACCCTGTTCACCGCCTCGGCGGTGTGCGCACTGATCATCCTCGACACCAATATCGTCGCGGTCAGCCTGCCCAGCATCGCCCGTGACCTGTCCGGCTCGTTCGCCGACATCGAATGGGTGGTCAGCGCCTACCTGCTGGCCTTCGCCGCAGCCCTGCTACCGGCCGGCAGCCTGGCCGATCGTTTCGGCCGACGGCGCATGCTGCAACTGGGGCTGGGCCTGTTCGGCCTGGCCTCGCTGGCCTGCGGCGCCGCGCCGACACTGATGTTTCTCGACCTGGCCCGGGCCGCCAAGGGCCTTGGTGCGGCGCTGCTGCTCACCGCCGCGCTGGCGGCCATCGGTCACCGCTTCCACGAACCCGAGGAGCGCCTGCGCGCCTGGGCGTTCTGGGGCGCGTGCATGGGCGCGACCATCACCTTCGCACCGCTGCTTGGCGGCCTGATCGCCAGCACCTTGGGTTGGCGCTGGATCTTCTACATCAACCTGCCGCTGGTGGGGGTGCTGGCGTTCATGGTCCGGCGCAGTGTCGAGGAGTCGCGCGACAGCGCCGCCGCGCGCCTTGACCCATTCGGCAGCCTGACCTTCGCCGGCGCGCTGGGCTACCTGATCTGGGCGCTGATCGATGCCAACCGCGTCGGCTGGGACAGCGCCCCCACCCTCGGGCGCCTGGTGATCGCGGCGTTCCTGTTCTTCCTCTTCGTGCTGGTCGAGCGCAACCAGTCGCGGCCGATGATCGACCTGCAACTGATGCGCAGCGGGCGCTTCATCGGCGCTCTGCTCGGCATGTTCGCCTATGCCGCCTGCGCCCAGGTGATGATGACCTTGCTGCCGCTGTACCTCCAGAACGGCCTGCAACTGCCAGCGCTGGCCGCAGGTGCAGGCATGCTGCCGTTCGCCCTGGCGATGCTGCTGACACCCCGCCTGGGCATGCGCCTGTCGGCACGGCTCGGTTCGGCGCGCGTGTTCGCCCTGGGCTTGCTGCTGGTGGGGCTGGGCAACCTCTTGTGTTCGGCCGCAGCCGCGTACGGCGGTTATACCCGCTTCGCCCTGGCCAGCCTGGTGCTTGGCGCCGGGGCCGGGCTGCTCAACGGCGATACGCAGAAGAACATCATGGCCTGCGTACCGCGCGAGCGTACCGGCATGGCCTCGGGCTTGAGCACCACCACACGCTTCGGCGCGATCGTGCTGGCCATCGGTGTGCTGGGCGGGATTCTGGCAAGCCGCAGTGGGCAGTTGTTGCGTGAGGCGGTGGCGGGCGTGGCGCCGGCGCAACTGGACAAGGTCGGCGACATGGCGACCCGGGTCGCGGCGGGCGATCTGCCGGCGGCGCTGGCAGTGGTCGATCCGAGTCTGCGCGACACCCTCGCGCCGCTGGCACGCCAAGCCTTCGTCGGCGGTTTCGAAGCGGTGCTGACCAGTGCCGGGGTGGCCGCGCTGGTGTTCGCCGTGGTGGTCGGGCTGCTGCTGAACCGGCCACTTCCCGTGCCAGTCACGCAGCCGACCTGATGATTTAATTTCATGGTCGTTATCAATCAACGCGATTAGAAGGCTTCACATTCTCTGGGTATAAAGCATGCAAAAAATGATGGCAAAAAGCTTTTATGCACTCGGGGGAGGACACCATGTTCAGAGGAATCAGCATCACCATGAGGTTGGCGCTGGGGTTTGCATTGGTCGTTGGGTTGATGCTGGTCATCACCGCCATCGGCGTGCATCGGGTGGGCGGGATCGACGCGTTGCTCACCGAGGTCAGCAGCAACACCACGGTCAAGCAGCGCTATGCGATCAACCTGCGCGGCAGCGTGCATGACCGCGCCATCGCCATCCGCGATGCCGTGCTGACCCACGATGATGGCCAGCTTTCGGGCTTCCTCCAGGACATCAAGCGCCTGGACGACTTCTACCAGACCTCCGCCGTGCCGCTGGCCAAGATGCTCGGCGAGCCCAAGGCTGGTGCTGACGAGCAACGCCTGCAGCAGCAGATCCAGGGTATCGAGCGTACCGCCCAGGCCGCCACCGCGCAGTTGCTGGAGCTTCGCCACAAGGGCGATTTCGAGCAGGCTCAGGCGCTGTTGCTGGCCCAGGTCGCGCCGGCGTACAAGGAATGGCTGCGCAGTATCAACGCCTTCATCGACCTGCAGGAAAAGGATGTAGTGCGCGACATCGGCATCGTGCGTGACAGCGCTTCGGGCTTTGCCGGTTTGATGCTCTGGGCCGCGGCCCTGGCTGCGCTGCTCAGCGTCGCCGCCTCGCTGCTGATCATCCGCAGCATTCGCTCGACCCTGGGCGCCGAGCCCGAGGAAGTGGCGCAACTGCTGCGTGGCCTGGCCCGTGGCGAGATCGACCAGAGCGTACGCAGCCAGCATCCGGACAGCGTGATGGGCGCGCTGGGCACCACCAACCGTCACCTCACCGAGATCATCGCCCAGGTCAACCAGGTGGCGACCGACCTGGTCGCCTCGTCCAGCCGCATGAGCCAGGGCGCTGCCGCCAACCAGGGGCGCATGCAGCAGCAGAGCGACGATACTCAGCACATGGCCAGCGCCGTGTCGCAACTGGTGGCCGCGATCAACGAGATCGCCGGTTACGCCGCCGCGGCCGCACGGGCCTCCGAGGCAGCCGACCAGGAAGTGGATGCTGGCAAGACCGTAGTCGAAGGCACCGCCAGCTCCATGCACGAACTGGCTCAGGTGCTGGAGTCGGCCACCGAGGCGGTGTTGCAGGTCGCCTCTGACAGCCAGGCCATCGAGAGCATCATCGAGGTGATCAACTCCATCGCCGAGCGCACCAACCTGCTGGCGCTCAATGCCGCGATCGAAGCGGCGCGTGCCGGCGAGTTCGGCCGGGGCTTCGCGGTGGTCGCCGACGAGGTGCGCTCGCTGGCCAACCGCACCCAGGAGTCGACTCGCGAGATCCGCGGCATGATCGGCAAGCTGCAGGAGGGTGCCGGCAAGACTGCGCAGATCGTCGGCGACAGCCGCGAGCTGGCGCAGGGCACGGTGGAGCGTACCCAGGTCGCACAGCGTTCGCTGAACGAGATCCGTCGCGAGGTGGCAGCGATCAGCCAGATGAACAACCAGATCGCCGCGGCTTCGTCGCAGCAGGATGTGGCGGCGAGCATGCTCAGCCAGGACATCAATCGCATCCACGCCTCCTCGCGTGATGCCCACGCAGGTTCCACGCGCCTGGCCGGGGACAGCCAGGAGCTGCTGGAGCTGGCGGATGCGCTGGGCAGCCGGATGGGCTTCTTCAAGACTGCCGGGTAGTCCCTGCAGGCCCGGCCTCTTCGCGGGTAAACCCGCTCCTACAGGGATTGTGACCTCCTGTGGGAGCGGGTTTACCCGCGAAAAGGCCAACACAGCCCTAAACCCTGTTCGATAAAAAAGAACGCTCAACCACCCCTTCGATAAACCATACTGCGAAAAAACAACAGGTGTTTTTCCGCATGATGACCCTGCGCCAGATTCGCCACTTCATCGCCGTCGCCGAAACCGGCTCGATCTCCGCCGCCGCGCAGGCGGTGTTCATCTCCCAGTCGACCCTCACCCAGGCGATCCAGCAACTGGAAGACGAGATCGGCGTGACCCTGTTCACCCGCCATGCCAAGGGCATGAGCCTGACTCACCAGGGCCACCAGTTCCTGCGCCAGGCGCACCTGATCCTGGCCACCGTGGAAAACGCCAAGCGCAGCCTGCAGCAGAGCACCGACCAGGTCGATGGCCTGCTCACCATCGGCGTCACCAGCCTGGTCGCCGGCTATTACCTAGCCGACCTGATCACCCGCTTCCAGCACGCCTATCCCAACGTCCAAACCCGCGTGGTGGAGGACGAACGCCCCTACATCGAGCACCTGCTGGTGGCCGGCGAGATCGATGTCGGCGTGCTGATCCTGTCCAACCTCGAAGATCGCCACGCCCTGCAGACCGAAGTGCTCACCCACTCGCCACACCGCCTGTGGCTGCCGCCGCGCCATCCGTTGCTCGAGCGCGACAGCATCAGCCTGGCTGATGTCGCGGGCGAGCCGCTGATCCAGCTCAACGCCGATGAAATGGGCCTGCACACCCAGCGCATCTGGAGCCGTGCCGGGCTTACGCCCAAGGTCACCTTGCGCACCGCGTCGGTGGAAGCGGTGCGCAGCCTGGTGGCGGCGGGCCTCGGGCTGTCGATCCAGGCCGACATGACCTACCGCCCGTGGTCGCTGGAAGGCGACATCATCGAAGCCCGCCCGCTGGCCGACCTCAACGAGACCCTCGACGTGGGCCTGGCCTGGCGCCGAGGCACGGCGCGCACGCCGCTGGTGGACCCGTTCCTGACATTGGCCAGGGGGCAGGGCAGCCAGCGCAAGGTATCGATTTAACCGAACGAGACTTTCTATATTTAGAATTTGTGAAGCTGCCTGTCGGGCCCTAGTCTCGTTTCTAGTGGACGCGCCCGACCCACAGCGGAGGCGCCATGCACGACGACACGAAAAAAAGAAGAAGTCCGAAAATGCCCACCAGTCTTCCGCTGTACAGCGCGCAGTTGATCGATGGCCACCTGGTTGCCGGGGAAGGGCTGGTCGAGCCCATCGTCAACCCGGCGACCGGCGAGTTGCTGCTGAATGTCGGCGAAGCCTCCCTCGAACAACTTGAGCGCGCGGTACAGGCGGCCCAGCGCGCCTTTGCCGGCTGGTCGCGCACGACCCCTGCGCAACGCGCTGCCACCTTGCTCGCCATTGCCGACGCCATCGACGCCAATGCCGACCTGCTCGCCCGTCTCGAGGCGCTGAACTGCGGCAAGCCCTTGCAGCTGGCGCGCCAGGACGATATTCCCGCCACTGCCGATGTGTTCCGTTTCTTTGCCGGGGCCGTGCGCTGTCAGCAGGGTCAGCTCACTGGCGAGTACGTCGCCGGGCACACCAGCATGGTGCGCCGCGACCCGGTTGGCGTGGTGGCGTCGATCGCGCCGTGGAACTACCCACTGATGATGGCGGCGTGGAAGATCGCCCCAGCCCTGGCCGCAGGCAACACCCTGGTGTTCAAGCCGTCCGAACACACGCCGCTGTCGATTCTGGCCCTGGCGCCGCTGCTGGCCGATATCCTGCCGGCGGGCGTGCTGAACATCGTCTGCGGTGGTGGCGAGGCGGTCGGCAGCCATCTGGTCGGCCACCCCAAGGTGCGCATGGTGTCGCTGACCGGCGATATCGTCACCGGCCAGAAGATCCTCCAGGCCGCTTCGCGCACGCTCAAGCGCACCCACCTGGAACTCGGCGGCAAGGCCCCGGTGATCGTCTGCGACGATGCCGACCTGGAGGCCGTGGTGCAGGGCATTCGCACCCATGGTTACTACAACGCCGGGCAAGACTGCACCGCCGCCTGCCGCATCTACGCCCAGGCTGGCATCCACGACCGGCTGGTGGCCGCACTGGGCGACGCGGTGGGCAATATCCGCTTCGCCCGCAAGAAAGACGCCGACAACGAGATCGGCCCACTGATCAGCGCCCGCCAGCGCGACCGCGTGGCCAGCTTCGTCGAGCGCGCCCTGGGCCAGCCGCACATCGAGCGGGTGACCGGTGCCGCGGTGCATTCGGGCCCCGGCTTCTACTACCAGCCTACGCTGCTGGCCGGCTGCCGCCAGCAGGACGAGATCGTCCAGCGCGAGGTGTTCGGGCCGGTGGTCACCGTGACCCGCTTCGAACACCTGTCCCAGGCGCTGGACTGGGCCAACGACTCCGAATACGGCCTGGCCTCCTCGGTGTGGACGCAGAACCTCGACAAGGCCTTCCAGATCGCCAACCGCCTGCAATACGGCTGCACCTGGATCAACACCCATTTCATGCTGGCCAGCGAGATGCCCCATGGCGGGCTCAAGCGCTCCGGCTATGGCAAGGACCTGTCCAGCGACTCGCTGCAGGACTACAGCGTGGTGCGCCACATCATGGCGCGTCACGGCGAGCTGCTCGACTGACACAAGAATCCGCTGGCGCCGCCAGGGACGTTGTTCGCTTGATACTGCCCCGACAATAGAAAGAACAATTTGGGAGATGAACGATGTACAAGACAGCGTTGCTCAGCGGGCTCGCCACCGCGCTCCTGGCCAGTGGCAGCCTCCAGGCCGCCGAAGCCCTGAAGGAAGTCGGCAAGGGCGAGGGCCAGCTCGATATCGTCGCCTGGCCGGGTTATATCGAACGTGGCGAGTCGGACAAGGCCTATGACTGGGTCAGCAAGTTCGAGCAGGACACGGGTTGCAAGGTCAACGTCAAGACCGCTGCCACCTCCGACGAGATGGTCAGCCTGATGGCCAAGGGTGGCTACGACCTGGTCACCGCTTCGGGCGATGCCTCGCTGCGGTTGATCTATGGCAAGCGTGTACAGCCGATCGACCCGAAACTGATCCCCAACTGGAAGAACCTCGACCCGCGCCTGCACGACGCCCCCTGGTACACCGTCGATGGCAAGACCTACGGCACGCCCTACCAGTGGGGCCCGAACCTGCTGATGTACAACACCAAGGTGTTCCCCGCCGCACCGGATAGCTGGAAAGCCGTATTCGAGGCCGAGAACCTGCCCGATGGCAAGCCGAACAAGGGCCGTGTGCAGGCCTACGACGGCCCGATCTACATTGCTGACGCCGCGCTCTACCTCAAGGCGACCCAGCCGGCGCTGGGCATCAGCGACCCGTACCAACTCGATGAAAAGCAGTACGCCGCCGTGCTCGACCTGCTGCGCAAGCAGCACGCCTTGATCCACCGTTACTGGCACGACACCACGGTGCAGATGAGCGACTTCAAGAACGAAGGCGTCGCCGCGTCCAGTGCCTGGCCTTACCAGGCCAACGCGCTCAAGGCCGAGGGCCAGCCGATCGCCACGGTATTCCCGAAGGAGGGCGTCACCGGGTGGGCTGACACCACCATGCTGCATGTCGAGGCCAAGCATCCCAACTGCGCCTACAAGTGGATGGACTGGTCGCTGCAGGACAAGGTGCAGGGTGACGTGGCGGCCTGGTTCGGTTCGCTGCCAGCGGTGCCGCAGGGCTGCAAGGCCAGCGAATTGCTGGGCGCCGAGGGCTGCAAGACCAACGGCTTCGACCAGTTCGACAAGATCGCCTTCTGGAAGACCCCGCAGGCCGAGGGTGGCAAGTTCGTGCCCTATAGCCGCTGGACCCAGGACTACATCGCGATCATGGGCGGGCGCTAGGGCCGGTTGTTGTGTCCGGGAGCGGCCTTTGTGGGAGTGGCCTCTGTGGGAGCGGGCTTGCCCGCGAACACCGGCAAAGCCGGTGCCATTCACCGCAGTGTTCTTTTCGCGGGCAAGCCCGCTCCCACAGAGGCCACTCCCACAGAAGCCGCTCTCACAAATGCCACCTCCACAAAGGCCACTCCCGAAGGTCCGCCCCCGCTAACTTCCAGCCCCGGAGCCTCCACCATGCCCCCAGCCGTCCAGTTCACCCAGGTCTCCCGTCAGTTCGGCGAGGTGAAGGCCGTCGACCAGGTGTCGATCGACATCCAGGACGGCGAATTCTTTTCCATGCTCGGCCCCTCGGGCTCGGGCAAGACCACCTGCCTGCGCCTGATCGCAGGTTTCGAGCAGCCCAGCGCAGGCTCCATCCGCATCCATGGCTTCGAAGCCGCCGGTCTGCCGCCCTACCAGCGTGACGTCAACACGGTGTTCCAGGACTATGCGCTGTTCCCGCACATGAACGTGCTGGACAACGTCGCCTATGGCCTGAAGGTCAAGGGCGTGGCCCGCACCGAGCGCTTGCAGCGTGCCGAGCAGGCGCTGGAGATGGTCGCCCTCGGCGGCTATGGCACGCGCAAGCCGGTACAGCTTTCCGGCGGGCAACGCCAGCGCGTGGCCCTGGCCCGCGCGCTGGTCAACCGTCCGCGGGTGCTGCTGCTCGACGAGCCGCTGGGGGCGCTCGACCTCAAGCTGCGCGAGCAGATGCAGGGCGAACTCAAGCGCCTGCAACGCCAACTGGGCATTACCTTCATCTTCGTCACCCACGACCAGAGCGAAGCGCTGTCGATGTCCGACCGCGTCGCGGTATTCAACAAAGGGCGCATCGAGCAGGTCGACACCCCACGCAACCTGTACATGAAACCGGCCACCGCCTTTGTCGCCGAATTCGTCGGCACCTCCAACGTGCTGCGTGGCGAACTCGCCAGCCAACTGGTTGGTGATGCCCGGCCGTTCTCCATTCGCCCCGAGCACATTCGCTTCGCCTTGGGCGAACGGGGAGCCAGTGACGTGGAGGTCAGCGGCCTGCTGCACGATATCCAGTACCAGGGCGCCGCAACGCGCTATGAGATCCGCCTGGACAATGGCCAGCACCTGAGCCTGAGCCAGGCCAACAGCCAGTGGGGCGACGGCCCGGCCAGCCACCAGCCGGGCCAGCGCGTCACCGCCCGCTGGGCGCGCGAGGCCATGGTGGCGCTGAGCGAGGGCGTGTGAGATGAGCCTGACCCTCGATGCCACGGCGCCGGTAGTCCGCCACGGCGCCCTGCGCGGGCTGTCCAACCTGCTGTACCGCAAGCCGACGCTGTACCTGTCGCTGCTGCTGGTGCCGCCGCTGCTGTGGTTCGGCGCGATCTACCTGGGCTCGTTGCTGACGTTGTTGTGGCAGGGCTTCTACACCTTCGACGATTTCACCATGACGGTGACGCCGAGTCTGACCTGGGCCAACTTTGCCGCGCTGTTCACCCCGGCCAACTTCGACATCATCCAGCGCACTGTGCTGATGGCCGTGGCGGTGTCCATCGCCAGTGCTGCGCTGGCGTTTCCCATCGCCTACTACATGGCGCGCTATACCAGCGGCAAGACCAAGGCGTTCTTCTACATCGCGGTGATGCTGCCGATGTGGGCCAGCTACATCGTCAAGGCCTATGCCTGGACCCTGCTGCTGGCCAAGGGCGGGGTGGCCATGTGGTTCGTCCAGCACCTGGGCCTGGAGCCGTTGCTGAACCTGCTGCTGGGCGTGCCCGGTGTGGGCGGCAACACCTTGTCGACCTCGAACCTGGGGCGCTTCCTGGTGTTCGTCTACATCTGGCTGCCGTTCATGATCCTGCCGATCCAGGCCTCGCTGGAGCGCCTGCCGCCGTCGCTGCTGCAGGCCTCGGCCGACCTCGGGGCGCAACCGCGCCAGACCTTCATGCAGGTGATCCTGCCGCTGTCGGTGCCCGGCATCGCCGCGGGCTCGATCTTCACCTTCAGCCTCACCCTCGGCGACTTCATCGTGCCGTCGCTGGTCGGGCCGCCGGGCTACTTCATCGGCGGCATGGTCTACGCCCAGCAGGGCGCCATCGGCAATATGCCCATGGCTGCGGCCTTCACCCTGGTGCCGATCGTGCTGATCGCCGTCTACCTGTCCATCGTCAAACGCCTGGGGGCCTTCGATGCACTCTGAAAAAGCGTCCTGGGGCCTGAAGCTCGCGGCCTGGGGAGGGCTGGTGTTCCTGCACTTCCCGATCCTGATCATCTTCCTGTACGCCTTCAACACCGAAGAGGCCGCGTTCAGCTTTCCGCCGCAGGGCTTCACCCTGCACTGGTTCAGCGTCGCCTTCGCCCGCCAGGACGTGCTCGATGCCGTGACCCTGTCGGTGAAGATCGCTGCCCTGGCCACGCTGATCGCCATGGTGCTGGGCACGTTGGCCGCGGCTGCGTTGTACCGGCGTGATTTCTTCGGCAAGGAAAGCATCTCGCTGATGCTGATCCTGCCGATCGCCTTGCCCGGCATCATCACCGGCATCGCGCTGCTGTCGGCATTCAAGACCCTGGGCATCGAGCCCGGCTTCATGACCATCGTCGTCGGGCACGCGACCTTTTGCGTGGTGATCGTCTACAACAACGTCATCGCCCGCTTCAGGCGCACCTCGCACAGCCTGATCGAAGCCTCGATGGACCTGGGCGCCGACGGCTGGCAGACCTTCCGCTACGTGATCCTGCCCAACCTCGGCTCGGCGCTGCTGGCTGGCGGCATGCTGGCGTTCGCCCTGTCGTTCGACGAAATCATCGTCACCACCTTCACCGCCGGTCATGAACGCACCTTGCCGATCTGGCTGCTCAACCAGCTCGGTCGCCCGCGCGATGTGCCGGTGACCAATGTGGTGGCGATGCTGGTCATGCTGGTGACCATGCTGCCGATCCTGGGCGCCTACTACCTGACCAAAGGTGGCGAAGGCGTTGCCGGCAGCGGCAAGTGAACACGCGAACAAGAACCTGAGAAAAGGAGCGCTTCATGCAAACCAAACTGCTGATCAACGGCCAACTGGTCGCCGGTGAAGGCGAGTCGCTCGCCGTGCTCAACCCGGCGCTCGGCACCACCCTGGTGGAAATTGCCGAAGCCACGCCGGCCCAGGTCGACATCGCCGTGCGTGCAGCCGATGCGGCGTTCGAAGGCTGGTCCCAGACCGCCCCCAAGGATCGCTCGCTGCTGTTGCTCAAGCTGGCCGATGCCATCGATGCGCACGCCGAGGAACTGGCGCGGCTGGAGTCGAACAACTGTGGCAAACCCTACCAGGCTGCGCTGAACGACGAACTGCCGGCAGTGGCCGATGTGTTCCGCTTCTTCGCCGGCGCCAGCCGTGTGCTGCAGGGCTCGGCGGCGGGTGAGTACCTGCCGGGGCACACCTCGATGATCCGCCGCGACCCGGTGGGTGTGGTGGCGTCGATCGCGCCGTGGAACTACCCGTTGATGATGGCCGCCTGGAAGCTTGGCCCGGCCTTGGCGGCGGGCAATACCGTGGTGCTCAAGCCGTCCGAGCAGACGCCACTGACAGCCCTGCGCCTGGGCGAGTTGATCGCGGGCATCTTCCCGGCGGGTGTGGTCAACCTGGTGTTCGGCCGAGGCCCGAGCGTGGGCGAGCCGCTGACTACCCATCCCAAGGTGCGCATGGTCTCGCTGACAGGCTCCGTGGCGACCGGCAGCCGCATCATCGCCGGCACTGCCGATACCGTGAAGCGCATGCACATGGAGTTGGGCGGCAAGGCGCCGGTGATCATCTTCGACGATGCCGACATCGATGCCGCAGTCGAAGGTATCCGTGCGTTCGGCTTCTACAACGCCGGGCAGGACTGCACGGCGGCCTGCCGGTTGTATGTGCAGAAGGGTGTATACCAGGCCTTCGTCGACAAGCTCACGGCTGCGGTGGCGAGCATTCGTATTGGCGAGCAGAACGATCCCGAGACCGAGCTGGGGCCGCTGATTACCCAGCAGCACCTGGAGCGTGTCAGCGGTTTCGTCGAGCGGGCGCGGCAGGTGCCGCATATCCAGGTCACCACTGGCGGCAAGCGAGCCGACCGGGCGGGGTTCTTCTTCGAACCGACGGTATTGGCCGGCGCGCAGCAGGACGATGAAGTGGTGCGGCGCGAGATCTTCGGGCCGGTGGTGTCGGTGACCGAGTTCAGCGACGAGGCCCAGGCGCTGGAGTGGGCCAACGACTCGGACTATGGGCTGGCGTCGTCGGTGTGGACCCAGGACGTTGGTCGCGCACACCGCCTGGCGGCGCGCTTGCAGTATGGCTGCACCTGGGTGAACACCCATTTCATGCTGGTCAGCGAAATGCCCCATGGCGGGGTGAAGTTGTCCGGGTATGGCAAGGACATGTCGATGTATGGGCTGGAGGATTACACGGCCATTCGGCATGTGATGATCAAGCACTGATCGGCGTTGGGTTCATCGCTGTTCTCAAAGCCTGCGGTTTACTGTGGGTGTGGCAACGCGCCGTTGTCGAAAGCAGTGATGAACCTGTGGGAGCGGATTCACCCGCGAACCAGGGCGAAGCCCTGGCCGATACACCGTGGTGAATTCATCGCGGGGCAAGCCCGCTCCTACAGGGTGCGGGCTTGCCCCGCACCTCAGCCTCCCACCATCTCCTGCGGCCTGACGTACGCGTCGTACTCCTGCGCCGTCAACAGCCCCAGCGCCACCGCCGCCTCCTTGGGCGTCAGCCCCTCGTCCGCCGCCTTGCGGGTAATGCGCGCCACCTGGTCGTAACCCAGCACCGGGTTCAAGGCCGTGGCCAGCAGCAGCGAGCCTTCCACATTGCGCGCGAGCACCGCGTGATTCACCTCCAGCCCCGCCAGCAGCTTGTCGGTGAAGATCGTCACGCTCTCGGCCAGCACGCTGATCGACTGCAGCACGTTGTGGATGATCACCGGTTTGGCGACGTTCAACTCGAACAGGCTCGAGGCCCCGGCCACCGACACCGTGGTGTGGTTGCCCATCACCTGCATGCAGGCCTGGGCCAGGACCTCGGCGATGGTCGGATTGCGCTTGCCGGGCATGATCGAAGACGTCAGCCCATCATCAGGCACCACCAGCTCACCCAGCCCGCAGCGCGGACCGGAGCTGAGCAGCCGGATGTCATTGGCCAGCTTGGTCAACGACACTGCCAGCACGTTCAGCACCCCCGACACCTCGACGAACACATCGTGGGTGCCCATGCCCTCGAACTTGCACGGGTTGGCGGTGAAGCGGGTCTGGGTGATCAGCGACAGCTCTTCGCAAAAAGCCTCGGCAAAGCCTGGCGGCGTGTTGAGCCCGGTCCCTACCGCCGTGCCGCCCTGGGGCAGGCTGTCGAGCCGTGGCAGGCAGCCTTGCACGCGCTCGATGCCGTGGGCGATCTGCGCGGCGAAACTGGCGAAGGCCTGGCCCATGGTCATCGGTACCGCGTCCATCAGGTGGGTACGGCCGATCTTCAGCACGTCATGCCACTGTCGGGCCTTGGCCTGCAGCTCGGCGTGCAGGTGAGCAAGCGCCGGCAGCAGGTCGCGACCGAGGGCAACGCGGGTGGCCAGGTGCATCACCGTCGGGAAGGTGTCGTTGGACGACTGCGAAGCATTGACGTGATCGTTCGGGTGCACCGGCGCCTTGGTGCCCAGCGCCTGCCCTAGCAACTGGTTGGCACGGTTGGCGATCACCTCGTTGGCGTTCATGTTGGTCTGGGTGCCAGAGCCGGTCTGCCACAGTGTCAGCGGGAAATGGCGGTCGAAGTGGCCGTCGGCGAGTTCTTGCGCGGCCTGTTCGATCACCTCGGCCAGCCCTGCGTCCAGCGCGCCCAGGCGCCGGTTGGCACGGGCACTGGCCAGTTTCTGCTGGCCGAAAGCGTGCAACAGGACCGGCGGGAACTGCTCGCGGCCGGCACCGAACACGCCGATGGCGCGTTGGGTCTGGGCACCCCAGTACTTGTCTTCGGGGATCTGCACCGGGCCGAAGGCGTCGTGTTCGATACGAACGTTCTGCATGTCGTTCTCCATGGCTCAGAGTGGCGCCGCAGCGCTGCGCCCGAGCACTCGCTGGTACTCGCCCTGGGCCTGCTGCTCGGAGAATTCCCCCGACCATTTGGCGACCACCACGGTAGCGATGCTGTTGCCGATGGTGTTGCAGGTGGCGATGGCCATGGACATGAAGCGGTACACGCCGAACAGCAATGCCAGGCCCTCGACCGGCAGGTGGCCGATGGCGGTCACGGTGGCGGCGAACACCACGAAGCTGCCGCCGGACACTGCCGCCGCGCCCTTGGAGGTCACCAGCATGATGGCGATGATGCCCAGTTGCTGCTCCCAGCTCAGCGGCACGCCATAGGCGTTGGCGATGAACAGCACGCACAGCGACATGTAGATCGAGGTGCCATCGAGGTTGAAGGCATAGCCGGTGGGCAGCACCAGCCCCACGCTCTGCTTGGAGCAGCCGAACTTCTCGAGCTTCTGCAGCAGGCGCGGCAGGGCGCTTTCCGACGAGGCGGTGCCCAGCACGATGAACACTTCATCCTTGATGTAGGTGAGGAAGCGCCACAGGCTGAACCCGCTGATCCGGCACACCGCGCCCAGCACCACGAAGATGAAGAACAGCACCGCGACGTAGAACATCAGCACCAGGTTGGCCAGCGACATCAGCACCGCGGTGCCATTGCTGCCCACGGCGTAGGCGACCGAGCCGAAGGCGCCCAGCGGGGCGAGTTTCATGATCAGGTTGATGAACTCGAAGAAACACTCCGAGACGCGATTCAGCCCGTCCTCGACCACTGCCCGGCGCTCGGCCTTGAGGGCCAGCAGGGCGAAGCCGAACAGCACCGAGATCACCAGCACTTGCAGCAGTTGGCCACCGGCGAAGGCCCCGACGAAGTTGTCAGGAAAGATGCCGTAGATGAAGTCCAGGGTCGATTGCGGCGCGTGGCCCTTGGCAACGGCTGCCGCTGCGGCCGCCGAGGTGGCGCTGTTGGGGTGGGCATCGTGCATTCCCGAGCCGATGTCGATCAGGTTGCCCCAGCCAAGGCCGATGGCCAGGGCGAGGGTGGAGACCACCTCGAAGTAGATCAGCGCGCGGATGCCGACCTTGCCGACGCGGCGGATATCACCGGCCGAGGCGATGCCGTGGACCACGGTGAAGAACACCAGTGGCGCCACGGCGGTCTTGATCAGCTTGAGAAAGATGTCGCCGAGGATCTTGAACTTGGCCGCAAGCTCCGGGGCGATGAAGCCGAAGGCGATGCCGATCAGCATGGCAGCGACGACCTGGAAGGTCAGGTCGCGGTAGAACGGTTTTGCGGGTGCAGATGACATGGTCGAATTCTCATTGTTGTCGTTGTCGAGAAAACCCCGCGGGCCCGGGTGAGCCCGCGTCTTGCATCAACGTGGCACGCGGCCGGGGCGTTCCAGGGCGCGGTCGACCATCTGCGGTGCCAGGCCCAGGTAATTGGCCGGATCGGTCAGGCGCTCGAGTTCGGCACGCGGCAGGCGGGCGCTGACCTCGGCATCGCGCAGCAGCGCATCGAGCAGGCTGACGTTCTCGTCGTTGGCCACGCGGCAGGCGGCGTACACCACATCGTGGGCCACCTGGCGGCCCAGCTCCGGCGCGAGGCCCATCATTACCGCCTCGGCAACGATCAGGCCGCGGGTCATGTCGAGGTTCTGGCGCATGCGTTCGGTGCGCACTTCAAGGCCGGCAAGCATGAATTTCGCCTGGCCCAGCGAGGCGGCGGTGAGGGCGAACGCTTCGGGAATGGCGATCCACTCGGCCTGCCAAGGACCGGTGGAGCGTTCGAAGTCCTGGATCATCGCATCGAGCATCAGTCCGGCTTGCTGGCGTACACCCTTGGCGGCGGCGTACATCAGTTCGCAGGAGATCGGGTTGCGCTTCTGCGGCATGGTGCTGCTGGCGCCACGCCCTTTGACGAAGGGCTCGTAGGCCTCGCCCAGCTCGCTGGTCATCATCATCATCACGTCCAGCGCGACCTTGCCCAGCGAACCGGTGACCAACCCCAGGAAGTTAAGGGCCTCGGCCAGGCCATCGCGGGCCACGTGCCAGGTGGCCTGCGGCACGTTCAGGCCAAGCTCGGCCATCAGCGCCTCCTGCACTTCCAGGCCTTTGTCGCCGAGGGAGGCGAGGGTGCCTGCGGCGCCCGCGAACTGACCCACTTCAACCCGTGGACGCAGCTCGACCAGGCGTTCGGCATGGCGGTCGAACATGCTCAGCCAGACCGCGCACTTGTAGCCGAAGGTGATTGGCAAGGCATGCTGCAGGTGGGTGCGGCCGGCCATGGGGGTGTCGCGATAGCGCTGCGCGAGCTCGGCGAGCAATCCGCGCACGGCGAGGATATCGCGCTCGACGATGGCCAGCCCGGCGCGTACCTGCAGCACCACGGCGGTGTCCATGATGTCCTGGGTGGTGGCGCCCCAGTGCAGGTAGCGCCCGGCTTCGCCGCAGGTCTTCGACAGTTGTTCGACCAGAGGCAGGATCGGGTAGCCGACGATCTCGGTCTCGTGCTGCATCAGCGCCAGGTCGAGCGAGGCGTAGGTGGCCTTGGCGGCGATCTGCTCGGCAGCGGCGGCGGGGATCACGCCACAGCGCGCCTCGGCACGGGCCAGGGCGACCTCGACTTCGATGTAACGCTCGATCAGCGCCTGGTCGGAGAACACTCCGCGCATTTCGGCGGTGCCGAACATGTCGCGGAACAGGGAGGAGTCGAAGACGGTGGTGGACATGGCGGATCCTTTTTGTTCGGTATTTGTTCGTTTTTATTCGGACTTAATTAATACATCCGAACAAAATGGTCTGCCACATTTGATACACTGTCAAGCCTTCGCCTTCCGTGAACATGAGCCTTGAATGAGCACCCGCGGCCGCTACACCGATATCGCCAGAGACCTCACCGACAAGATTGCCCGGGGCGATCACCCGGTCGGCTCGCTGCTGCCCACCGAGCTTGAGCTGTGCGACCTGTATGGCGTGGGGCGGCACACCGTGCGTGCGGCGATCGATCAGTTGCAGGGTCAGGGGATGGTGTCGAGGCGACGGAAGGTCGGCACCCGGGTCGAGGCGGCAGCGCCGCGCAGCGGTTACTCACAAGCGATCGATTCGATCACCGACCTGGTTCAGGTGGCCGAATCGCATGTGCGGGAGATCCAGGGGGTGCGCCATTTCGTGGCGGACATCGCGCTGGCCAGACGACTTGGGCTGACGCCAGGGGGGCATTATTTCTGCGTGTCGAGCATCAAGGTCGAGAGTGGCGAGCATCGTTATCCGCTGTGCTGGACGGATGTATATGCCGAGCAGCGCTTCGCCGACGTGGTGGCCGAGGCCGAGGCCCATCCGGGCGAGCTGATCGCTGCCCTGATCGGCAAGGCGTTTGCCAAGAGCATCGAGGCGGTGGATCAGGAAGTGAGCCCGGTGCAGCTCACTGCGGAGCTCAGTGCGAGCCTGAAGGCGCCCAGCGGGGATCTGGGGCTGAACATCATTCGCCAGTACCGCGACCAGGATGGCGAGATCATCTCGGTGTCGGAGACGGTCTACCCGCGCGACCGTTTCAAGCTGGTGATGCACATGACCCGTGCGCAGCGGTGACAGTGTTGACCTTGTGGGAGCGGGGCTTGCCCGCGAACCAGGGCGAAGCCCTGGCCGTCCACCGCGGAGTCTGCTTCGCGGGCAAGCCCGCTCCCACAGGGCTGGCCTTTAGAGTTTGAATAACACAGTTGCCCCCACAAGGTACTGAGCGGCAGCAGAGGAGAACCTGCATACCGCCTTTAATCAGTTGCTCGGCCGCTGCTTGGTCGCATCCAGCTCGGCTTTCTTGCCTGTGGTCACTTCAGTGATCTTCGCCGACTTCTCGATCGCCAGGTCGAAGGTGTCCTGCATCTTGGCGATGGCGTCGGTCGGCGTGCCGGCCAGGCCGCCCTTGGCCGCCCAATCGAAGTTCCATACCCCGGACAGGTTGTCGGCGCCGGGTACGTCATGGGTTTCGATGGCAGTGAACACATCCGGGTGGCGCTGCATGTATTTCGCCGCATCCGACACATTGGCCGGCACGTTGCCTGACTTGTTGTCGGCCAGCTTGTCGAGTTCGTCCTTGGTGATGGCCGACTTGCCGGTCTGGCGCATGTAATCGGCGATCACCTGGCTCGACTTGGCGGTGTCCAGGCGGTTGTCGAAGGCTGAGCTCGAGGCTTTTGGAGTGTTGGACCCGCTACCAGCGGGGGTGATGGTAGACATTGGCGCTGCTCCCGAAACGGAAATGAAGGGGTCGTCTTGATGACGGCTCCGGACGGTAGCATGGGCAATTGGCTAGTATTGTGAGGCTTCACAACGATTCACAACAGCTCACAGCTTTCACAGCGCAGGCGATCACTCCATACCCGGCGGATGCCCGTGGTAGGCCTTGTAGGCGTTGCTGAAATTGGCCGGGTTGGCATAGCCCAGGCGATAGGCAATCTGTGCCACCTGCCATTTGCGTTGCAGCAACAACGTGCGGGCCAGCTCCATGCGCTGCTGGCGCAGGTACTGCAGCATCGACTGGCCGAACACCTTGGCGAAGGCGCGGCGCAGGGTGGTTTCGCCCACCCCTAGCTGTCGGGCCAGCGCCAGGCTGCCGGGCGGGTCGACCAGGTTCAGGTCGAGCAGGCGCCGCGCCTCGTGGGCCAGGTCGCGCTGGCCGCGAACCGTCGGCGCAGGCGCCAGCGGGCGGTTGCCGAGGTGCGTGGCCAGTTCCACCAGCACGGCCAGGCTCAGGCTTTCCTGGTGCAGGCGCTTGAGCGTGCCGTGGTAGGGCGAATGGTAGAGCTGCTGCAGCAGGCGACCCAGCGCCGGGCAGCGCTCGAAATCGGTGAATTTCATGCCGTCGTCGAGCAACCCGATCAAGGATTGCAGGTGCGGATCTTCCTCGGCCAGTTCGCGCAGGTAGTCGGCACCAACGCGCAGCCCGGCCATGCGCGCATGGCTGTCGGCGGGCAACTGGTCGAAGGCTTCCATGTGCTCGCTCAGGCCCAGCGCATAGGTTTTGCCGGTGAGGTAGTGGTTGAGCTGGCCGTCGACCCGGTGCTGCCATTGGCCGCTGAGCATGTGCACCAGGCACAGGCTGTCGGGCAACACCTTGTGGATGCGTAGCGGCTCGGGAAACTGCAGGTCGCAGTCGAAGTACTGCAGGTGCGCACGCACGGTGTGGGCGCGGTAATGACCGATCGCACTGCCCATGACGTGGCTGGCGGCGCTGTCGAGGACGCCCGCCTGGGCCAGCGAGCCTGGGCGGTCGAAGCTGAACTGCATGTCCAGGTAAGGGGTCCAGCGTTCCATCTGCCAAGCCTGTCCATAGGGTGTCGTGGCGGGTGGCGGAATGTTAACGCGAACACGCCTCGGACGTCAGCCATTGTGCGCAACGGCCTGTTTGTTGTGCGCAGCGGCCAGGCCGGTTGGCAGGCTGGCCCATGCCCCTTTCAATACAAGGCCCCAGAATTTCGAGGAGCAAGCAGTATGTCGATTCATCGCAGATGGGCGGCCGGCATGGTCGCAGCGCTGGCGCTTGTGGGCGCCATGGCCCAGGCCGAGGAGCGTCCATCGGTGGCCGAAAAGGTCGTGGCCTATGCCGGCGAGCAGGGCGTGAAGGTCTGGACCCTGCGTATCGGTGAGCGCAGCGCCAACGAGGCGCTGGTGCAGGTCGAGGGCGTCGACCACGACTGGAACATGCGCATCCAGAAGATGAAAGTCGAGAAGACCGACAAGCTGACCCGCTACTACACCACGGTCGACGGCCAGAAGTTCGCGGCACTGGTGATCCAGGGTTCGGACAGCTGGAGCGCCAGCGAACTGTACCTGCCGGGCGAAGCCCAGGCGCTGAAGATCGGCTACTCGCAGGCCCTTTCCGAACAGGGCAACGCCCAGGCGTTCCTGACCGATTACCTCAATGCCCGTACCGAGTAAGCCATGACCACGCCACAACACCCTGATCCCTCCCTTTCTCCCGATGAGTACGGCCAGTCCCGAGCGGCCCAGCGCGACCGCGTGATCGCCGAACTGCGTCTGATGATCGAGCGAGTTCCTGAGCAGACCGAATTCACCAACTCCCGACGCTACAAGCTGTGGGGCCCGATCATGTTGCTGGTATCGCTGGGCATGCTGGCGATGGCCATCAACATGGGGCGAACCGGGCTGACGGTATGCGCTGGCTTCCTGGTCGTGTTTTCCCTGCTCGTCACCTGGCAGCACCGGGACGCGGGCAAGCAGGTGTTCATGCGCCTGACCCGTCGTCAGCTGTTCGTCGATACGCTCGATGCGCCGATCGAAATGGCCGAGGTGCAGGACATCCTGGTCAAGGACGAAGGGCTGCTGACCCTGCAGAAACTCACGCTCGACTCTCACGCCCATCTGCCCACGCACCATGTGGCGAGGCTGCAGGTATTCGGCAACCAGGCCATGGCGTTGAACAAGCCCGAGCCGCATGTACGCATCCACTCTGCCGGGCTGATGACCGGTGGGCGCAAGCTGGACTGCGATGAAATCGCCGCGCTGCTGGGTGCCTACCGCGACGCCGCCTGTGCACAGCAGCAACTGGACGCCCTGCAGGTTCATGGCTGACACCGACCGGGAAACCTTGCTGGCCTGGCTCAGGGCTCATGCGGAGGAGTCCTGCAAGCCATGGGCGCTGCACGAATCGTCGCGTGGCAAGGCGCTGGCCTGTGCGTTGCTGGCGTTTTCGCTGGTGGTGGTCGGCGGCTGGCTGGCCAGTTTGCCTGCGCAGTGGCAGATGCAATCCGGGCACTGGTTGCTGTGGGGGCCTGGCGTGCTGCTGCTGGTTGCCGGCGTGGCTGGGCTGGCGCTCGCCGAGGGGCTGCGCCGCCGACATGGCAAGTGTGTGTTGAGTGTGGCTGACGACTCTGTGCTGTTCGCCAACTCGCACGCGCCGACGCCCTTGTACTGTTTCGATGGGTTCGAAATCTACCAGCGTCATCTGAGCATGACGCTGGTGTTTTCGCTGGCAGCCATCAGCCGAGCGCCGCAGCTCGCGCCGGCCTGCTTCAAGTCACTGGTGGCGCCGGATGCGTGGCCAGTGGCCGGTGGCTTGCGGGTGAAGTTGTGGGTGTGCACGCCGGTGGTGGACGGGCGGCGCGTCGATCTGCAGGCGCTGACCGACCGGCTGTATGTCTGCATGGAAGCAGCCCAGGCGCGGCGTACGCTGGGGCAGTTGGGGATGTGATCTTGAGGGAGCTTTGGGGGAAGAACTGTCTTGTTCAAGACCCCAACGCCTGCCCAATCCCTGTAGGAGCGGGCTTGCCCGCGAACACGGGCGTAGCCCGTGCCAGGCAGCGCGGTGTCCTTTTCGCGGGCAAGCCCGCTCCCACAAAAGCCCCCCGCAGCTGTGAAGGCAACTGTCTTGTTCAAAATCCAAGGGTCAGTCCAATCGCACAGGGTCACCCGCGAACACCGTCAGCGTCGGTGCCATCCGCTTGCGGCATCAAGGTCGCGATCAACGCCCGTACCGTCCCCGGCAATGCATCCAGCTCGCGCACCAGGATGCTGCGCTCACGCACTGCCCACGGCTCGTCCAGCTCAATGGTCACCAGGTTCATGGTGTGGCTGTGCCGCATCGCCGAAGACTCGGGGATGATCCCGATCCCCACGCCGGCCTCGACCATCCGGCAGATCGCCTCGAAGCTCGACATCTGGATCCGCAGTGCCAGGCTCTGGCCAATACGCTCGACGTGATCGCGCAGGAAGGTCAGCAAGGTGCTGCCGTCATGCAGGCCGATGTGCTGGTAGGCCAGGGTCTGCTTGAGCGTCACCTGCTTGCGGCCCGCCAACTCGTGCCCGGCCGGCACGATCAGCACCAGCCTGTCGGTACTGAAGCGCATCACCTGAAGCCCGGCCGCCTCCACGGGCCCGGCGATGATGCCCATGTCGCTGCTGCCATCGAGCACCCCGCGCACGATATCGCGTGACAGCCGCTCCTGCAGGTCGACCGTCACCCCCGGCCGCTGGGCGAGAAACCCGGCCAGCACTTCGGGCAGGAACTCGGTCACCGCAGTGGTGTTGGCGAAGATGCGGATGTGCCCGGCCGAATCGGTGCCGAACTGGGTGAACTCGGCCTTGAGGTACTCCACCTGACGCATGATCAGGCGCGCATGGGTCAGCAGTTTCTGACCGGCGGGCGTCAGCTCCACGCCACGGCTGTCGCGGTACAGCAGGCGGGTGTCGAGCTGCGCCTCGAGGGCCTTGATCCGCGCGCTGGCTGCGGCGGGGGAGAGAAACGCACGGCGCGCACCTTGGGTGAGGCTCGGCGATTCGCCGATGTGGATGAAGAGCCGCAAGTCAGCCAGGTCGAAGTGCATGGGGGAGTCCTGTCGTAGCAGAGGCGTTCGGCATTTATGAACGCTGGTTTACGCAAATGCAAATTCACAGAATGCCGGGCGCCTCGCATGATCGGCCCATAACAACAAATGCAGAGGCCCATGCTCATGACTGCTTCGACTTCGCCCACCGACTTCAGCGCCTGGATCGGCCGCACTGAAGAGGCCTGGGATGTGCTCAGCCGCAACCTGGTCAAGCGCATTGCCGCGACCTTCGGCGAGGCCGCGCCAGGCCATGGTGATGCGCTGCCGCATCTGTGGACCTGGTGCTTCTTCCAGGAGCCGCTGCCAGAGTCGCAACTGGGCAGCGACGGTCATCCTGCCCGTGGCGGCTTCCTGCCACCGGCCGACAACCGCAACCGCATGTGGGCTGGCGGGCGGGTCGAGTTCATCGCGCCGCTGAAAGTCGGCGGTGAAGCCCACCGCCTGTCGACCATCCTGCACATCGAGGAAAAGCACGGACGCACTGGCGCACTGCTGTTCGTCACCGTGCGCCACGATTACTCCCAGGACGGCCGCCTGTGCATCCGCGAGGAGCAGGACATCGTCTACCGCGAGCCCAACCCGCCCAAGCGCGGCAGCGGCACGCCGAGCGAGGTGGGTGAGTGGAGCGAAACCATCACCCCGACGCCGACGTTGCTGTTCCGCTACTCGGCCATCACCTTCAACGGCCACCGCATCCACTACGACCACCCCTACGTCACCGAGACCGAAGGCTACCCCGGCCTGGTGGTGCATGGCCCGATGATCGCCACCCTCAACCTGCGCGCCTTCGTGCGGGCCCACCCCGACAAGCCCGTGCGCCACTTCGCCTACCGCGGTGTGCGGCCGCTGACCCTGCCCGCAGCGTTCCAGGTCAGTGGCTGCATCGAAGCACCGGGCAAGGCGCGGCTGTGGGCCGGCAACGCCGACGGCACTGCACAGAGTGCCGAAGTGACCTTCGACTGACCTCCTCAAGCCTTCGCAGAGAGTCCACACATGCACAGCTACGACAGCGATGACCTCAATGCCATCCGCGAGGGCGTGCGCGCCCTGTGCGCCGAATTCCCCGCCGAATACTGGCGCCGGATCGATGAAGAAAAAGGTTTTCCGGAAGCCTTCGTCAAGGCCATGACCGATGCCGGCTGGCTGTCGGCGATGATCCCCGAAGAGTACGGCGGGTCGGGCCTGGGCCTGGCCGAGGCGTCGGTGATTCTCGAGGAGGTCAACCGCTGTGGCGGCAACTCCGGCACCATCCACGGGCAGATGTACAACATGTTCACCTTGCTGCGAAACGGTAGCGACGAGCAGAAGCGCTTCTACCTGCCCAAGCTTGCCAGTGGCGAGCTGCGCCTGCAGTCGATGGGCGTGACCGAGCCGACCACCGGCACCGACACCACCAAGATCAAGACCACTGCCGTGCGCCAGGGCGACAAGTACGTGATCAATGGGCAGAAAGTGTGGATCTCGCGCGTGCAGCATTCGGACCTGATGATCCTGCTGGCGCGCACCACGCCGCTGCCGGAGGTGAAGAAGAAATCCGAAGGCATGTCGATTTTCCTGGTCGACCTGCGTGAAGCGATCGGCAACGGCCTGACCGTGCAGCCGATCGCCAACATGGTCAAGCACGAGACCAACGAGCTGTTCTTCGACAACCTGGAAATCCCGGCCACCAGCCTGATTGGCGAGGAAGGCAAAGGCTTCCGCTACATCCTCGACGGCCTGAACGCCGAGCGCACGCTGATTGCCGCCGAGTGCATCGGCGATGGGCGCTGGTTCGTCGAAAAGGCCAGCCAGTACGCCCGCGACCGCGTGGTGTTCGGTCGCCCGATCGGGCAGAACCAGGGCGTGCAGTTCCCCATCGCCGAGGCCCATATCGAGATCGAGGCCGCCGACCTGATGCGCTGGCGCGCCTGCGCCGAATACGACAGCGGCGCCAACGCCGGGGCGGCGGCGAACATGGCCAAGTACCTGGCCGCCAAGGCCTCGTGGGAGGCGGCCAATGCCTGCCTGCAGACCCACGGCGGCTTCGGCTTTGCCAACGAATACGACGTCGAGCGCAAGTTCCGCGAGACCCGCCTGTACCAGGTGGCGCCGATCTCCACCAACCTGATTCTGTCGTACGTGGCCGAGCACCTGCTCGAGCTGCCGCGCAGCTTCTGAGGAGCCGACCATGCGTGATACCCAAGCCCTGGCCGGCTTCCTGGCCGACCTGCGCTACGAGGCCATCCCCAGCAGCGTGCTGGACCGCACCGAAGACCTGTTCCTCGACTGGCTCGGCTCGGCCCTGGCCAGCCAGGGATCGCACCCGATCCCGCTGTTCGAGCGTTACGCCGAGCGCATGGGGCCCTCGTCAGGCCGTGCGCGGGTGCTGACCAATGGCCGGCGCACCTCGGCCTATTTCGCCGCGCTGGTCAACGGCGCCGCCTCGCACCTGGTCGAGCAGGACGACCTGCACAACAGCTCCGTGCTGCACCCGGCCACCGTGGTGTTCTCCGCCGTGCTGGCGGCCGCGCAAGACCTGGGCAAGTCCGGCCAGGACCTGCTGCTGGCCTCGGTGGCTGGCTACGAAGCCGGCATTCGCATCGGCGAATTCCTTGGCCGTTCGCATTATCGGATCTTCCACACCACCGCCACCGTCGGCACCCTGGCTGCCGCTGTGGGCGTGGGCAAGCTGCTGGACTTCAATCAGGAGCAGTTCATCAACCTGCTCGGCAGCGCCGGCACCCAGGCCGCAGGGCTGTGGGAGTTTCTGCGCGACGCCGCCGATTCCAAGCAGCTGCACACTGCCAAGGCCGCCGCCGATGGCTTGCTTGCGGCCTACCTCACCGCCGATGGCCTGAGCGGTGCGCGCAACATTCTCGAAGGTGACCAGGGCATGGCTGCGGGCATGTCCACCGACGCCGACCCGGCGCGGCTGTCCGACCGGCTCGGTACGCGCTGGGCGCTGGCGGAAACCTCGTTCAAGTTCCACGCCTCGTGCCGCCATACCCACCCGGCAGCCGAT
This sequence comes from Pseudomonas sp. MNR3A, assembly GCF_009650575.1. Taxonomy (NCBI): domain Bacteria; kingdom Pseudomonadati; phylum Pseudomonadota; class Gammaproteobacteria; order Pseudomonadales; family Pseudomonadaceae; genus Pseudomonas; species Pseudomonas sp. MNR3A. The sequence goes on along the minus strand of NZ_VZZS01000022.1, from coordinate 2,797 downwards.
GCGCTGCTGCACCTGATGCAGCGCGAGGGGCTGGGCCATGAGCAGATCGCTGAAGTCATCACCCGCGTGCACCAGGGCGCCATCGATGTGCTGGGGCGGGTGACCACGCCGAGCACCGTGCACCAGGCCAAGTTCTCCATGGGCACGGTGCTGGGTCTGATCGCCGTGCATGGCAGCGCGCAGTTGCTGGAGTTCCGCGACCTGGCGCTGACCGACCCGCGCATCGCCGCGTTCCGCGACAAGGTGCGCATGCAACTGGACCCCGAAGTGGACGGCGCCTACCCGGCGCGCTGGCTGGGCCGGGTCGAGGTGCGTTGCGTCGATGGCCGGCAGTTCAGCGCGGCCATCGACGAACCCAAGGGCGACCCCGGCAATACCCTGTCGCGCCCGGAGCTGGAGGCCAAGTTCCAGCGCCTGCTGGCCTATGCCGGGCAGCGCAGCGAGGCCGAGGGCCGTGCGCTGATCGAGCGCGTCTGGCAACTGCGTGACGCGCAGTCGCTGGCGGACCTGCATTGAACACCGAACAGGAATTTGCCATGACCCAATCCGCTCCCCGCCCGCTGGACGGCATCACCGTCGTCAGCCTGGAACATGCCATCGCCGCGCCGTTCTGCACCCGCCAACTCGCGGACCTGGGCGCGCGCGTGATCAAGATCGAGCGCCCCGGCAGCGGGGACTTCGCCCGTGGTTACGACCAGCGTGTCGATGGCCTGGCCTCGCACTTCGTCTGGACCAACCGCTCCAAGCAGAGCCTGACCCTGGACCTCAAGCAGGACGAGGCCGACGACATTCTCCTGGCGCTGCTGGCCAAGGCCGACGTGCTGGTGCAGAACCTCGCACCGGGTGCGGCGGCGCGCATGGGGTTGTCGTTCGATTCCCTGCACGCGCGTTTTCCTCGGCTGATCGTCTGTGATATTTCCGGCTACGGCGAAGGTGGCCCGTACGAGAAGAAGAAGGCCTACGACCTGCTGATCCAGAGCGAGGGCGGCTTTCTCTCGGTGACCGGCGGGCCGGGTGACGAGCAGATGGCCAAGGCCGGATGCTCGGTCGCCGATATCGCTGCCGGTATGTATGCCTACACCGGCGTGCTGTCGGCGCTGCTGCTGCGTGACAAGACCGGTATCGGCAGCCGCATCGACGTGTCGATGCTGGAGAGCCTGGTGGAATGGATGGGCTACCCGATGTACTACGCCTACAACGGCGCGCCACCACCACCACGGGCCGGCGCTTCGCACTCGACGATCTATCCGTACGGGCCGTTCCCCACCGGCGGTGGCGGCACGATCATGCTCGGTTTGCAGAACGAACGGGAATGGCAGCTGTTCTGTGAAAAGGTCCTGCTCGACCCGGCGCTGGCCAGCGATGCGCGTTTCTCCGCGAACTTCCGGCGCTCGGAGAACCGCGAGGTGCTGCGCCAGATCATCATCGACGGCTTCGCCGAACTGTCGCTGGATGAGGTGGTGGCACGTCTCGAAGACGCGCAGATCGCCAACGCCCGGGTCAACGACATGCAGGGCGTCTGGCAGCACCCGCAGCTCAAGGCCAGGGACTGCTGGCGCGAGGTCGACAGCCCGGCTGGCAAGCTGCCGTCGCTGCTGCCGCCAGGGCGCAACGCCGCCTTTACCCCGCGCATGGACCCGGTGCCGGGATTGGGGCAGCACAGCGCGGCGATCCTCGAGGAGCTGGGTTTTTCGGCCGACGACCAGGCCCGACTGGCGGCTGCTGGTGTCGTTTGATGACAAGGAGTGATTGCTGATGCCGCAAACCATCGTCCGTTCGGCGCTGTTCGTGCCGGGCAGCCGTCCCGAGCGTTTTGCCAAGGCCCTGGCTGCGGGCGCCGATGCCGTTATCGTCGATTTCGAGGATGCCGTCGAGGAGCCGCTCAAGCTTCAGGCGCGTGACAATCTCGCAGCCTTTCTTGCAGCCCATCCGCAGGCGCGGGTGTGGGTCAGGGTCAACGCCCCGGAGCATGCCGGGCATGCCGATGACCTGGCGTTCTGCGCGCAGCAGTCCGGTGTCAGCGCTGTGCTGCTGCCCAAGGTGGAAAATGCCGCCCAGGTCGCAGTAGCTGCGCGCACTGGCAAACCGGTGCTGCCGATCATCGAGACGGCCAAGGGCTTGCTGGCGCTGGAGCGCATTGCCGGTGCCGAGGGGGTCGAGCGTTTGTCGTTCGGCAGCCTGGACCTGGCGCTGGACCTGAACCTCAACACCGACAGCGCCTCGGCCCAGCGTTTTCTCGACCAGGCGCGCATGGCGGTGCAACTGCATTCACGCGGCGCCGACCTGGCGCCGCCGCTCGACGGCGTGTTCCCCGCCATTGGCGACCCGCAAGGGCAGCAGCGGGCCATGCGCCATGCCTATGACATGGGCTATGGCGGGGCGCTGTGCATTCATCCCAGCCAGGTGCCGTTGATTCATGGCGTGCTGGCGCCGAGCAGCGAAGAGCTGGCCTGGGCACGGCGGGTGGTGGACGCCAGTGTGGCGGCCAAGGGTGCCGGGGCGTTCCAGCTCGATGGGCAGATGATCGATGCGCCGGTGCTGTTGCGGGCGCAGCGGCTGTTGGCATTGGCCGAAAGCACCTAGGCCCTTCGGGGGCAAGCCGGCGCCATCCCCACCGATGCATTTGTGGGTGCAACTGTCTTGATCAAAATCTAAAGGCCAGCCCAATCCCTGTAGGAGCGGGCTTGCCCCGCGATCACCGGCAAAGCCGGTGCCCTACACCGCGGTGTCCTTTTCGCGGGCAAGCCCGCTCCCACAGGAGCTGGGCTGGTTTTAGACTTTGAGCAAGGCAGTGACA
>NZ_VZZS01000021.1:0-14967 GCF_009650575.1 Pseudomonas sp. MNR3A | reverse complement strand
AGTGAAACGATGCATCGCCGATGGTAGTGTGGGGTTTCCCCATGTGAGAGTAGGTCATCGTCAAGATTCATTTCGCAAAACCCCTATCTGCGTGAGCAGGTAGGGGTTTTGTCTTTCTGGCGTCCAAGAAAAACCGCTGCTGTGGGGAGCGCACTTCCCACAACAGCGGCCTGGTTATCGCCTTCAGCTCAGCAGATTGCGCACGTTCGCCATCGCCTCATCGGCAAAGCCCTGGAGAAATGCCTGGAAGCCTGGCAATGCCTCTGGGCCGCCCTCCCAAGGTTCGGCCTGGATAGTCCAGACCGCACGGCTGCGATGCGCATCCAGCGCCTCGACCTGCATCGCAGCCCACAGGTTGCCGATATTCAGGCTGGTGTAGATCAGGCTCCAAGTCATCTGCATTGTCTGCTCGTCTCGTGAGTTCAACTGCTCGATGACCACATTGCCGTCCTTGAACAGTTTCTTGCGCACCGAACGTACGCCGCTTCCGGTCATGTCGATGTGGGCCAAAGCGGGGATGAACACCGGGAAGCCGGCGAAGTTGCCAACGATGTTCCATACCGCCTCCGCCGGGGCTGCAATGTCCACGCTGGATACCACCAGGCAGCCTTGTGGATTACGGATCAGCGTGTCGGGTTTGAGTGTTTGCATGCGATGTTGCTCCTGTTGTGGATGAACCGAAGGAATCAGAGAAAGCCGATAGCGCTCAGGTAGCGGCAGCCGCGACGCAGCAACTGCGCGTCCTTGGCCGGGTAGCAGACGCCCATGCGCCGAACACCCTCGCGGGCATTACCGTGCTCGATGCTGGAGATATCGCCGATGTCCTCCTCGAAGCCGTCGAGGTAGAAGCCCAGGACATCGAACAGCGCGTTGTCGCGATCTACCCGACTCAACTGGCCTTGCCACTGCTCCACCTCGACCAGCTCGAAGCGGTGGCCCTGCTCGCGGAACGCGGCCAGGTAGTCTTGCCAACGCAGCGGTTCTGGGTTGTGCAGGTTGAAGACGCATTGCGCGGGTTGGTGCCTGCTGCTGTGGAAGGCGATGAAGCGGGCGAGGAAGTCCACCGGCATGAGGTCGAAATCGATCTCCAGCCGTGGCACCTGGCCCAGCTGCAGTGAGCCCTTGAGCATCAGCATCAAGCGATTGCGCTGGGGCTGGCATACGCCATTGCGGCTGTCGAAGCTGATATTGCCGGGGCGGAACAGATTTACCCGTACCCCTGCTTCACGCGCCCGCTGGACAATACGTTCGCCGACCCATTTGCTCAGGTTGTAGCCATTGCGGATGTAGATCGGCGGAGTCGACACGGGGCCTTGCTCCAGCACGCGGCCGTCGCTGTCCATTGCGCTACACGCGGACAGTGTCGAGACGAAGTTGAAGACCTTCTTGCGCCGCCCTTCGCACAGGCGCAGGCACTCGAACAGCGGTTCGATGTTGTCGCTGGCCAGGGCCTGGTAGTCGAGTACGTGATTGACCTGGGCGGCGTTGTGCACCAGTGCACCGTAGTTCAAGTCGAGATCGTCGTAGTCCGCGTCGCTCAACCCCAGCCGAGGACGGCGCAGGTCCGCGTCGAATACCCGCACGCGCTCATCATCGAGGCTCAGCTGATTGTCTGCCAATGCCTGCCTGAAGCGTTCACTGGCCGTCTGGGTTGCGTTGCTACGTACCAGGCACGCCACCTCCGTGGCCCCCCAGCCGAGCAGTGCTTCGACCAGATGCACGCCGAGAAAGCTGTTGGCGCCCGTGACGATGACCTTGTGCACATCTCCCATGGCCTGCAGGGGCAGTACCTGAAGGTTCAAGTCACGGTTGGCGTCCTGCTCCAGGCGTTCGAGTGAACCGTCCAGTGCGGCAGCGTCACCGTCGAGCAACGCACCCAGGCGCTGTAGCGTCGGCTGTTCGATAAAGCGATTGATCGCCACGCCGCGGCCGAAGGCCTGGCGCACCTCCAGCAGCAGCCTCGACAGCAGGATCGAATGTCCACCCAGGCTGAAGAAGCTGTCGTCGGCGGAAATATCCGCCTGGTCCAGTTCCAGCAGTCCACTCCAGAGCCCCAGCAGACGCTGCTCGGTTGGTGTGCTGGGTGCTACTCGCTGTGCCGGTGGCAACGTCAGTGGCAGTGCCCGCAACGCCAGGCGGTCGACCTTGCCGTTAGCGGTGTAGGGCATCTGCTCCAACACCTGGTAGAACCCCGGACGCATGTAGTCGGGCAGATGCCGCTCAGCATGCTGACGCAGTGCAGTGTCGGCCTGATGGCTTGTCGGCTGCGCAGCGAAAGCCAGCACGCGGCGCTGGGCATCGATCACCACTGCGATCTGTGCATACAGGCCGCTGTTGCGCAGGCAGTGTTCGATTTCTTCCGGCTCTACGCGAAATCCACGGATCTTCACCTGGTTGTCGCGTCGCCCGCACAGCTCGATACCCTGTGCGGTCCATTTGCCAATGTCACCTGTACGGTAGGTACGCAGCGAACGGCCATCGGGCAAGTCGAGTGCGATGAAACGCTCGGCGGTCAGTTCTGGATTGTTGAGATACCCCAGCCCGACCCCCGGGCCGCAGATGTACAGTTCTCCGGGCATCTCCTGAGTGACCGGCTGCAAATCGTCGTCCAGGATCAGCACTTGAGTATTGGCGATCGGCACCCCCAGGTTGCGATTACTGTCACCGGCAGCGCAGATGCGAGTAGTCGCCAATACCGTGGTTTCGGTTGGGCCATAGATGTTGTGCATCCGGCATTGTTCGCTGTACCGCGCGATGACCTGGGGCTCGCAGACATCGCCTCCGGTGATCAGGTGGCGCAGGCCAAGCGGTTCATCAGGCGGGAGGATGCTCAGCAGTGCTGGCGGCAGAAACGCATGGCTCACGGCCTGGCTGTGGATAAGTTGCACCAGTAGCTGCGGATCACGGCGCTGGTCATCGCTGGGAATGACCAGTTCCGCGCCGCAGGCGAAGGTCGGCAGGATATCCAGCAGCGAGGCATCGAAGCCGATGGTTGAGAACTGAAGCACCCGGCTGTGCGCATCCAGCGCGACATGCTCGCGATACCAGGCGATGAAGTGGGTGAGGTTGCGCTGGCTGAGCAACACGCCTTTCGGTTGGCCGGTGGTGCCAGAGGTGTAGATCGCCACGCAGGCCCGCTCTGCTGTCCCTTGCCGCAGGACCAGCGAGGGCAGGCAACTGTCAGTGGCCGCCTGCAGCGTGCGCACATCCAGCAGGGCCAGTCCGGCATGTGGCTGGCCGTCATGCAGCAGTACCCGCGCGCCGGAGTCCTGCAGGATACGTTGGCGACGCTCTGTGGGCGTCGGCGGGTCCAGTGGCAGGTAGATTGCGCCGCAACCCAATATCGCCAGCACGCTGGCATAGAGTGCCGGCGACTTGGCCAGACACACGCCCACCACCACAGGCTGATCGTCCTGATCAGCCAGTAATGGCAACAGTGCCCGTTGCAAGGTCACGGCGAGAGCGTGCAGGTCGTGATAGCTGCTGCGCTGGCCATCGCGGTTCAGCGCCGGTTGCTGCGCGTACTGGCGCAGAGGCTGCTCCAGGCCCTCCATCAAGCCGACTTCACTCGTTACCAGCAGGTCTGCGCGCTGGGAGCGGTTGAACGGATGGCGGTAGGCCAGCGTTTGCAGCCAATCCAGGCCGTGCTCACGCATCTGTAGGCCAGGCTCGACGGCGCACGTTTCGCTCAGATGTTGCGGATCGCGGGCAAGGCAGGCGACCTGATGGGCGACCTGCTCCTCCAAAGCTCGCACGGCATCTTCACGCAGTTGCTGGCCATTGCCCGAGGAGGGTGCGACCAATGATACCCGGCTGATCAGGCGCGCAGCCGTGGCACTGGCGCACCAGCACAGCAGTTCCAGGTGTGGCAGGGTGTCGCCGTGGCTGGCGCCCAGGCGGACCCTGAGCAACGGCGTTTCCCCCAGGAGGGCCCAGTCACTGGTGAACAGCACCAGGCTGCCGTCCTCCAGAACCACAGAGTGATGGCTGGCCAGGGCCTGGCGTAGCGCCGAGGGTGTATCGGCCAGCAGGGTGCCGTGGCCCTGCTCGTCGAGTATCCGGGCCAGGTTGCGCAGCGCGAGGCTGTGACCGACCAATAGTATGTCGAGACGTCGCATGCGGATCTCCTCAGGGCAGGTAGCCGCGCAGGGCTTCCTGCACGCAAGGCGACTCGAGCATCGAGCTGCTGCGGAAGAAGCGCAGGATGTTGCCCAGCAACGGATGCTGGTGGTTGATCGGATAGGCCAGGCCGAGCACTTCCTCGCGCAGCGACTGGCGCAGTGTTTCGTTGACTGGCAACGCCTCGATCAGGTTGAAGTCGAAGGCCTGCTGGATGTCGTTGGTCAGGTACTGGCCCAGGAACACGGGCAGCACCTGGGCGATCATCTGGCGATCCACCTCCGGCGCGGCTTGCCAATAGATCCGCGTCAGACGCGCCCAGAAGCTCGAATGCCGACCCTCGTCGAGCAGGTGATCGGCCATCAGCCCCTTCACCGAAGGCTTGACCGTGTCATCGCGGGCAAAGGCGGCGACATCGTCGGTCAGGGTGTTTTCTGCGATGCCCACGCAGATCAGCTCAAGGGCGTCCCGCAGCGCTTCTGGCACCTGTGCCAGTGCAGAGGGGATCGCACGGCTGAGTTCGATCTCGGTAGGCAGGGCGATCGGCTCGAGGCCGGTCAGGGCGATGGACTGCTGCAGGAAGTCCATGGCCACCAGCGCGTGGTAGTCCTCGTCGACCACCACGGTCATTGCGTCATAGCGACAGGCGAAGGGAAAACGCACGGTGAAGCGGTCCTTGGCAATCCGCCGGGCCGTGCGGTCGACGATCTCGGTCTCGAAGATCACCACGTCGTTGATGAACTTGTAGAGGCTCTGCACCAGCACGAAATCACGCAGGTGTGGGCAAGCCCGTTGGAACGTGGCGCTTTGCACCAGTGGTTGGCGGCTGAGCGGGTAGATCAGCCGCTGGTCGTCCTCGATCCGACGCCGCGGGCGGGTGCGGATGGTGGCGCGCTCCTCCCAGGCGTCGGCGAAGGAGCGGTATTCGAGCGCATTCATGGCGTGACCTCGCTGGCGGCTACCTGCAGCGAAGCGCGCAGACGATCCCACAACGCGGTGCGGCTCTGGACAGCGGCGATGGCGGCTTCGTACACCTCTTGCTGACGTTGCGGATCATCGTTCACCAGGCGCGCCAGCAGCGCTTCGGCGGCCGGACCGTGATCTTCGGCGTCGACCTCGATGTGGCGCTGCAGGTAATAGCGGAAGGTCGGAGCCTGCGCCTGGCCGATGCCCCACTCGTCGAGGATCTGCTGGAACATCGCCGGGATGACACTTTCGCGGCCATGCAGGAAGGCTGCTGCCACGCGATGGGCAGGCGCGTTGAGTGCCACGTCGAGTGTGTCGAGGACGAAGTGCCTGGCTGCCTCGCTGGCGCCACAGCGCTGCAGGGCGGTGGCGTAGTCGAGCCCCTGTCGTTGCAGGTGGACGAAGCGCTCGATTGCCTGGGTGCTGGCACCGACCTCGCGCATGGCGTCCAGGTACAGTTCGAAGTGGCTGTAGTGGCCGTGCTGCGGGCAGTCATCAGACTCTTCGCCGAGCACGATCTCGTTGATCAGCCGGGCAGCGGCGGGGTCTGCAGGTGGAAGCCAGGGCAGGCTTACGCAGGTCAGTTCCCGTTGCAGGCGCTTGGTCAGCGACATGAAGTCCCACACCGCGAAAACATGGGTTTCCATGAAGCGTTGCAAGGTTTCAACGGTGTCGATTTCTGAAAAGAGTGGATGTCGTGCGAGCGTGGCTTTATGACTGGCAAGTGTGCGCTTCAATGTGCTCATGAGTAATATCCATTGTGCGAAAGTTGGCATGTTTTCCCGATAAGTTGCAGCCTCTGAAATACATCGGGCGAACGCGGGCCTCGACATAGACTCGATGGCTGAACAGTCTCAGGGATAGTGGCCGCCCCTTGATTCATCTGGCTTGTGCGGAGTCAAGCCGTGGCGGGTGCCGGCGATATAAAAGTTAGAACAACATCAAAGTGTGTCGCAAATGTTTTTTGAAATATTTTTAATATTTAAAAAGTTGGATTAATGGTGGTCCGAATAAAACATTTTGAATGTTTTATTTTGGCAAGACAGGCCCCTTCCGATAATTAATCATCAGAAAACTAAGTTGAGTGAATGCCTCACTCGAAGCACTGGTGAATGGGAGTGCGAGGTTATTCCACTGTTGAGGGGCGGCTGATCGCACGCGGCCCTTGCCCCGGTGTCGGGCTCCTTCTGCGGGTAAATGGAAGGCATACGACCGGGCCCGGGATGGACGATCAGCAGTCGCAGCGCGACTAGAGTGGGCTCAAACGACTCGCGCTGCCATGGTCATTGGCAGCGTATCGGGGGAAACAATGACCTCGGGAGGGGGCGTTGCGTGCTTAGAAGCCCAGCAAGCCAAGATGCGTGTTGAAGATTCTGACGAGTCTTTGGTCTTGATATGACTTGTCGACGCTGTGCTCGGGCAGCTCGATGAGCTCCAGTTCGCGCCGGACGAAGGCGTGCCAGCCAAGCATTTCGGGGAGTGTTCCAGGTGGGTAGAGCACCGTCACCGGTATCCGTACGGCATTCTCGCTGGCAGCGGGCTCGGCGACCCTTGGGCTGTCACAGCTGGAAACAAACAAATGGCGGGTCTGCTCGGGGTATTCGCGTTCCGCGAGTTGGGCCAGCTCGAACGCCATGTGGGCGCCCAGGCGCTGACCAAAAAGGGCATGGGGCCCTTCAAGGTAGGGATGCAGGTACTTGGCCACGGTTCGGGCGAGGGCGGAGGGGCCTTGCAGCGGATTACACGGGCTGCATTCGGCATGGCGTCTGACATCCACCGCTACCAGTTCGATATGGTCGCTCAGGGCATGGGACCAGGCGCGGTATTGCTCCAGGTGCTCCTGGCTGCAGGCAAGGCAGATGAGACGGGTTCTCGGGGGTTGCCCGGAGTGCTCTGTTACCGATGGTTTCTGGACGTGCACTGTCTGTCCTTCGCTCCGTTCGGTAACGGAGCTTCATGGCTGACACGGCTTGTGGCTGTGTCAGCGGGTGATTCACCTGGCGGCTTGGCTGTTCAGGTAGTTCCTGATGGTGCGGGATGCCGTATTGAGGTGCCTTTCCAGCACGTCGATGGCTTGGTCGACCAACTTGTCGCTGGCAGCGTCCACCAGTGCGATATGGTCGTCCTGAGTCAGCTTTCCCAGGCCCATGGACGACAGGTGGAAGCGCAGGAAGCGCTCCTCTTCGTTGAGTTCGATCTCGATCATGCGCAACAACTTGTGGTTGTGCGCCTTGCTGTACAGCGTCATGTGGAACAGGCGGTTGAGGCGTCCGATCTCGGCGTGGCGCGTCTCGTTTTCCAGTTGCTGGATATAGCTGCGGGCGAGGGCGATGTCGCTTGCGTCCAGGTGGGGAATCGACTGTCGCAGCGCTTCTGCTTCGAGCAGAACGCGCAGGCCGTAGGTGTCGACGGCATCCTCGTCGATCAGCGGTGCGACCACGGCGCCCTTGTGCATCACTACCTTGAGCAGTGATTGCGCCTCGAGCTGGCGCAGCGCCTCGCGTACCGGCATCCGGCTGACCCCGAACAGGCCAGCGAGCTCCTGCTGGCGCAAGGCAGTGCCAGGAGGCAGCCGGCCATCGACAATGGCGCTGCGCAGACGCTCTTCGATCACGCTGCGGGCCAGGTGTGCTGGCACCTGCTCGTTACCCAGCACGGAGCTGAGGAATCTGGTTTTCTCGGCCACGCGGAGTCTGCCTCGATGATTGCGATGATTGGATCCAATAACCCTAGTCAGCGGGGTGATGGCTTGTCAAACCGCGGTGACGGACGCCTGCGGCCGATGGAGTGCGGCTATCGTGAATGAAGTCATCGAGCAAAGGAAGTCGGACTTTTCCTGGCTCGATGATCGCAACCTCCTACGCTTTTTCAAGTGCACCGTGATTGTAAGGTGCCATTGTCTTTTCCCCCGGCAAGCCGCACCATCGCTGCTTTCGACTGGTCTGGATGGGTGTTCGCAGTGGCGATACCTGGAATGCTCAATTTGGCCGTGCGTCGCCTCGGCCTCGCCGTACTGCTTGGCTGCCTGCTGCTGGGCGGCCTGCATGCGGATTGGGATTTCGCCCAGATCAGCCGTCGTGCGCAACAGCTGTACGGTCCGCTTGGCCCAGGGCAGGGGCGTATCGACGCCTGGCAGAACCTGATGGCCACCCAGAACCAGGGCAGCGAGCTGGACAAACTGCAGGTCGTCAATCTGTTCTTCAACAAGCAGCTGCGTTATGTCGAGGACATCGACCTGTGGCATGAAGTCGATTACTGGGCCACGCCGGTCCAGTCGCTGATCAAGGGCGCCGGCGACTGCGAGGACTACGCCATCGCCAAGTATTTCAGCCTGCGCCGCATGGGGGTGCCCGCCGAAAAACTGCGCATCACCTACGTCAAGGCGTTGCGCCTGAACCGGGCGCACATGGTCCTGACCTATTATTCAAGCCCACAGGCCCAGCCACTGGTGCTGGACAGCCTGATGGACGCGATCAAGCCGGCCAGCCAGCGCAACGACCTGCTGCCGGTCTATGCCTTCAATGGCGAGGGTTTGTGGCTGACCGGCGCCGGCGGCAACAAGAAGGTCGGCGACACCAAGCGCCTGTCACGCTGGCAGGACGTGCTGAAGAAAATGCAGGCCGAAGGGTTCCCGGCCGAACCGGTTTATTGAGGAGCACAGATGTCACTGTTCAAACAATTGTTGCTTGCCATATGCCTGCTCCTGGCCATCGCCTTCAGTGGCAGCTTCATGGTCAGCCTGGAGAGTTCGCGCAGCCAGTACGTCAACCAGCTGCGCTCCCACGCCCAGGACGCGGCGACGGCGCTGGCCTTGTCGCTCACACCCAACATCGATGATCCGGCAATGGTCGAGCTGATGGTCAGCTCGATCTTCGACAGTGGTTATTACTCGAGCATCAAGGTCATCGACCTGGACTCCAACGCCGTCCTGGTCGAGCGTCATGCCGAGCCGGACAGCAACGGGGTGCCAGGCTGGTTCATCGGCCTGATCGGGCTTGAGCCGGCCGGCGGCGATGCCATTGTCAGCCGGGGATGGCAGCAGGCCGCGCGGGTCGAGGTAATCAGCCACCCGATGTTCGCCCTGGCCAAGCTCTGGCAGAGTGCCCTGGGCAGCCTGGGCTGGTTGCTGCTGTGCGGCGTGGTGAGTGCGGTGCTGGGTGCACTGCTGCTGCGCCGTCAACTGAGGCCGCTGGACTACATGGTGGCGCAGTCCCACGCGATCGCCCGCCGTGAGTTCCTCAGCCTGCCTGAGCTGCCGCGCACGCCAGAACTGCGTCGGGTGGTGCAGGCGATGAACCAGATGGTCGAGAAGCTCAAGGCACTGTTCACCGAACAGGCCGAGCGCAGTGAAAAGCTGCGCAGCGAGTCGTACCAGGACAGCCTCACGGGGCTGGCCAACCGGCGCTACTTCGAAATGCAGTTGAACACGCGTGTCAGCAACCTCGAAGAGGCCCGAGCCGGTTATCTGCTGTTGCTGCGGGTGCAGGACCTGGCCGGCCTCAACGCCCGCCTGGGTGGTCAGCGCACCGACCAGTTGTTGCAGGCGGTGGGCGAGCAGTTGCGGCGCACATGCGCCAGCTATCCGGAAACCAAGGACCTGATCACCCGCAGCCGCGGTGGCGAGTTTGCTGTTCTGGCACCGGGCATGGTGCATGAAGAGGCGGTGCAACTGGCACAGGCCCTCGAGGCGACCTTGCAGAGCCTGCATGTGACAGGTGCCAGCGATGTCGACCCGGTGGCGTGTATCGGATTGGCGCCGTTCAGCCCTGGGGACGCACCGCAAGCCCTGTTGAAGCTGGCTGACGAGGCGCTGGCACGGGCCGAGAGCCAACCGGAGCCAGGCTGGGTCTGCCTTGAACAGGGCGCCGCGGCCCAGGCTGCCGACAGCCATCACGCCTGGCATTCACGTCTTGACCAGGCTCTGGACAAGGGTCAGTTCCAACTGTTCTTCCAGCCTGTGGTGGACTGCCATGCGCCAGAGCGAGTCCTGCACTACAAAGTGATTTCGCGCCTGTACGACGGACGGGACGAGGCGCTTGTCGCAGGGCGCTTCCTGCCGTGGCTCGAGCGTTTCGGCTGGATGCCACGGCTCGACCTGCTGGTGCTGGAGAAGGTGTTGCGGCATCTGCAGCAGCATGGTGAGTCGCTGGCGCTGAACCTGTCTGCCGCCACCCTGGCCGATGCCAAGGCATTGCAGCGAGTCTACGAACTGCTGGGGCAGCATGCGGCATTGGGGCCGAGGTTGACCTTCGAGATCGGCGAGGAGCAACTGCCAGAACAGGCACAGCTGGAAAAACTGACCCGCCATTTGCACAAGCTCGGCTTCGGCCTGGCGCTGCAGCGCTTCGGCGGGCGCTTCAGCATGATCGGCAACCTGGCTCACCTGGGCTTGGCGTACCTGAAGATCGATGGCGGTTATATCCGCAGCATCGACCAGGAGCGGCACAAGCGGCTGTTCATCGAAGCGATCCAGGGGGCGGCGCACAGCATCGACCTGCCGTTGATTGCCGAGCGCGTGGAGACCGAAGGGGAGCTGCAGGTGTTGCGCGAGATGGGTGTGCAGGGGATTCAGGGGCAGTTGGTGGGCGAGCCGGCGCCCTGGAAATAAGGACGGTGTTGCGATCCGTAAAAGTGTGCTGCTCTTTTCGCGGGTAAATCGGCGTCCCGATTCACACGCGAAACGAGCAGCGCGGTATCAGCAACTCTTCAGATCAACCCGCCTTCTTCATCTTCTTCGATCAGGTTGTTCAGGCTTCCCAGCGCCTTGCGCGCGGTGGAGCGGTTGAGCAGTTTTGCTTGGGCGCCGGGAGGCAGGTCGGTGATGCTGAACACGCCCTTGGCGGTCAACACCTCGATCAGGTCCTCGAGCACACGGATCATGTCCAGATCGCTCTGTTTGAGCTGCTTGAGACTGTTCTCCACGACGTCATCGGCGAACCATTCCTGAATTTCGGCATGGTCGGCCGGCAGCGCTTCGGTGTACTCGGCAAAGGCAGCTGCTTCTACCCGCAGCAACTGGCCGTTGGCGTCGCGTTGCACGTAGAACATGGCATCGACCCTCGTCACGATGATTCCTTCTTGGTTGTCAGCAGCATAGGCAAAGTTCAACAGGCCTGCCGGGCCCGGCAAGCGAGTATGCGCCGTGAGGCGACGGCAGGAAAGCGCCAAGCCCCTGGCGGCCGGTGAAGGCCGTCAGGGGCGTGGGCATCAGCTGTTGGAGTTGTCGATCTTGATGGTCGGGTCGGCGCCACTGATCAACGAGTTGATCGTGGTGTTCGACCAGTTCACACCCTCGAGCTTGATCGACACATCCGCGTTGGCCAGGCCACCGGCGGCATTGAGCTTGCCCTCGGTGCTGACCTGCAGGGTCGACTCACCGTTCACGGTGGTGATCTTCAGGAAGTTGTCGATGGTGCTGGCCTTCTCGCCCTGCAGCAGGTCGCGCAGATCGAGGCGGTCGCCCTCACTGGCCTTGAAGTCCTTGATCACATCGTTGCCCAGGTCGCCGGCCTTCCACACGAAGGTGTCGGCACCGGTGCCACCGATGAGGATGTCATCGCCCTTGCCACCGATCAGCACGTCGTTGCCGGCACCACCGATGAGGATGTCGTTGCCTTCACCGCCCAGCAGGGTGTCGTTGCCGGTGCCGCCGAGCAGGATGTCGTTGCCACGACCACCGTCGATATAGTCGTCGCCACCCTGGCCGAAGATGATGTCGTCACCATCGCCGCCCATCAGCGTGTCGTTGCCATCGTTGCTGCGCGAGACATCGAACTCGGTGTAGTGCTCGGTGATGTACTTGTGCATCGCCCGCCCATCTACATCGCCCGCATCGAGGCCCAGCTTGTTGGCGACATAACCGCGAATCGCATCGACACCGGTACCTGCGACCGAGTCGAAGGTGACCAGGTCACCGAAGATGATGTCGTTGCCATCACCGCCGTTGACCGTGTCGTTACCTGGCTGGGTGACCTCGGTGTGCCCAAGGATGGCCTCGGCCAGCTTGCTCGGGTCGATGTTGGTCTGCGGTTTGCCATCGGTGTCGAACGGTTTGAGGTCATTGGCCTTGATATCGCTGTTCAGGCCGATGGCCTCGACCTGCGACAGCCCCGACAGCAGCTTGAAGGCGGCGGTCGAGTCGTTCAGGGTCGCGGTCGTGGTATCGGAGCCGTTACCGGCGCGGGAGGACAGTTCGTAGCCACCGTTACCTTCGGCACGTACATCGCCGCTGGTGGTCACGGTCCAGCCGCCCCAGGAGTAGGTCTGGACGGTCAGCTTGCCGGTACTGTCGATGGTTATGTAGTTCGTATTGTTCAGGTACGTGGAGATCGTATTGCCTGGTTTCCAGTTGTTCGCAGTCAGGAAGCTGTCCAGCGTGGTGCTGGTGGTGCCCAGGGTCGGGTTGCCGCGCTCGCTGGTCTGGTAGTAGGTCGGCTTGCCGTCGGTGACGAAGAACGTCTGGTTGCTGCCGGTGTTGCCAGCATTCTGGAGGTTCTGGAACCAGTTGGCGGTGGTCTTGAAGGCATCCTCGTAGTTGGTACCACCGTCGGAGTTCAGCGTCTTCAGAGCGTTGAGCAGGGTCTGCAGGCCGGCATCGTTGAGGGTCACCGAGACCGTGGATTTCACCTGGCTGGCGAAGTCCACGAGCAGGATGTTCACGGTACCGGATTGGTCGCCCTTGACGCTGGCGGCCAGGGTCTTGAACACCGACTCCAGCGACTTCTTCGCCGCATCCACGCCAGACGAGCCCATGCTGCCCGAGGTGTCGACGATGAAGGCGATGTTGTAGTTCTGACCTGGCACCACGTGCAGGCCGACCACGTCGGCGACGACGATATCGTTGCCATCGGTACCGGCAAAGTTGTCGCCTTCGGAGGTCAGGTTGCTGGTGTTATAGGTCTGCGGGTACACCGTGACCTTGATGGTGCCCTCGTTGGTCGCGGTGCTGCCGCCAACGCTTTCGCTGGAGGTCGAGCTGACCTTCACGTCGAACTGGCCGCTGTAGTAGGCCGGTGGCTTGATTGCCAGGCTGCCCAGGTTCCAGCCGGTGACATCCACCGCGCTGCTGCCGACGGTGAAGCTGTGGCCTGCGTTGTCGCTGATCACCGAACCTGCCGGGATGCCGCTGAGCTTGACGCTCAGGGTTTCCGAACCGTCGGTGTCGGTCAGGTTGGTGCTGATGCCCACCAGCTTGACCGGCGCGCCATTCTCACGGCCTTCGTTGAGCTTGTAGCCTTCGTAGTAGCCTTGGCCGTTGCTGCCGTGCAGGTCGGAGACCGTCAGGCCGGCATTGGTCATGGAGCCTAGGTTCGGGTACATCGGGATGGTCGAGCTGTTCAGGTCGGTGACTGCGCCGTTGCCCACCTTGATGTTGATGTCCAGGCTGCCAGGGCCGGCCTGGTTGGCGTTGTAGATCTCCAGGGTGTAGTAGCCGCTGGTGGTCGGGGTGTAGCTGCCGGTGATCGCGCCGCTGGCGTTGCCCCAGGTGCCGCTGGCGACGTTCTTGCCACCAATGACGATTTGCAGGCTGTCGTCGGCCGTGCCGCTGAAGGTGTAGGTTTTGCCGGCTTCCAGATAGATCAGGCCGGAGGTCTTCGAGCCGGTGCCCGGGGTCACGGTGGCGGTGGTGTCGACGGTCGTGACCTGCTCGCTCTTGTTCGCGTTGCCGGAGTTGGCGAACACGTTCTTGAGTTGGTCGCCGGTGATGCCGTTGCCGTTGTTGCCCAGGCCGTTGAGGCTGTTCCAGGTTTCCTTGGTCAGGCCGATCGAGTTGACGTTGTTGTTGCCGATCGACAGGTCAGGCCTGTCGGCGACCGGCGCGATGTCGACCTTCATGGTCACTTCGCTGCCGGTGTTGGTGCCGTCGTTGGGCTTGTACTTGATCTGCGCGTAGTCGGCCTGCTTGTTGCCCACGCCGCTGCCACCGTAACCGTCGACGCCCGACTGGTTGGCCAGCGGAACGAACTTGAGCTTGCCGGCGGCGATGTCGGCCTGGCTGATGGTCTGGTTAAGCGACACGTCGACCCACGAAGTGCCGTTGAAGAACTTCAGGTTGCCCAGATCCGGCAGCTTGCTGATCGTCACGCCGAGGCCAGTGTTGCCATCGGCGTCGGTGACCTTGAAGTCGCCCCACTGGAACACGTAGTCGGTGTCTTCGGTGCCGGTGACGGCGCCGCCTGGCGATACCGGCATGTGGTCATTGTCGATGATCGTGGTGGTGACGCTCGACTTGCTCGGGTTGACCTGCAGGTTTTCGAAGCCGCCGCCGCTGACACCGCTGATCTGGATGGTGAAGTTTTCCGAGCCTTCGACGAGCTGGTCGTCAATGGTCTTGATGTCGAAGTTGGCGGTGCTGGCGCCGGCCGGAATCTTCACGGTGACCACACCGGTGTAGTCCTGGCCGTTGGTGGCGGTGCCGCTGTAGCTCAGGGTGACAGTGACCTCGGTCTTGGACGGATTGGTCAGGGTCAGGGTGTAGTGCGCGGTGTCGCCTTCGGTCACCGAGGTGTCGCCGCTGATGCCCACGGTGGTCAGGTCGCCCTGGCCGCTCGGCTCGTCGGTGACGGTGGTGGTGACGGTGTTGCTGCCGAGGGTCAGCTTCTCGAAGTTGTCGCCGCCGGTGACCGATTCGATCTTGTTGACGATCGGTGCCTGGCCGCCCACATAGACGTCATCCTTGGCGGTGATGGTGAAGGTACCGGTGGCGCTGCCAGCCGGAACGGTCACTTTCGTGCCGTCGCTGAGGGTGAACACCAGGCCGTTGTGGCCGGTAACCGACAGGCCCTGGGCATTGGTCAGGGTGACGGTGTAGGTCACCTGGCCGCCTTCGGTGACGGTGGTCTTGTCGGCGGACAGGGTCGCGACGACTTCGCTGATGGTGTC
>NZ_VZZS01000020.1:0-121317 GCF_009650575.1 Pseudomonas sp. MNR3A | reverse complement strand
ACGCGGTTGTTGCGTTCGATCAAGCGATCCGAGCCACCTTCGGCTACGCGGTTGTTGCGTTCGATCAGGCGATCCGAGCCACCTTCGGCAACGCGGTTGTTACGTTCGATCAGACGATCAGAGCCACCTTCGGCAACCGTCTTCAGAGGCTGGGAAATCACTGCCGAGCTGGAACGGGCTTCGGCACTCAGGTGTTGGTCGGCAGCCGGCAAGGCGAAGGCGTTGGCGGCCAGGATGGAAAGACTCAGGCTCAGCAGCAGTTGGCGTTTCATGATTCGGTGCTCCTCGTGGGACGCTGGAAAGTGGGTACGAGGGCAATGCTACGCTTGGTAACTCAAGAAAAAAGTTCATATGGCTAATGGTAACAATCGACGTAAATGATGGTTGACCGGGAAGGCTCTGGATCAATGATTTCGGGGTGGTTGGTGGCTACGTGCTACCGCGTTTCACCGGTAACATCCAGGTCGATTTCACCCGCAAAGCTGAGGAATGGGTCAGAAAAAACTTCGCTATCATTGCCGTCGTCGATAAAACCCCTCGGGCTTTCATCAGTCCGAAGTAATGAATGCCTTTGCCGCACCGCTTCAAGTCTTGCAGTCAGGAGAGCCCCGCAATGACGCGCCCCGCCAGAATCTTCACCTGGATCCTCGCCAGCCTCGCGGCCTTGCTGGCGATACTGGTGGTGGTGATTGCCACCTTTGACTGGAACCGTATCAAGCCGCTGCTCAACGAGAAGGTCTCCGAAGCGCTGCACCGCCCGTTCGCCATCAATGGCAACCTCGCCGTGCACTGGCAGCGCGAGCCCGATGAGGGCGGCTGGCGCGCCTGGGTGCCTTGGCCGCGCTTCGTGGCCGAAGACCTGACCCTGGGCAATCCCGACTGGCTCAAGGAGCCGCAGATGGTCGGCCTGGAACGTGTCGAGTTTCGCCTGTCGCCGCTGCCGCTGTTGTTCCAGCAGATCTCGATCCCGCGAATCGACCTCACTCATCCCACCGCCAGTCTCACGCGCCTGGCTGACGGCCGCGCCAACTGGACTTTCGATTTCGGGCCCAAGGACGAGAACGCCGAACCTTCCAGGTGGGTGCTCGATATCGGGGCGATCGGATTCGACCAGGGTAATGTGCGCTTCGACGACCAGACCCTGAAGACCGACATGAAGGTGCAGATCGACCCGCTGGGCAAGCCGATCCCGTTCAGCGAGATCGTCGGCAAGGCCAGCGCGGAAAAAGCCGGTGGCGCGCAGGATTACGCGTTCGGGCTCAAGGCCGAAGGCCGCTACAAGGGCCAGGCAGTGTCCGCGACCGGCAAGATCGGCGGCTTGCTGGCGCTGCAGGATGCCAGGCAGCCATTCCCGCTGCAGGTCGATGCGCGCGTAGGCGACACCCGCGCAGCCGTCGCCGGCACCCTGACCGACCCACGCAATCTCGGCGCTCTGGACCTGCGCCTGAAGCTTTCCGGCAGCAGCCTGGGCAACCTCTACCCGCTGACCGGTGTGACCCTGCCCGATACCCCGGCGTATTCCACCGACGGCCACCTCAGCGCCAACCTGCATGATCCGCAGGGCGCGCGTTTCCGCTACGAAGGCTTCAACGGCAAGATCGGTGACAGCGACATCCATGGCGACCTGGCCTTCGTCGCCAGCCAGCCACGGCCCAAGCTCTCCGGCAACCTGGTCTCCAACCAGTTGCTGTTCAAGGACCTGGCGCCACTGATCGGCGCTGATTCCAATGCCGAGCAGAAAGCCCGTGGTGGCGCCAGCAAGCAGCCGACCGGCAAGGTGCTGCCGGTAGAGGAGTTCCGCACCGACCGCTGGCGGGCGATGGATGCCGACGTGACGTTCGCTGGCAAGCGCATCGTGCATAGCGAGCAGTTGCCGTTCAAGGATCTGTCTGCCCATGTGGTGCTCGAGGACGGTCTGCTGCGTATGGTCCCGCTGCGCTTTGGCGTGGCCGGCGGCAACCTCGATGCCAATATTCGCCTCGATGGCCGCTCGGTGCCGATGCAGGGCCGGGCACGCCTGACTGCCCGCGGCTTCAAGCTCAAGGAGCTGTTCCCCACCTTTGCGCCGATGCAGACCAGCTTCGGCGAGCTGAACGGCGACGCCGACCTGAGCGGTCGCGGCAATTCGGTGGCGGCGTTGCTGGGCACTTCCAACGGCGACCTGCGCCTGCTGATCAATGATGGTGCGATCAGCCGCAGTCTGATGGAGATCGCCGGGCTCAACGTTGGCAACTACGTGGTCGACAAGCTGTTTGGCGACGAGGATGTGAAGATCAACTGCGCGGCGGCCGACGTGGGTATCAAGGATGGCCTGGCGACCACGCGGCTGTTCGTGTTCGACACCGAGAACGCGATCATCTACATCAATGGCACGGCGAATTTCGCCAGCGAGCAACTGGACCTGAAGGTCACTCCGGAATCCAAGGGGCTGCGCCTGTTCTCGCTGCGCTCACCGCTGTATGTGCGTGGGCCGTTCGCCAAGCCCAGTGCTGGCGTGCAGGCGGTGCCGCTGGCCTTGCGTGGCGCAGGGATGGTAGCGCTGGGTGTGGCCATCGGGCCGGCCGCCGGGTTGCTGGCGCTCATCGCTCCGAGTGGTGATGTACCCAACCAATGCACGCCGCTGCTGGAGCGGATGAAGGCCGGCAAGGCGCCTGCGGCGGTGAAGCCGAAGAAGTAGAGGAAGCGGCACGGCGGTTCGGCGCCCCGACTGGCCCCGCGATAGGGCCGGCCCAGCCAAATAATCGGCTACAGCCCGAGCGCCGTCAGGAAGGCATCGATCTGCCGCTCGAACGCCGGCCGCTCATACTCCACCAACGCCATGCGCCACAGCCCCTTGAGGTAAGTGGCGATGATCGCTGCATTCAATTGCGGGTCCGTGCTCGACGGCAACTCCCCACGCTCGCGGTCCTCGGCCAGGCGCCCGGCGAACATCGCCTTCAAGTCCGCCAGCGCCTGCTCGGCGCGTAACCTCAGCTCGTCGTCGACCAACACTTCCTCGGTCTCCATCGCCGCCAGCAGGCACAGGCGCGAGGGCGTTTGTGGGTTGTCGAGGCTGTCGAGCACATCGGCGAAGAATGCACGGATGCCCAGGGCCGCAGTCGGTGCGGCCAACAGAGCCTGTTCGCGCTTGCCGACCACCTCTTCGTTGTAGCGCTCGACGCAGGCCAGGTAGAGCTGCTTCTTGCTCTTGAGGGTGTTGTAGAACGAGCCCTCGCCGATGCCCATGACCTTGAGTAGATCGCGCAGGCCGGTGGCGGCGTAGCCGTTTTTCCAGAACAAGTCCGTGGCGCTGGCCAGGGCTTGCTGATAGTCGAATGAGATTTTTCGTGTCATGGGCGGCACTCTATCGCATTTGTAGCAGTCGTTAAAGTTTTCGTTGACAGTGTTCCGAGGCGCGGCTTAGTGTTTGTAGTGACCGCTACAGGTTCGTTTTCATCCGGAGTTGAACATGTCCACGCTTTCCACCCTTGAGCCATTCAAGGTCGATGTCCCGCAGGCTGCAATCGACGACCTGCACCAGCGCCTGCGTGCCATCCGCTGGCCCGACCCGGAACTGGTCGCCGACTGGTCCCAGGGCGTGCCCCTGGAGGCTGCCAAGGGCTTGATCGACCATTGGCTCAACCACTACGACTGGCGCCAGTTCGAGGCTCGCATCAACCGCTTCGAGCAGTTCCACACACAGATCGACGGCGTCGCTGTTCACTTCATCCATGCGCGCTCGCCGCATCCCCAGGCGATGCCGATCCTGCTCACCCATGGCTGGCCGGGTTCGGTGGTGGAGTTTCTCGACGTCATCGAGCGCCTTACCGACCCGACCCGCTTCGGCGGCCGTGCCGAAGACGCCTTCCACGTCGTGGTGCCGTCGATTCCCGGCTATGGCTTCTCGGAAAAGCCCACCGAGCAGGGCTGGAATCCACAGCGGATTGCCCGTGCCTGGGCCGTGCTGATGACCGAGAGGCTCGGGTACCCGCGCTGGGTCGCCCAAGGCGGTGATTGGGGTTCGGCGATCACCCACGCACTGGCCAGTCAGCAGCCGGCGGGCTTGCTCGCCGCCCATGTGAACCTGTTGCTGGTGGTGCCCGAGCACGCACCGGAGCATCCCACCGAGGCCGAGCTGCGGGCGCTGAGTGACGTGGATCATTACCTGGACCAGATGTCCGGCTATGCCGACCAGATGAACACCCGGCCGCAGACCATCGGCTATGCACTGAACGACTCGCCGCTGGCGCTGGCCATGTGGATGTACGAGAAATTCTGGGAGTGGACCGATAACAAGGGGCGCCCGGAAGATGCCCTGAGCCGCGACCAGATGCTCGACGACATCTCGCTGTACTGGTTCACCGGCACCGGTACGTCCAGCGCCCGCTTGTACTGGGAGGGTGTGGGCAGCACCATTCGCGACCGCAGTTTCTTCTCGGCGGTGCGTGCGTCTTCAGAGCGCATCCAGTTGCCGATGGGGGCCACGGTGTTTCCCGCCGAAACCTTCCAGCCGCCGCGCAAGTGGGCCGAGCAAGCCTACGCTGAACTGTTCTACTGGAATGAAGCCGAGCACGGCGGGCACTTCGCGGCGTTCGAGCAGCCGCAGATCTTTGCCCGGGAGATGTGGCGGGCCTTTGCGCGGTTCCGCTGAGAGGGGTGAGCGGGCTTGTCGCGGTGCCGGGCACCGCGACGGCCTCTTCGCGGGCAAGCCCGCTCCTACAGCCCTTGCAGCAGGTCCGACATATCGTCTGCGTGCTCTTCCTCCTGGGCCAGGATGTCTTCGAAGATGCGACGGGTGGTCGGGTCCTTGTCACCGATGTACTGGATGATCTCGCGGTAGCTGTCGATGGCGATACGCTCGGCAACCAGGTCTTCGAGCACCATCTCCTTGAGATTGCTGCCGGCCACGTACTGCGCGTGGGAGTTCTTGCTCAGGTTGTCCGGGTTGAAGTCCGGCTCGCCGCCCAGCTGGACGATACGCTCGGCCAGCTTGTCGGCGTGTTCGGACTCCTGGTTCGCGTGCTCGAGGAACTCCTCGGCAGCGACGCTGGCCTTGATACCGCTGGCCATGAAGTAGTGGCGCTTGTAGCGTAGGGTGCAGACCAGCTCGGTGGCCAGCGACTCGTTGAGCAGGCGGATGATTGTCTCGCGGTCGGCGTTGTAGCCTTCGGTGACGGCGCCTTGCTCTACATGCTGGCGTGCGCGCTGGCGCAAAGTGTTGATATCGGTCAGTTCAACGTTGCTCATGATTCTCTCCATACAGATCAGGGGGTAAGTGGGCGGGAGGGCTTACTGGCCGGGTAAGGCCTTGCGGTCCTCTTCTCGCTGTTTGCAGGTCTTGAATCCCTTGGCGTCGACATGCCCGCTGGCGTCGAAGCGCACGTAGTAGGGCTGCTGCTTGCCATCCTTGTAGAGGATGTAGTCGTTGCAGATCCCGCCGTTGGGCAGGTCGCTCATGTTCGATGGGCTGCCGCCGATGGCGATGACCTTTTGCGTGGTCATGCCGTGCTCGACCTGCTTGACCAGCGGCTCGTCGCGGTAGGTGACGTAGTCCGCCGGGTTTTCCGGACGGCTGCCGCAGGCGGCGAGGGTCGTGCTTGCGACAAGAATGGCCAGGATCGCTTTGTTCATGGTTCCGCTCCTTGCAGAAAGGTCCGTTGCGGGTGGCTGTCAAGGTTGGAACCGCACGGCGCGTCAAGAGTTCGATTCATCAGGCGAAGCGGCGACTACCCTGAGAAGGGCAGGGTTCAGGGAGAGGAACGGCAGATGACAAACGAACTGGCCACACGCTACCCACTGGTGCTGGTGCCGGGCATGCTCGGTTTCGTGCGCTTGCTGCTCTACCCCTACTGGTTTGGCATCGTGCCGGCGTTGCGCCGGGGTGGGGCACAGGTGTTCGCGGTGCAGGTCTCGCCGCTGCATTCCAGCGAGGTGCGTGGCGAGCAGTTACTGCTGATCATCGAAGACATCTGCCAGCGCACCGGGGCAGACAAGGTCAACCTCATCGGCCACAGCCAGGGCGCTTTGAGCGCGCGTTATGCCGCAGCGCGCAGGCCTGGGCGAGTGGCGTCGGTCACCTCTGTTGCCGGTCCCAACCACGGCTCGGAACTGGCCGATCATCTTGAACGCAGCGCCCCCGGCGATTCGCCACGGGGGCGCCTGCTCAAGGCTGCACTTCATGGCCTGGCGCTGCTGCTGGTGTGGCTGGAAACCGGCTGGCGCCGTGATCCGTTGCCGATCGATGTGCACGCCTCGCACCAGTCGCTGACCTGTTCGGGCGTGGCGCTGTTCAACCAGGCTTATCCACAGGGCTTGCCGCAGCACTGGGGTGGCGAGGGTGCTGCCGAGGTCAACGGCGTGCGCTACTACTCCTGGTCCCGCATCCTGCAGCCTGGACGCACCGACAAAGGCTGGAATCGCTTCGATGGCAGCAACCGCTTCTGTCGGCTGTTCGCCCGCAGTTTCATTCGGGAAAAAGGCCAATGTGATGGCATGGTCGGGCGTTACAGCTCGCACCTCGGCCAGGTGATCGGCGACGATTACCCGCTCGATCACCTGGACATCGTCAACCAGCAGTTCGGTGCCGTGGGCAAGAGCGCCCACCCGGTGCGCCTGTTCACCGAGCACGCTGCCCGGCTCAAGGCTGCCGGGCTGTAAGCGCGCGGCGCACGGGAGTGGTCCAGCGTTCGGCGAGGATGACCCCGGCCAGTGTCAGCAGGCCGCCATACAAGTGATAGCTGGCCAACTGTTCGTTCAGGACGCCAGCAGCGATCACGGCAGTCACCACCGGCAACAGATTGAAGAACAGGGTCGTGCGGGCCGGCCCGAGCCTGTGCACGGCCTGCATCCAGAACTGCGGCGCGATCATCGACGCCAGCACACAGGCATACAGCACCAGGCCGATGTTGTTCGCGGTCAGCCCGGTCTTCTCCGACAGCAGGTACATCGGCAGCAGTACCAAGATCGCCATCCAGATCTGCAGATACAGCAGTTGCATCTGTGGCAGGCGCAATTGCCATTTCTTCAACAGCACGCTGTACAGCGCATACGCGAAGGTGGCGACCAGCATCAGCAGGTCACCGCCATTGAGCCCTTGGTGCAGCAGCGCGCCGGGATTGCCGGCGGACACTACCTCCAGCACGCCGAAGAACGACACCAGAGCGCCGAGCGAGGCGCCGTAGGTCAGGCGCTGGCCGAGCCAGGCGATCGACAGGGCCAGCGACATCAGTGGCATCAGCGAAAGGATGATGCCCATGTTGGTGGCGCTGGTGATGCCGGCGGCGAAGTACGCCATGCTCTGGTACATGACCATGCCCAGTACCCCCAGGACGAACAGCTTGCCCAAGAGCGGGCGGATCGCTGTGCGATTGCGCCACACCTGCGGCAGCAGGAAGGGGGTGAACAGCAGGCCTGCGAGCAGCCAGCGGTAGAAGCCGATCTCGGCGGGAAAGATCGCCCCGGCGGACATCTTGGTGACGACGGTGTTGCCGGCCCAGATAAGAATCGCCAGGACGGGGAAGCTGTAGTTCATGAGGCTTTGACTCGTGGGAATTGCTGTTTCGGTGTGATGCTTTTGTGGGGCGGTTCGGCGCTCCGACTTGCCCGCGAAAAGAACACCGCAGATGCCCGCCATTATCCTCTGTCTGTCCACAAGGCTATACTCCCATCCAGACAACTCGCCCCGTGAAGCAGACAGCATGTCCGCCAAATACCTCGACCATCCTCGTTTCCCCGAACTCCCGGCGCCGGTGTACTTTCGCTACGACGAGTTCGGCGCCGACACGGTCAGCGCCCCGCACTTTCATCCGTGGGGCCAGCTCAACTATGCCGCTCACGGCGTCATGCACCTGGATGTCGACGGCCAGCGTTTCATCTCGCCGCCAAACCACGCGGTCTGGGTTCCTCCTGATCATGAGCACGGTTGCTACAACCCGCAGGCCGTCGTCTTCCGCTCGGTCTACCTCGACCGCAGCCTATGCGTCGATCTGCCGGCCCAGCCCTGCAGCCTGGCGATAAGCGACATCCTCAAGGCGATCCTCGGCGACTTTGCCCGTCGCGACCTCAAGATTGCCCAGGACGAACGGGACCAGCGCCTGGTCCAGGTGCTGCTCGACCAACTGCGGCTGGCACCCACGCAAACCTGCTACCTGCCTTTCGCCCGCAGCGACGGCCTGCGTCAGGTGCTCGAGGCCCTGCACGCCGAGCCCGGCGATAACCGACCGCTCGGTGACTGGGCCGCGCAGGCGCATGTCAGCGAGCGTACTCTGGCCCGCCAGTTCATCCGCGAGCTGGGCATGAGCTTTGGCGAGTGGCGCTTGCGCCTGCGCTTTCTGCGCGCCATCGAAGCGCTGGAAAGCGGCACGCCGATCCAGAGCATCGCCTTCGACCTGGGCTACAGCAGTGCCTCGGCGTTCATCGCCATGTTCCAGCGCCAGGCTCGGTGCACGCCTGAGCAGTACCGGCGCAGGGTGCGATCAGGGATGTAGGAATTGTTGTCTACACTCAGCTCGACGACCGTGCATCCTGCGCGGGACAAGGAGACCACTCCATGAAGATGCTGCATGTGTCATTGCTGGTACTGGGGATGTCGATCGCCGGGCAAGGATTCGCCGCTACGCCGCAACAGGAAAAGATGAAGACCTGTAACGCCGATGCTACCAGTCAGGCCCTCAAGGGCGACGAGCGCAAGGCGTTCATGAGCAACTGCCTGAAAAAAGCCGAGCCTGCCAAGCCGACCACGCCGCAGGAGCGCATGAAGGCCTGTAACGCCGACCCGAAGGCCACGGCGCTCAAGGGCGACGAGCGCAAGGCATTCATGAGCGAATGCCTGAAGAAGAAGTGACCTGCGCCTATGCCTTGCGCCTGAAGGCTGGCAGACTGCGGGTCTTTCCGCTGTCTGCCGCCGAGGCTGTATGACTTTCACTCCCCGCCAGATCACCCTGGCCAGCTGCATCATCGTCGTTGCCGGCCTGCTCCTGGCGTTGCCCCTCAAGCTGCTGCCGAGCCTGCTCGCGGGCCTGCTGGTGTTCGAGCTGGTGAACATGCTCACCCCACGCTTGCAGCCACTGATCGCCGGACAACGGGCGCGCTGGCTGGCGGTGGCGCTGCTCGGCACCCTGGTGGTGAGCACGCTGACGCTGTTGATCGCCGGCGCTTTCAGCTTCCTGCTGCACGAAGCCGAAAACCCCGGCGCTTCGCTGGACAAGTTCATGGGCCTGGTGGAGCGCGCCCGAGGGCAGTTGCCGCCATTCATCGAGGGATACCTGCCGGCCAGCGCGGCAGAGTTCAAAGTGGCCATCGGCGACTGGATCCGCAGCCACCTGAGCGACCTGCAACTGGTTGGCAAGGGCATGGCACATATGTTCGTGACCCTGCTGATCGGCATGATCCTCGGCGCCATCATCGCCTTGCAGCGGCTGCCCGACCTGTCCCGACGCAAGCCTCTGGCCGCCGCGCTGTTCGAGCGCCTGAGCCTGCTGGTGCAGGCGTTTCGCAATATCGTCTTCGCGCAGATCAAGATCTCGCTGCTCAACACCGCGTTCACCGGCATCTTCCTCGCCGTGGTGCTGCCGCTGTTCGACGTGCACCTGCCGCTGACCAAGACCCTGATCGTACTGACCTTCCTGCTCGGGCTGCTGCCAGTGATCGGCAACCTGATGTCCAACACCCTGATCACCATCGTCGGGCTGTCGCTGTCGATCTGGGTTGCGGCGGCGGCGCTGGGCTACCTGATCGTCATCCACAAGGTCGAGTATTTCCTCAACGCGCGGATCGTCGGTGGGCAGATCAGTGCCAAGTCGTGGGAGCTGTTGCTGGCGATGCTGGTGTTCGAAGCGGCGTTCGGCTTGCCGGGGGTGGTGGCGGGGCCGATCTACTATGCCTACCTGAAGAGTGAGCTGAGGCGGATGGAGCTGGTCTGAGGGGGTGCTTGAACGTGTACCGGCCTCTTCGCGGGTAAACCCGCTCCCACAGGTCCACCGCTGCCTTCAAGGCATAGGTAATCCTGTGGGAGGCACAGGTCCACCGCTGCCTTCAAAGCATAGGTAACCAGTGGGAGCCACAGGTCCACCGCTGCCTTCAACGCATAGGTAATCCTGTGGGGGCCACAGGTTCACTGCTGCCTTCAAGGCATAGGTAATCCTGTGGGATTCACAGGTTCACCGCTGCCTTCAAGGCATAGATAATCCTGTGGGAGCGGGTTTACCCGCGAAGAGGCCAGTACAGGCAAAGGATCAGATTGTCCCGTACCGCTTGCGCGCCTCAATGGCCAGACCGCTGCCAATGCTGCCAAAGATATTGCCTTCCACATGCCGCGCATTGGGCAGCATCGCCGCAACGCTGTTGCGCAGCGCCGGAATGCCGCTCGAGCCCCCGGTGAAGAACACCGTATCCACCTGCGCTTCACTGACCCCGGCCTTGGCCAGCAGCTCGCTGACACTGCCACGGACCCGCTGCAACAGGCCGTCGATGGCGTCCTCGAACAGGCCGCGGGTCAGGTCCGCCGCCAGGCCCGGCTCGACCCGGCCCAGGTCGATGCGCCGGCTGACCTGGTCGGTCAGCTCGATCTTGCTGGCCTCCACTTCCATCGCCAGCCAGTGTCCGGCGCGCTGTTCGATCAGGTTGAACAGGCGATCGATGCCCAGCGCATCCTCGATGTCGTAGCGCATGCTGCCCAGGGCCAGTTGCGACTTCTGCGAGTACAGGGCGTTGATGGTGTGCCAGGTCGCCAGGTTCAGGTGGTAGCTGGTCGGCATCAGCGCGCCGCTCTTCATGCGGCTGCCATAGCCGAACAGCGGCATCACGCCTTGCAGGCTCAGCTGCTTGTCGAAGTCGGTACCGCCGATGTGCACGCCGCCGGTGGCGAGGATGTCATCCTGGCGCTCATCGACCAGGTGCCGTTCGGGCGACAGGCGGATCAGGGTAAAGTCCGAAGTACCACCGCCGATATCGACGATGAGCACCAGCTCTTCGCGGCTGATGCCCGACTCGTAGTCGAAGGCTGCGGCGATCGGTTCGTACTGGAACGACACGTCCTTGAAGCCGATCTTGCGTGCGACTTCGGCGAGGGTATCCTCGGCCTCCTGGTCGGCCGCCGGGTCCTCGTCGACGAAGAACACCGGACGGCCCAGCACGACCTGGTCGAAGCTGCGCCCGGCATTGGCCTCGGCGCGCTTCTTCAGCTCGCCGATGAACATGCCCAGCAGGTCCTTGAAAGGCAGCGCGCTGCCGAGCACGCTGGTGTCATGCTTGATCAGCTTGGAGCCCAGCAGGCTCTTGAGCGAGCGCATCAGGCGGCCTTCGTAGCCTTCCAGGTACTCGTGCAGGGCCAGACGGCCATACACCGGGCGCCGCTCCTCGATGTTGAAGAACACCACCGACGGCAGGGTGATCTTGCCCTCTTCCAGGGCGATCAGCGATTCGACGCCAGGGCGGTGCCAACCCACCGTGGAGTTGGAGGTGCCGAAGTCGATGCCAAGGGCGCGAGCCGGGGATAGGTCAGACATGGGGAGGGGCTTCCGGAGGCCAAACGGCCGCGCAGTTTATGCCAGTGGCCGACAGAATCAAGACCGATCGTCTGCCATATGACAAACCCAAGCGAACCTTGAAAGGCTATGCTTGACCCCAATCTTCAGATGCAACACGAAAATTCCTACTGGTGATCCTTAGATGGACTTCAAAGACTATTACAAGATACTCGGCGTCGAGCCCAGCGCGGACGAGAAGGCGATCAAGGCCGCGTACCGCAAGCTGGCGCGCAAGTATCACCCCGACGTCAGCAAGGAGCGTGACGCCGAGGAGAAATTCAAAGAGGCCAACGAGGCCTACGAAGTGCTGGGCGATGCGCAGAAACGCGCTGAATTCGACGAGATCCGCAAGTACGGCGGCCAGCATGGTCGGCCGTTCCAGGCGCCGCCAGGCTGGGAAAGTCGCGGCGGTGGCGGCGGCTTCGAGAGCGGAGACTTCTCCGACTTCTTCAGCTCGATCTTCGGTGCCCGTGGCGGCAATCCCTTTGGCGGCGCACGCGGCCAGCAGCGCAGTGCCGGCAGGCGAGGGCAGGACGTGGAACTGGAACTGGCGGTGTTTCTCGAAGAGACCCTGAGCAAGGAGTCCAAGCAGATCAGCTTCCAGGTGCCGCAGACCAACGCTGCCGGGCAGCGCACCGGTTTCACCACCAAGACGCTGAACGTGAAGATCCCGGCCGGAGTGACCGACGGCGAGCGCATTCGCCTCAAGGGCCAGGGCGCTCCGGGCGTGGGTGGTGGCGCCAACGGCGACCTGTTTCTGACCATCCGCATGGCGCCGCATCCGCTGTTCGATGTCGAAGGCCACGACCTGATCATCACCGTGCCGCTGGCTCCCTGGGAGGCAGCGCTGGGCACCAAGGTGGCGGTTCCGACCCTGACCGGCAAGATCAACCTGACCATCCGCCCCGACAGCCAGAGCGGCCAGCGCCTGCGGGTCAAGGGCATGGGCCTTGCGAACAAGCAGGGCGAGCGTGGCGATCTCTACGCCCAGCTCAAAGTGGTCATGCCGAGCACCTCCGATGCGACCACTCGCGAACTCTGGACCAAACTCTCCGAGAAGGCCGCGTTCAACCCGAGGACACAATGGAGTAAGTGACCATGAGCAGCACCCTGATCGTTCAACTGGACATGCGAACCTTGTGTCAGGAGGCCGATGTCACGGCCGACTGCGTGATCGAAATCGTCGAGCACGGCATTGTCGAACCCACCGGGCGCACCCCGGAGGACTGGTTATTCGACGATCAGGCGCCGCTGCTGGCCAAGCGTGCGGCAAAGCTGCACCAAGAGTTGGAACTGGAGTGGGAAGGGGTGGCGCTGGCGCTGGAGTTGCTGCAGGAAGTGCAGCAGTTGCGCAGTGAGAACAGCATGTTGAGGCAGCGTTTGGGGCGATTCACCCAGATGTAGAACTGCGGTGTTCTCAAGCGCCAGCCAGCACCTTGTAGTACAGCGCCGTCGCCCGATACACACCGTCCGGGCCGCAGGCATAGTCCGGGATCTCCCCGGCCTTGTCATACCCCAGTGCCTGGTAGAACCCCTCGGCACCCGACCCTGCCTCGGTGTCCAGGTACAGCATCCCGCGTTTCAGACGTCGGGCATCGGCCTCCAGCGCCGCTATCAACTGTTGCCCCAGCCCACGCCGTCGGGCACGGCTGTGCACCAGCAGCTTCTGCACCTCGGCGCGGTTCAGGCCGTTGGGTTTCAGGCACAGCCCCAACTGCACGCTGGCCAGCACCTCCTGCCCCTGGGCGATCACCCAGAGCAACTGCTCACCGCTGACAAGCCGGCTGCGAACTTCAGCGAAATACGCAAGCGCCTGGGCCTCGTCGATGTCCGCCAGAAACCCCACCGAAGCCCCATTGCGTACCGCATCGAGCAACAGCGCCACGAGGCTGTCGCGGTAGTAGGTCAGGCTCTCGTGGGTGACGCGCTGTAGCTGTGCGGCGTTCATGAATCAGTCCTTTCGAGGTGGTTCGCGATTGTCGTCCAACGCCAGTTGCATGAACGTCAGGTCGAGCCAGCGACCGAACTTCACCCCGACCTGGGCCATTTGCCCGGTCGTAATGAAACCCAGTCGCTCGTGCAGACGGATCGAGGCCGCGTTGCCGCTCTCGATGGCCGCGACCATCATGTGCTTGCCGCACTGCCGGGCGCGCTCGACCAGCGCCTGCATCAGCAGCGGACCCAGGCCCTTGCCGCGCTGGTCGCTGCGGATGTACACCGAGTGTTCGACCGTGAGGCGAAAACCCTCGAACGGCCGCCAGTCGCCGAACGAGGCGTAGCCCAGTACGACGTTTGCGTCGGCCGCGACCAGGATCGGGTAACCCTGCTCGGCGCGGGCGGCGAACCAGGCCTGGCGGTTGGCCAGGTCGACCGGGGTTTCGTTCCAGATCGCCGTGGTGTTGCGCACGGCGTCGTTGTAGATGTCGAGGATGCCCGCCACGTCGTCGGGTAGGGCATCACGGATCAGGTAGCTCATGGCAGTGTCTTCGCGAAGTCGATGTTGCAGATTAAATGGTTACCAGCCCGCGTACACCTTCGGCCTGCATGTTTTCGCCGCAACCGCGCTGGACGATTTCACCGCGGGCCATGACCAGGTACTGGTCGGCCAGCTCTTCGGCAAAATCGTAGAACTGCTCGACCAGCAGGATGGCCATGTCGCCGCGCTGGGCCAGGCTGCGGATGACCGCGCCGATTTCCTTGATCACCGACGGCTGGATGCCTTCGGTGGGTTCGTCGAGGATCAGCAGGCGCGGGCGGCTGGCCAGGGCGCGACCGATCGCCAGCTGTTGCTGCTGGCCGCCGGAGAGGTCGCCGCCACGGCGCTGCTTCATCTGCTCGAGCACCGGGAACAGCTCATAGATGAATGCCGGCACCTCCCGCGCCTCGCGGGCGCTGAAGCGCGACAGGCCCATCAGCAGGTTTTCCTCCACGGTCAGGCGCGGGAATATCTCGCGGCCCTGGGGCACGTAGGCGATGCCGGCATGCACCCGCTGCTGGGGCTTGAGCGCAGTGATCGGCTTGCCCTCCCACTCGATGCTGCCTTCGCGGGCTGGCACCAGGCCCATCAGGCAGCGCAGCAGGGTGGTCTTGCCCACGCCGTTGCGGCCCAGCAGGCAGGTGACTTCGCCGATCCTGGCTTCGAACGACAGGCCTCGGAGGATGTGGCTGCCGCCGTAGTACTGGTGCAGGGTGTCGATCTTGAGCATGTTGGGTTCCTGACAATTCTGCTTTGCCTGTACCGGCCCTTTCGCGGGTAAACCCGCTCCCACAGGGGCGGCGCAGTTTCCGAGACCTTGCACCGTACCTGTGGGAGCGGGTTTCCCCGCGAAGAGGTCAGTGCAGGTTTCCTGATCTAGCGGCCCAGATAAACCTCGACCACCCGCTCGTCCGCCTGCACCTGTGCCAGCGACCCCTCGGCCAGCACCGAGCCCTGGTGCAGCACCGTCACATGGTCGGCAATGCTGCCCACGAAGCCCATGTCGTGCTCCACCACCATCAGCGAATGCGTGCCCTCCAGGCCCTTGAACAGCTCGGCGGTGAACTCGGTCTCGGCGTCGGTCATGCCCGCCACCGGCTCGTCGAGCAGCAGCAACTGCGGCTCCTGCACCAGCAGCATGGCGATCTCCAGGAACTGCTTCTGGCCGTGTGACAACAGCCCGGCCTGGCGCGAGGCCAGGCTGTTCAGGCGCACGGTCGTCAGTACGTGCTCTATTCGCTCACGCTGCTCGCCGCTCAAGCGCGCCGCCAGGCTGGCCCAGACCGACTTGTCGGTCTTGAGCGCCAATTCGAGGTTTTCATGCACGCTCAGTGCCTCGAACACCGTGGGCTTCTGGAATTTGCGGCCGATGCCCGCCTGGGCGATCTGGTACTCGCTCATGCGGGTCAGGTCCAGGGTATCGCCAAAGAACGCACTGCCGGTGTCGGGGCGGGTCTTGCCGGTGATCACGTCCATCATCGTGGTCTTGCCGGCGCCGTTGGGGCCGATGATGCAACGCAGTTCGCCAACGCCGATGTACAGGTTGAGCGCGTTGAGCGCCTTGAATCCGTCGAAGCTGACGCTGATGTCTTCAAGGCTCAGTACCGTGCCATGGCGGGTGTCGAGCCCGGCCTTGCGCGGCTGGCCCAGGCCAATGGCGTCGCGGCCGGTGCCCACCTGATCGAAGACCGGCTCCAGCATGAATTCCGGATGAACCGCAGGGATGCCTCTCATGGCTGGCTCCTTTTCTTCAGCAGCCCGACCACGCCCTTGGGCAGGTACAGGGTGACCAGGATGAACAGTGCGCCGAGGAAGAACAGCCAGAACTCCGGGAAGGCCACGGTGAACCAGCTCTTCATGCCATTGACCAGGCCTGCGCCAAGCAGCGGGCCGATCAGCGTGCCGCGACCGCCCAGGGCAACCCAGACAGCGGCTTCGATGGAATTGGTCGGCGACATTTCGCTGGGGTTGATGATGCCCACCTGCGGCACGTAAAGCGCCCCGGCCAGGCCGCACAGCACGGCGCTGAGCACCCACACCAGCAGCTTGAAGCCGCGTGGATCGTATCCGCAGAACATCAGGCGGTTCTCGGCGTCGCGCAGCGCGGTGAGCAGGCGCCCGAACTTGCTGCGCGTCAGCCACCAGCACAGGTACAGGCTGCCCAGCAGCAATGCGACAGTGAGCAGGAACAGCACCGCGCGGGTGCCCGGTGCAGTGATCTCGAAGCCCAGGATGGTGCGGAAGCTGGTGAAGCCGTTGTTGCCGCCGAACCCGGTTTCGTTGCGAAAGAACAGCAGCATCCCCGCAAAGGTCAGGGCCTGGGTCATGATCGAGAAGTACACGCCCTTGATCCGCGAGCGGAAGGCGAACCAGCCGAACACCAGTGCCAGCATCCCCGGCGCCAGTACCGCCAGGCACAGCGCCCAGGCGAAGTGCTGGGTACCGGCCCAGTACCAGGGCAGCTCGCTCCACGACAGGAAGGTCATGAAGCCCGGCAAGCCGTCGCCGGCCGCCTGGCGCATCAGGTACATGCCCATGGCATAGCCGCCCAGGGCGAAGAACAGGCCGTGGCCCAGCGACAGCAGCCCGGCATAGCCCCAGACCAGGTCCAGGGCCAGGGCGACGATGGCGTAGCAAAGGATCTTGCCGACCAAGGTCAGGGTGTAGGCCGAGACCTGCAGCGCATGGCCGTCAGGTAGCAGCGACAGCAGCGGCAGGGCCAGCAGCACCAGGATGACGATGGCGCCGATGGCCAGTGACAGGCGTGGCCCGACCTTTTGCGTGGCAGTGACAAGCAGTGGCTGGTTCATCAGTCGATTACCCGTCCCTTGAGGGCGAACAGGCCTTGCGGGCGTTTCTGGATGAACAGAATGATCAGCGCAAGGATGAGGATCTTGCCGAGTACCGCACCGATCTGCGGTTCCAGCAGCTTGTTGGCGATGCCCAGCCCGAAGGCCGCCCAGAGGCTGCCGGCCAGTTGCCCGACGCCGCCGAGCACCACCACCAGGAAGGAGTCGATGATGTAGCTCTGGCCCAGGTCAGGGCCGACGTTGCCGACCTGGCTCAGGGCCACCCCGCCCAGCCCGGCGATACCCGAGCCCAGGCCGAAGGCGAGCATGTCGACGCGCCCGGTGGACACACCGCAGCAGGCCGCCATGTTGCGGTTCTGCGTGACCGCGCGCACGTTCAGCCCCAACCGTGTGCGGTTGAGCAGCAGCCAGGTGAGCAGAACCACCGCCAGGGCGAAGCCGATGATCACCAGGCGGTTGTAAGGCAGCACCAGGTTGGGCAGCACCTGGATGCCGCCAGACAACCACGCCGGGTTGCTCACCTCGACGTTTTGCGCGCCGAACAGCAGGCGCACCGCCTGGATCAGGATCAGGCTGATGCCCCAGGTCGCCAGCAGGGTTTCCAGGGGGCGGCCGTAGAGATGGCGGATGACGGTGCGTTCCAGCGCCATGCCGACCCCAGCACTGACGGCGAAGGCCACCGGCAGGGCGATCAGCGGGTAGAACTCGATGGCGCCGGGGGCGTAGCGCTGCAGCAGCACCTGCACCAGGTAGGTGCTGTAGGCGCCGAGCATCAGCATTTCGCCGTGGGCCATGTTGATCACCCCGAGCAGGCCGAAGGTGATCGCCAGGCCCAAGGCCGCCAGCAGCAGGATCGAACCCAGCGACAGGCCGCTGAACGCCTGGCCGAGGATCTCACCGAACAGCAGCTTGCGTTGGACCTGGGCCAGGCTGGTCTCGGCGGCGGTGCGCACCCCGGCGTCGGGTTCAGCGCCAGGCTGCAACAGAACTTCCAGACGGGTACGTGCCAGCGGGTCGCCGGTTTCCCCGAGCAGGCGCACTGCGGCCAGGCGTACCCGAGGTTCGCTGGCGCCCAGCTGCAGGTTGGCCAAGGCGAGGCCCAGGGCGGCGTGCACGGCGGCGTCCGGCTCACTGGCGAAGGCGCGATCGAGCAGCGCCATCTGCGCCGGTTGCGCGCTCTTTTGCAGTTGCCGTGCTGCGGCCAGACGCAGGTTGCTGTCGGCGCTGAGCAGCTGATGGCTGGCCAGGGCGTTGTCGATCAGGCCGCGCAGACGATTGTTCAGGCGCACCTTGCGCGTGTCGTCTTCGGCAATACGCCCTTCGCGCAGGTTTTCCAGCAGCGCCAGGCGCGCCGGTTCGGGTTGTGCGGCCCAGCCTTCGAGCAGGCTGGCCTGTTCGGCGGGCTTGGCGCCGAGGAAGAATTCGCCCTCGCTGGCGTGGGTGGCCAGAGGCAGGAGCAGCAGGAGGGAGAGCAGGAGTCTGAGCATGCGGGTAATCCTGGAAATCGGCGGTGGATTCTTCGCGGGTGAACCCGCTCCCACAGGGACCGCGCGGGTTCCAGACCTTGCACCGTACCTGTGGGAGCGGGCTTGCCCGCGAATGGGCCGCAACGCGGCCCCCGTGCAATCAGTTGCCCTTCACCGCATAGTCAGGCCGCTTGTCGTTACCCGGAATGAACGGGCTCCACGGCTGCGCACGCAGCGGCTGCTCGGTCTGCCAGACCACACTGAACTGCCCGTCTTCCTGGATCTCGCCGATCATCACCGGCTTGTGCAGGTGGTGGTTGGTCTTGTCCATGGTCAGGGTGAAGCCGGACGGCGCCTGGAAGCTCTGCCCGGCCAAAGCCTCACGCACTTTGTCGACATCGGTGGACTTGGCTTTCTCGACCGCCTGCGCCCACATGTGGATGCCCACGTAGGTGGCCTCCATCGGGTCGTTGGTCACCGCCTTGTCGGCACCCGGCAAGCCCTTGGCCTTGGCGTAGGCTTTCCAGTCGGCAACGAACTTCTGGTTGACCGGGTTCTCCACCGACTCGAAGTAGTTCCACGCCGCCAAGTGGCCGACCAGCGGCTTGGTGTCGATGCCACGCAACTCCTCTTCACCCACCGAGAAGGCCACCACCGGCACGTCGGTGGCTTTCAGGCCCTGATTGGCCAGCTCTTTGTAGAAGGGCACATTGGAGTCGCCATTGACGGTGGAGATCACCGCCGTCTTGCCGCCCGCGGAGAACTTCTTGATGTTGGCGACGATGGTCTGGTAGTCGCTGTGGCCGAACGGCGTGTAGACCTCTTCGATGTCCTTGTCGGCCACGCCCTTGCTGTGCAGGAAGGCGCGCAGGATCTTGTTGGTGGTGCGCGGGTAGACGTAGTCGGTGCCCAGCAGGAAGAAGCGCTTGGCACCACCGCCGTCTTCGCTCATCAGGTACTCCACCGCCGGGATCGCCTGCTGGTTGGGCGCAGCGCCGGTGTAGAACACGTTCGGCGACATCTCCTCGCCTTCATATTGCACCGGGTAGAACAGCAGCCCGTTGAGCTCCTCGAACACCGGCAGCACCGACTTGCGCGACACCGAGGTCCAGCAGCCGAACACCACCGCGACCTTGTCCTGGGTCAGCAACTGGCGACTCTTCTCGGCGAACAGCGGCCAGTTCGAGGCCGGGTCGACCACCACCGGTTCGAGCAGCTTGCCATTGACCCCGCCCTTGGCGTTGATTTCGTCGATGGTCATCAGCGCCATGTCCTTGAGCGACGTTTCGGAAATGGCCATGGTCCCGGACAGCGAATGCAGGATGCCGACCTTGATGGTCTCGGCCGCCTGGATGCTCCAGCTCAGGCCCATCGCCGCAATCGATGCGCTGAGGGTGAAGGCCTTGATCAGACTGCGTCGCTTCATGTGCTCTCTCCGCTGAGTTGTTGTGGTGTTGGCAGAAGGGAGATTGCAAAGGCTGTGCCGTGGTGCGCGAGGCTACGGATTAGAAGGGTTGTGCTTCGATGCGGGGCTTGGATGAGGGCCAGGTTGGTGCTTGCGCGGCTGGCCTGCACAGGATTGGGGCCAGGGCGGTGAACAGTTTTGACACATAAGCGGTACTTGAGTACCGTTCGGCACCGCAGTAGATTCTGCGGGTCGGGATTGGCGTCCCGCTGTCAGAACCGGGCACATCGCATACGCGATAGTTGTGCCCTGCATGGTTGCACCCGTTATGGGCGGAGCCGTGTGTGGGAGCCTTCGGGCTCACCGGACCTTCTGACCGGCAACGCCAACCCGCACGGCTCCGTCCACCCATATTGGCGTATGGGCTCGGAGCGTCATAAAGAGAGAGCTGCAAGGAGATGCACCATGCTCAAGAAGATTGCGCTCCCACAGGTATTGCGCAGGTCTTCAGTACTGCGCGGTCCCTGTGGGAGCGGGTTTACCCGAGAAGGGCTGCACAGCAGCCCTGTGCAGATCAGTGGTCGCGCATCACCGCCCGCGGCTGGCGCTTGCTGCGCACGAACTGGTAAGTGACCGCCAGGATCAGGAACCAGATCGGCGTGACCACCAGCGCCGAACGGGTGTCGGCCTCCAGGCTCAGCAGCACCAGAATGCCGGCGAAGAACACCAGGCACACGTAGCACATGAAGCGCCCGCCAGGCATCTTGTAGATCGACTTCTCGTGCAGCGCAGCGCGCTGCTTGCGGTAGCTCAGGTACGACAGCAGGATCAGCGTCCAGACGAACATGAACAGCACCGCCGACACCGTGGTCACCAGGGTGAAGGCTTCGATCACGTTCGGCACCAGGTAGATCAGCACCGCGCCGAGCAGCAGGCACAGGCAGGAGAAGTACAGGCCGTTGGCCGGCACGGCGCGCCGCGAGAGCTTTTCGAAGGCCTTCGGTGCATCGCCTTCCTGGGCCAGGCCGTAGAGCATGCGGCTGGTGGAGAACACGCCGCTGTTGGCCGACGAAGCGGCCGAGGTCAGCACCACGAAGTTGATGATGCTTGCCGCTGCCGGCAGGCCGGCCAGCACGAACAGTTCGACGAACGGGCTCTTGCCCGGGACCACGTCGCGCCATGGTGTAACCGCCATGATCGCGATCAACGCCAGCACATAGAACACGATGATGCGGATCGGGATCGAGTTGATCGCCCGTGGCAGAGTGCGCTCGGGGTTCTTCGCTTCGGCGGCGGTGGTGCCTACCAGCTCGATGCCGACGAAGGCGAATACCGCGATCTGGAAACCGGCGAAGAAGCCGAACAGGCCATTGGGGAACATGCCGCCGTCATTCCACAGGTTGGCCACGCTGGCCGTGTGGCCGCTCGGCGACTGGAAGCCGGTGATGACCATGTACAGGCCGGTGGCGACCAGGCCGAGGATGGCGACGATCTTGATCAGGGCGAACCAGAACTCCATCTCGCCGAACAGTTTCACCGTGACCAGGTTCAGCGACAGCAGCACCGCCACGCAGGTCAGCGCCGGTATCCACTGCGGCAGGTCGGGGAACCAGAACTGTGTATAGGCTGCGATCGCCACCACGTCGGCGATGCCGGTGACGACCCAGCAGAACCAGTAGGTCCAGCCAGTGAAGTAGCCGGCCCAGGGGCCGAGCAGGTCGGCGGAGAAATCGATGAACGACTTGTAGTTGAGGTTCGACAGCAACAGCTCGCCCATGGCACGCATGACGAAGAACAGCATGAAGCCGATGATCATGTAGACGAAGATGATCGACGGGCCGGCGAGGCTGATGGTCTTGCCCGAGCCCATGAACAGGCCGGTGCCGATGGCGCCACCGATGGCGATGAGCTGGATGTGGCGGTTGGTCAGGTTGCGCTGCAGATGCTGGTCATCTGCCTGGGGGGATGAGGTCCGGGTCATAGGCTGCATTCCATTGAGGGTCAGTCTTCTTTTGAGCGAAAGCCGGTTAGGCTAACACGCACTGCAAAGGTGCGGGCGTGACAGATCGCCACGATCTTGGCGGTGCAGTGGCGATTCTTGAATGACCGAAATCAACGGATGCCCTTTTCGCGGGCAAGCCCGCTCCCACAGGTACAGCGCTGACTCGGGGTTCAGCGCTGTACCTGTGGGAGCGGGCTTGCCCGCGAAAAGGTCGACGCGATTCAGGCCTGCACTGCGATCCGCCCGCGCCGTACCACCAGGCTGTCGACCACCCACATCACTACCATCGACACCCCAACCAGCGGGAACACGACACCCAGCACCAGCATCACCGTCACCGCTGTCTTCCAGCGCGGCAGGTCATGCCGCAG
This sequence comes from Pseudomonas sp. MNR3A, assembly GCF_009650575.1. Classification (NCBI taxonomy): domain Bacteria; kingdom Pseudomonadati; phylum Pseudomonadota; class Gammaproteobacteria; order Pseudomonadales; family Pseudomonadaceae; genus Pseudomonas; species Pseudomonas sp. MNR3A. The sequence goes on along the minus strand of NZ_VZZS01000020.1, from coordinate 99,283 downwards.
CGGCGGTACGCCAAGCCCACCGGACGGGCGGCGCTTCCACCACATCACCAACCCGCTCACCGAGCCCAGCAGGATCATCAGGCACACCAGCAGGATGACGATCTGGTTGAGCGGCCCGAACATCTTGCCCTCGTGCAGCATCACCCCAAGCTCGGTGGCGCGGGCTACCGGGCTGTAGTCGTGCCAACGCACGTCGGCCAGGACCTTGCCGGTGTACTGGTCGACATGCAGGGTGGCGTCGTTGCGCGGATCATCGGCGAACACCGCGATGGTGAACACGCCTTCAGCGGTGCTCGGCGAGGTGATGCTGTAGCCCGGCGCCACGCCGCGGGCGTTGGCCAGATCCTCGACCTGCTGCAGGGTGATCTGCGGCGCGGCCGGTGTGCTGTGCATGTCGTGATGGCCCATGTGCTCGGCATGCGCGCCGGACACCGGCATCGGCGTGTTCTCCAGGGCCCAGGGCACGGTCTGGCGATGGGCGCTGTTCAGCGCGCCGGCCTGCTGGTCGGATTTCGGTACGTCGTTCCACATCGCCGCTGGGAAACGGTTCCACAGGTCGGCGTATTGCTTGCCCCACAGCCCGGTCCAAGTCATGCCGCTGAGCAGCATCAGCAACAGCAGCGCCGAACCCCAGAAGCCACTGACCGCATGCAGGTCGCGCCACAGCACGCGACCGCGTGCCGACAGGCGTGGCCACAGTACGCCACGGCTGTTGCGGCCACGTGGCCACCACAGATAAAGCCCGGACACCACCAGCACGATGCCCCAGCCTGCGGCGAGCTCCACCAGCCGATCGCCGACAGTGCCGACCATCAGCTCGCCATGCAGGGCGCGGGCGATTGCCTGCAGGTTCTGCTTGCCGTCCTGCGCGCCCAGCACCTTGGCGTTGTACGGGTCGACGAACACGTTCAGTTCGCGGCCGCCATCATGCACCACAAACTGCGCGCTGCGCTCGGCGTCCAGCGGTGGCAGGTACTGGCCGACATGGCCCTGTGGATAAGCCTGGCGCACCTGGGCCAGCAGCGTGTCGGCGCTCTGGCGCTGCGGTCCGGCCTCGACCACCATCAGCTCGCGGTACATCCACGGGTCGAGCTGCGGCTTGAACAGGTAGATGATCCCGGTGATCGCCAGCAGGATCATGAAGGGCGCGACGAACAGCCCGGCATAGAAATGCCAGCGCCAGGCCAGGTTGTAGAAGGATTGCTTTGGTTTGCTCATGGAGCCTCCCGTTCGACCAGGTGGGGCGCGGTCAGGCCCGCGCCCCGGTTGTTATTGTCAGAAGCTGAAATCGACCTTGGTCCAGAAGGTCCTGCCCGGCTCGTTGACCGGCTGCGGGTCTGCCGCCGGGTAGCCGAACCCGGCGTTCCCGGCCAGGTTCAAGTGCTCGGCGTAGGCCTTGTCGAACAGGTTGTCGACGCCCGCGCTGAGCTTGAGGTTGTTGTTGACCTTGTAGGCACCGTTGAGCGAGAACACGCCGAAACCGCCGCTCTTCTCGTAGTCCTTGCCCACCACGTTGCCCTGGTTCTGGGCGATGCGGTTCTGCGCCGCGACCAGGCGCCACAGCGCACCGACGCTCCAGGCATCGCGGCTGTAGGTCAGGCCGAGGCGGCTTTCCAGCGGAGGCATCTGCGGCAGGGCCTTGCCGTCGCTGCTGTTCTTGCCCCAGGCGTAGGCCAGCGTCGCATCGGCTTTCCAGTTATCGTCGAGCTTGTACGCCGCGCCCAGCTCGCCGCCCATGATGCGGGCGTCGATGTTCTGCGCCTGGGTGCTGCTCATGCCCATCATGCTGCGGTAGTCGAACAGGATGTAGTCGCGGATCTGTCCGACGTAGCCGGAGGCCCAGGCTTGCAGGCGTTCGTCCTGGTACTGGATGCCGAAGTCGAGCTGGGTGGTCTTCTCTGGCTTGATGCTGTCGAAGGCGTTGACCGAGCCCCGCGGGCCGTTGGTTGGCGAGAACAGCTCCCAGTAGTCGGGGAAGCGCTGGGCGTGGCCCAGGCCGATGTAGCTGGTAGCGGAAATCGCCGCCAAGTCATGCTCGTAACGGATGAAGCCGCTGGGCAGGGTATCGGCGCGGGTATCGCCATTGGTCGCACTGGCCTGGCGGAAGTCGCGGGCCGAGGCGCGGTCCAGGCGCGCGCCGCTGATCAGCCGATCCTCGCCGGTGGCGTACCAGGTCAGCTCGCTGAACACGCCGTAGTTATGGAAGCCGGCGTCCTTGGTCCAGGGCTGGCCCTTGTGCGCATCGACGCCCATGCCGCCGCGTTTGCGGTGTTCGTTGGTCTGCGCGTCGATGCCGCTGATCAACTGTACGTCGGCCCAGCGCCAGGTCGCCTTGATACGTGCGCCGAGGGTGCGCCGATCGACGTTGCTGACCATGGGCATGCCCATCATGCCGCTGCCCGAGGGCGTGCGCAGGCTGTAGTTGTCCATCACGTGGTCGGCATAGTTGTAGTAGACCTGCGCCTCGACCTTGTCGAGCACCTCGCCGAGGTTGGACTTTTCAAAGCGCAGACCCAGGCTTTCGCGCTTGAACTGCGAGCCGTCCATGCCGCGTCCGGCGTAGCGCGCTTCGCCATCGCCCTTGCCGGCGGTGAGTTCGAGCAGGGTGTCGGTATCCGGGGTCCAGCCGAGGGTCACGTCGCCGTTCCATTTGTCCCAGCGCGAAGGCACGGTATCGCCGTTGCCGTCCTTGTAGTCGTCCGAACGCGACTGGTTGCCGACGAAGCGCGCATAGGCCTGGTTGTTGCCGGCGGCGGCGTCGAGCACCTTGTCGAAGCGGCCGTTGGAGCCCGCGAGCAGGCTGGCGTTGACCCGGCTGCCGAGGGTGCCGAATTTCTCCGGCTCGCGCTCGAAGAGGATGGTGCCAGCCGAGCCGCCGGGGCCCCAGATCACGCTTTGCGGACCTTTGATCACGGTCAGGCGGTCGTAGGTTTCCGGCGAGATGTACGAGGTCGGGGCGTCCATGCGGTTTGGGCAGGCGCCGAGCATCACGCCGCCGTTGGTGAGGATGTTCAGGCGCGAGCCGAACATGCCGCGCAGCACCGGGTCGCCGTTGGTGCCGCCGGAGCGGATGGCGGAGAAGCCGGGGATGGTCTTGAGGTAGTCGGCGCCGTCGCTGGCTGGCACCGGTTGACGGGGGTCCTTGGGGTTGGTGACCACGGTCAGCGGCGAGCTGGGCGCGATGGCGGTGATCACCGTCGGGCTCAGCTCCGGGGCGTCATGGCCTTCGTGGCCAGGCTCGACGGCGAGCGCCAGCGGGCTCAGCAGCGAGCCGCAGAGCATGGCGAGGGTCCCATGGCGGGACAGGGCAGAAACAGGGGTGCAGCCGGACATAATGATTCCAGTCGATCAGTCATGAGTAAGCGCGAAGCCTCCTGGCTTCGGGCGTGAAACGGGGTGGTCAGACGTTGATCGATGGAGGTGGGGCGCGGCTGCGGGCACCGGGAAACACCGCTTGCAGGGCATGGCCCTGGCGGGTCGGGCAGGTGGAGAGGGTGGTCGGGATGGTGCTGGCGAGGCTGAGTGGGCTGAGGGTCTGGGGCAGGGCGGGGCAGTTGAACAGCAAACTGCAGTAGCCGCATTTCTCCCAATCGGCGTGTAGCTGGCCGTCGTTGCCGTGACCGTGGTGGTCTTGCCCGGCATGCTGGTGCCCAGCGGCCATGGGCATGTCCATGGCCATGCTCATGTTCATGCCGGCGTGGTGATCCATCGGCATCGACTGGGAAACCAGCGGGCCGATGAAAATCATCCACATGGCGAACAGGCTCAGCCAGCCGCCACCGACGCGCCTGCGATCAGGGCGGGTGCTGCGGGCTGTGCTGTTGCGCGGCAAGCTCATGACGAGCGCCTGTCAGCGGTCAGTGCGCGTGTTCGTGTCCTGCCTGGTCGGCGGGCGGCTGCTTCTGCACGGCGACGTCGACGGTGATGTCGCCGGCTTTCTCGAAGTGCAGGGTGAGCGGGAAGCGCTTGCCGTCAGTGAGCAGGCTGCGGTCCTTGGGTTGCATCAGCATCACGTGATAGGCGCTGGGGGCGAAGGTCAGGTCCTTGCCTGCAGGCACGACCACACTTTGTACCTGCTGCATCTTCATGGCGCCGGCAGCGGTCTTGACGTGTTCGTGCAACTGGGCGTCGTCGCTGACGGGGCTTTCGACACTCAACAGACGGTCATCGACCTTGCCGTTGTTGTGAACGATGAAATACGCCGCGACATTGGGTGCGTTCGGTGGCAGTTCCAGCGACCAGGGGTGGGCGATATGCAGGTCGCCGACACTGTATTCGTGGGCATTGGCGAAGGCGCTGGGCAGCAGCAGGGTGGCCAGGGTGAGGGCTTGCTTGAGCATGGTGAGTCTCCGGTCTGTACAGGTTCATGAACAGCGTCTTGAACTCAGGCCAACGGAGAGGCTCGCGGATTGAGCGCCGGCCAGAGCTGGCGCGGCGTGGGCTGGTGCGTGGCGAGTGGTGGTGCCTGACCGAAGCGCAGTTGCAGCGGGCTGTGCAGTTGCGGTGCGTGGCTGGCCAGGGCGAGCACAGGCGAGGCACCCGAGCAGCACCAGCAGTGCTGCATGTTGGAGTGGTCGTCCTGTTGGCCCAGGTCGATCTTGGCCAGGGCCTGGACATCGAGCTTGGCCTTGCCCGCGCCAGTCGAGCAGAAGGCACCCCACAGCAGCTGTTCGGCCGGGCCCTTGGGCGCGGCAGAAGACAGCGGCATGGCCAGCAGGTTGAACAGCACTGCAAGGCAGGCTATCCAGGCGATGTGCCGACGTGGGGGCATGGAGAGATCCGGTCAGGAATCAGGTGGCTATTGTACGGCGGAGTATAGGTAAAAATGCGGGGGTGCGGTGAAGTGCCGCAGTTGTCGGTGCGCAGCGCTTGAAATCGGTATTGTGTTCTTCGCGGGCAAGTCGGGGCGCCGAACCGCCGCTCCCACAGGTTCAGCGGTGTTCTCGGGATTTGTGGGAGCGGGCTTGCCCGCGAAGCAGTCACCGCCGGTATCAGGCCTTGCCGCGCCCCAGCAACCCGCGCACGGTCTCCTGCAGGTCCGCTGGCAACACTACGACTTTCGAATTGTCGCTGCCGGCCAGGTTCTCCATCGCGCCTATGTAGCGCTCACCCAGCAGGTACATGGCCGGGGTGGTTTCATTGCCCACCGCTTCACGCACCAGGCTGATCGCCCGGGCCGAAGCCTCGGCGAGGCTGATCTGCGCCTCGGCGTCCAGCCGTGCCGCTTGCAGGCGAGCCTCGGCTTCGAGAATGGCGGCCTGCTTGGCGCCCTCGGCGCGGGTCACGTCGGCCTTTCGTTCACGCTCGGCTGCGGCCTGGCGCTCCATGGCCTTCTGCATGTTTTCCGAAGGCTTGATGTCCTGGATCTCCACCGAGCGTACGGTCACGCCCCAGTCTTCGGTCTGTTCGGACATCGCCTCGCGCAGGCGCGCCTTGATCTGCTCGCGGCTCGACAACGCCTCGTCGAGGTCCATGGCTCCGACGATGGCACGCAGCGAGGTCATGGTCAGGCTGGTGACGGCGAAGGAGAAGTTCTGCACGCCGTAGGAGGCCTTCTGCGGGTCGACCACCTTGGCGAAGCACAGGGCGTTGGCGACGATCACCGCGTTGTCGCGGGTGATGATTTCCTGTTGCTGCACGTCGAGGATGATGTCCTTGGTCGGCAGGCGGTAGGCGACCACATCCATGTACGGCACCAGGATGTTCAGGCCGGGCTTGAGGGTGCTGTGGTAGCGGCCCAGACGCTCGACGATCCATTCCTCGCCCTGGGGCACGATGCGCACCCCCTTGAACAGGGTGATCAGAACGAACAGGGCGATGGCGCCGACGACGATGAGGCTGGTCATTGCAAGCTTCCTTTCAGTACGGATTCAGGGGCGGGTAACCCGCGCGGTGTTGCCTTCGATGGCAGCCAGGCGAACGCGCTCGCCGGCAGGGATGTCGCTGTCGGCGACGCAGGTCCATTCCTCGTTGCCGAGGATGGGCTTCTGGAAGCGCACCCGGCCTTTCTGGAACTGCGACACGCTGGCGGTCAGCAGGCCGACTTCACCGATCACACTGTCGGCAGTCCAGCGTACGTCCGGCTTCTTGCGCCGGAACAGCTTGAACCACAGCAGGGTGGTGAGGGAGGAGAATGCCACCCACAGCAGCACCTGCATGTCCAGTTGCAGGGCTGGGGCGGCCAGGGCGATCAGCGACACCAGGATGGCGCCGATGCCGAACCAGAGAATGAAGAACGTAGGCAGGACCAGTTCGAGCAGGACCAGGGCGATGCCGAAGACGAGCCAGATCCACCATTGCATTTCCATATGGGCAGGGCCTTGCGGTGAGGGGGCTTGAAGTTTACGGCAGGGGGCGCGGGAAGACTATTGGCAGTGGAGGATGGCGGCGTCGGAAACTGCCGGGGCTGCGCTGCTCATATCGACAAGGCTTCGCGCAACTGCGCCACCGATCCGAACAGCCGATCCACCTCCGGCAGCTCCGGCCGCTTCAACACCAGCACCGGCACCCCACGCTCGCGTGCAACTTCAAGCTTTGGCTCGGTCGCGGCGCTGCCACTGTTCTTGCTCACCAGCACATCGATCTGGCGCCGCTCGAACAGCGCTCGTTCATCCTCGAGGTGGAACGGCCCTCGTGCGCCGATCACCTCGCAACGCTCATTGCCCGGGCAGGCTTCCAGGGCACGCAAGGTCCAGAACTGGTGGGCCGGAATGTCTTCTAGATGTTGCAGCGGCTCGCGCCCCAGGGTGAATAACGGGCGCTTGAAAGGCGCCAATGCGTCGATCAACGCATCCCAGCCCTCGACTTCGCGCCAGTCGTCACCTGGCTGTGGCTGCCAGGCGGGGCGGCGCAAGGCCCAGCAGGGAATGCCCGCCGCCTCCGCCGCCTGTGCGGCATTGGCGCTGATCTGTGCGGCATAGGGGTGGGTGGCGTCGATCAGCAGCTCGATCCGTTCGCGCCGGAGGTAGTCGGCCAGGCCGTCGGCCCCGCCGTAACCGCCCACCCGCACCTGGCAGGCCAGGTCCTGTGGGATACGGCCGATACCGGCGAGGCTGTAGACATGCTCCGGCCCCAGCAACCGGGCGATGGCCAGCGCCTCGGTGACGCCGCCCAGCAACAAGATACGGCCGCTCATTGCACACCCGCCTTGCCGACGACACCGCCCTGGCGGTCGATGGCGAAGACCTCGACCTGCACCTGTGCAGGCACCACGCTGCGGGCGAATGCCAGGGCGTGGGCGCAGACGGCGTCGCCCAGGGCGATACCGGCGGCATGGGCGAGAGCCAATGCCTGCTGGCTGGTGTTGGCGCCGATGATCGCCGCCTGCAGGGCGGCGTCTGCGCCGATATCGGCTGCCCAACCTGCGAGTTGCGGCAGGTCGATGCTCGAATGACGGCTGTGCAGGTCCATGTGGCCCGCGGCAAGCTTGCTGATCTTGCCGAAACCGCCGCACAGCGTCAGGCGTGGCACCGGCACCTTGCGCAGGTGCTTGAGCACCGCGCCGACGAAGTCGCCCATCTCGATCAGGGCGATTTCCGGCAGCCCGTAGACCCGGCGCATGGTGTCTTCGCTGGCATTGCCGGTGCAGGCGGCGATGTGGGTGTAGCCGTTGGTGTGGGCAACGTCGATGCCCTGGTGGATCGAGGCGATGTAGGCAGAGCAGGAAAACGGCCGGACGATGCCGCTGGTGCCGAGGATCGACAGCCCGCCGAGAATGCCCAGCCGCGGGTTCATGGTCTTGAGCGCAAGCTCCGCGCCGCCCTGCACGTTCACCGTCACCTCGAATCCGCCCGCGTAGGCGCACTCGCCTGCCAGTCGCTGCAGGTGCTCGCTGATCATCCGCCGCGGCACCGGGTTGATGGCAGGTTCCCCGACCGCCAGGACCAGGCCGGGACGTGTCACCGTGCCCACGCCTTGGCCGGCGACGAAGCGCACGCCCGGCTCGTCGATCAGGCGCACCTGGCTGTAGAGCAGGGCACCGTGGGTCACGTCGGGATCGTCGCCTGCGTCTTTCACGGTGCCGGCCTCGGCGCGCTCGCCGTCTCGGCGGCAGAATTCCAGGCGCATCTGCACCTGCTTGCCCTTGGGCAGGGTGATCTGCACGGCGTCGGTGGACTGGCCGGTGAGCAGCAACTGTGCTGCCGCCAGGCTGGTGGCGGTGGCACAGCTGCCGGTGGTCAGGCCGCTGCGAAGTGGCGCGGGCTGTTCGCGGGTTTCTTCACGCATCGAGGGGTTTCACCACCTCGAGCAGCGTGATCGGCAAGGCCTGGCGCCAGGTATCGAAACTGCCCAGGGCCTGGGCCTGGGCCACGTGGATGCGGGTCAGTTCGCCGCCATGCTGCTCACGAAAATGCGCCAGGGCCAGTTCGCTTTGCAGGGTCACGGCATTGGCTACCAGCCGCCCTCCAGGGCGCAGACGCTCCCAGCACAAGGGCAGTACGCCTTCGCCGGTGACGCCGCCGCCGATGAAAATGGCATCGGGGCGTTCGAGATCGGCCAGGGCTTGTGGCGCCTTGCCGCGAATCAACTGCAGGCCAGGAACGCCGAGCTGGTCGCGGTTGTATTCGATGAACGCCTGGCGACCTTCGTCGGCCTCGATGGCCAGTGCGCGGCAGCTGGGGTGGGCGCGCATCCATTCGATACCGATCGAGCCACAGCCGGCGCCGACATCCCACAGCAGTTCGCCGGGCTGTGGTGCCAGGCGTGCCAGGGTGATGGCGCGCACGTCGCGTTTGGTCAACTGGCCGTCGTGGCGAAAGGCGCTGTCGGGCAGGCCGCTGATGGGCGACAGGCGCGGGCTGTCCGGCGCGGCCTGGCATTCGATGGCGACCAGGTTCAGTGCTGCGACCTGGGCGTGTGGCCAGTCCTCTGCACTGCCGCTCAGGCGCTTCTCATCGGGGCCGCCCAAGTGTTCGAACACCTGCATCCGGCTCGGCCCGTAGCCGCGTTCACGCAACAACTGCGCAATGGCCGCAGGGCTGTCGCCGTCATTGCTCAGCACCAGCAGGCGCACACCGCTGTAGAGTTGGGCATTGAGCGCCGCCAGCGGCCGCGCGACCACCGACACCACCTGCACCTCCTGCAACGGCCAGCCCAGACGGGCGGCGGCCAGGGCGCAGGAGGAGGGCATCGACAGCACCTGCATCTGTTTGGCCGGGACCTGGCGCGCGAGGCTTGCGCCAACGCCGTAGAACATCGGGTCGCCGCTGGCCAGCACGCACACGGGCTCGCCGTGCAGGGCCAGCACAGGGGCGAGGGAGAACGGGTTGGGCCAGGCCAGGCGCTCACCGACCACGCAGCGCGGCAACAGGGCCAGTTGGCGCGGGCTGCCGAAGATACGTGCAGCAGACAGCAGCGCGCGCCGGGCCTGCTTGCCCAGGCCGCTGAAGCCGTCTTCGCCGATGCCTACTACTGTCAGCCAGGGGGTCATCTGATCATTTCCGTCGTGTTGGGAGTCGTGTCGCCCTTTTCGCAGGCAAGTCGCAGCGGCGAACCGCCGTTCCCATAGCTATCCGGACCTGCAGGATACCTGTGGGAGCGGGCTTGCCCGCGAAAAGGACGACACGGTCCTGATGCATTGCTCGACCATCGGCTTTTCATGCCGCCGGACAAAGCAGGCATAATACCGCGCCTTCTACACTGAAGCGCGCCTTCACGATTGCCGGAATCCCCCTTGAAGCCACCCCACACACCCGCCGTTTCGCCCCGCCCCTCGGCTTGCCCGGGGTTGTGGCGCATCGTCGCGGCGCGTGATGGCGGCATTTGCCGGATCAAACTCCCCGGCGGCCTGCTGCTGGCCGAGCAGGCCGAGGCGGTGGCCGAGGCTGCCGAGCGCTTCGCCGGCGGGGTGATCGAGGCAACCAACCGCGCCAACTTGCAGATACGCGGTATCGGCGACCACCACCTGGCGCTGGTCGGGCACCTGCTCGATGCCGGCCTCGGCCCGCGCGAGGCGGCCGGTGACGATGTCCGCAACCTGATGCTCAGCCCGTTGGCCGGTGTCGATCCGGCGATGCTGATCGACATTCGGCCCCTGGCCGGGCAGATCCTGCACCTGCTGGAAACCACCCCGCGTCTGCATGAACTGTCGGCCAAGTTCGCCGTGCAGCTCGATGCGGGGGAGTCCCTGGCGATGCTCGCGCACCCCCATGACCTGTGGCTGTCGGCGCTGTTGCTTGACCGGCAGGTGTGGCTGGCCTTCGGGCTGGCGGGCTGCCCGGGCGATGGCGCAACCCTTGGCGCCGTCCCGCTGGAGCAGGGGATGGTATTGGTGCAGGCGGTGCTGGAGCGCTTCCTCGACCTGGCCACGCCCGAGCAGACACGGATGCGCCAGTTGCTGCAGACTTGCCCCGTGCAGGATTTCGTCGAAGGGCTGGGCCTGCCGATTCGTCGCGACAGCGCTGTGCGTCAATGGCGGCGTGTGCCTGCCACACCGCGCTGGCTCGGTGTGTTGGCCCAGCGTGAGGGCAGTGCGTTCGGCGTGGCGCCGCCGCTGGGGCGCTTGACGCCCGCCATGCTGCGCGGCCTGGCCAGGCTTGCGCGCGAGGCCGGAGATGACAGCCTGCGGCTCACGCCCTGGCAGAGTCTGGTGCTGCCGAACTTCGATCCATTGCTGCTCGCGCAGGCCCAAGCCGAGACAAAGGCGCTGGGCATGATCAACGACGTCTTGCAGCCACTTGCACGCATCAGCGCTTGCACCGGTTCCAGTGGTTGCGCCAAGGGCCAGTCCGACACCAAGGCCGATGCGCAGGTGATTGCCGGCCTGCTGCACCATGGCGCCCCGGCCAGTGTGCACCTGTCGGGCTGCCCGCGTTCCTGTGCCGTGGCCCATGTCGCCCCGGCCACCCTGCTGGCCCGCGCCCCGGGCCGTTATGACCTTTATTTTCGCGATGCACGCCTGCCGGGTTTCGGCCGACTGCGCGCATCCGACCTTACCCCAGAAGAAGCAGGCGCCATGCTCGACCTGCCGACGGAGCACCTTGATGATTGACTACATCCGCGATGGTCAGGAGATCTATCGCAATTCCTTCCGCATCATTCGCGAGGAGGCCCGCCTGGAGCGGATTCCGGCCGATCTGGAAAAGCTCGCGGTGCGGGTGATCCACGCCTGCGGCATGGTCGAGGCCATCGACGGCCTGCAGTTTTCCGAAGGTGCCGGAACGGCGGGGCGCCAGGCCCTGGCCAAGGGCGCACCGATTCTCTGCGACGCGCACATGGTTGCCGAAGGTATCACCCGCGCGCGTCTGCCGGCCGACAACCCGGTCATCTGCACCCTGCGTGATCCCAGCGTGCCGGGCCTGGCCAAGGACGCCGGCAACACCCGCTCGGCGGTGGCCCTCGAGCTGTGGCGCCCGCATCTGGAGGGCAGCGTGGTGGTGATCGGCAATGCCCCGACCGCGCTGTTCTACTTGCTGGAAATGCTCGACGCCGGTGCGCCCAAGCCTGCGTTGATCCTGGGCTTCCCGGTAGGCTTCGTCGGCGCTGCCGAGTCCAAGGCGATGCTGGCCGCCGACAGCCGTGGTGTGCCGTTCGTCATCATGCAGGGGCGCCTGGGTGGTAGCGCCATGGCCGCCGCTGCTGTCAATGCGCTCGCCACGGAGGTGGAATGATGCAGCCTCGTGGACGTCTGCTCGGCCTGGGGGTTGGCCCTGGCGACCCGGAACTGATCACGGTCAAGGCCCTGCGCCTGCTGCGCGAGGCGCCGGTAGTGGCGTATTTCGTGGCCAAGGGCAAGCGCGGCAATGCCTTCGGTATCATCGAGGCGCACCTGCAGGCGCAGCAGACCCTGCTGCCGCTGGTGTATCCGGTCACCACCGAGGTGCTGCCGGCACCGCTGTCGTACGAGCAGGTGATCAGCGACTTCTACGACGAAGCCAGCGTGCAGGTGGCCGAACACCTGGACGCCGGTCGTGATGTGGCGGTGATCTGCGAAGGCGATCCGTTCTTCTACGGCTCCTACATGTACCTGCACGATCGCCTGGCCCAGCGCTACGAGGCCGAGGTAATCCCGGGCGTGTGCTCGATGCTCGGCGGGGCGTCCGTACTCGGTGCGCCGCTGGTCTACCGCAACCAGACGCTGACCGTACTCTCCGGTGTATTGCCCCACGAAGAACTCAAGCGCCGCCTGGCCGATGCCGACGCCGCAGTGATCATGAAGCTTGGGCGCAACTTCCCCAAGGTGCGCGAGGTGCTTGCCGAGCTGGGCCTGGACGGTCGCGCGTTGTACGTGGAGCGCGCAACCATGGCCAACCAGAAGATCGTCGCGCTGGACGCGGTTGATCCGCAGTCTTCGCCGTATTTCTCGCTGATCGTGGTACCGGGTGAAAAATGGCAGGGATGAACAGCGACAAGGCACCGGCCATCGTCATTCTCGGCCCTGGCAGCCTGGCCACCGCCCAGCGGATCCAGCAGCGTTATCCACAGGCGCGGGTTCATGGCCTGAGCGGCCGGGTCGAAGGTGTCGAGCACTGCTACGAATCCTTCGGCGACACCCTGCGCGGCCTGTACCGCGAGGGTGCGCCGATCATCGCCCTGTGCGCGGCCGGGATCGTCATTCGCACCCTGGCGCCCCTGCTTGGCGAGAAGGGCGCCGAGCCGCCGGTGCTGGCGGTGGCGGAGGACGGCAGCGCCGTGGTGCCGCTGTTGGGCGGCCTGAGCGGGGTCAATGTCATGGCGCGGGAGATCGGCGAGGTGCTGGGGGTGGCGGCGGCCATCACCACCAGCGGTGAGCTGCGTTTCGGCACCTGCCTGCTCAATCCGCCGGCAGGCTACGCTTTGGCGAATCTTGAGCAGGGCAAGCGCTTCGTCTCTGACCTGCTGGCCGGCGAGAGCGTGCGCATCGAAGGCGCGGCGCCCTGGCTGGCCCAGGCGCAACTGCCCGAAGACGCAGCAGCCCGACGCAGTATTCATGTCGGCTGCCAGGCGCGTCCTGCCAGCCGCGACGAGTTGCTGATCCATGTGCGTTCGGTGTTGGTAGCGGTTCAGGCCGGGCAGGCCGATCTGCCTGCCCGTGTGCATGACGCCCTGGCTGCGGCGAATATCGCCGACGCATCGCTGGCGTGCTTGCTGGCTGGCGACGAGGCGATGGCCGAGACCGCTGTGCACGACGCCGCCCGCAGCCTGGGTGTGCCCCTGCGATTCGCTCCAGCAGGTGGCAGCCTGGTCGAGATGGCCGGGCAGGCGCTGGAGGGCGCGCAACTGATCGAACAGGGCGGGGTGGTCATCGCTGTGGCGCCGTCGCCGATCGACCCGTTGCAGGTCGGGCGCGCGCGCGGCCGCCTGGCGGTGATCGGCCTGGGCCCGGGAGCCGCCGAATTCATGGTGCCGGCAGTAAAGGCCGAACTGGCCCGTGCCGACGATGTACTGGGTTACGAAACCTATGTGCGCATGGCTGGCCCTTTCCGCACCGATCAAGTGCTGCACTGCACCGACAACCGCGAGGAGATGCAACGTGCGCGGCACGCCTTCGAGCTCGCGGCGCAAGGGCGCTCGGTGGTTGTGGTATCTTCCGGCGATCCTGGCGTGTTCGCCATGGCGGCTGCGGTGCTCGAGGCATTGCACGAGTCGAGCGATGCGGCCTGGCATCGCGTCGACCTGCAGATTCTGCCCGGCGTTTCGGCCTCCTTGGCCACTGCCGCCCAGGCTGGTGCACCGTTGGGGCACGACTTCTGTGTGATGTCGCTGTCGGACAACCTCAAGCCCTGGTCGATCATCGAGAAGCGCCTGGACCTGGCGGCACAGGCCGACCTGGTGCTGGCCTTCTACAACCCGATCTCCCGCGCCCGGCCTTGGCAGCTGGGGCAGGCCGTGGAGATCGTTCGCCGTCATCGAGATGGGCAGACCCCTGTCGTCCTGGGGCGCGATATCGGCAGACCGGGGCAGACACTGAGTGTCGTCACTCTGGCGGAGCTGCTGCCGGAGATGGTCGATATGCGCACGATGGTGCTGGTTGGCTCCAGCACCACCACTGTGTTCAAGCATCCCGATGGCATGCAGTGGGTCTATACCCCACGCTGGTATCCCCCGCACCATTGACCTTATTGGAACTCCTTCAGCCCGCCAGATCGAGCTGGCGCTGGCTAACGTGGTCGCCCCTGGTGTTCAGGGGCAACCCAAAGGAGTTTCAGATGAGCGATGATAAACAAGTCACCACCACCGACGCCGGCCTGCTGGTCGAGGGCAACTTGCTGGCGTGCGGTGCGGGCATGACGGCGCAAAGCCGCCACGACGTGAAGAATGCGTTTCACTTCGCCACCCTCGTCGCCGACAAGGCGCTGGATATCGAAGAGAACGGCAAGGCCTGGTACGACAAATTCCTCGACGCGATGCGTGACCTGGGCTTCACCACTCCCCACCGCAGTTTCGAACTGGAGACCTCTTCGGAGGTGAAAGTCACGCTGGGCGCGGTGGCCGTTCGTGTCATCGGTGCAGCCGGCAGTGCACTGCTGGGCGGCACTACGCTGGGCGTACTGGCCAAGAAGGGGTTCGACAAGCTTACCAACGTCGAAAACGATACCCGCATCATCCACCACAAGAAAAAGAGCAAGGCCAGGGGCGTGGTCGGGATGGCGGCTTGCCTGGAAACCGAGCAAGGCGATGTGGTCATGGTGATGAGCTGCGTGCGGGCGACGGAGCCGAACCTGGATGAAGATGTGCTGGGGGTGCAGTTCCAGATCGAGAAGTCGGAGTACTACGCCGGTCATGCAGTGCTGACGCTGAACAATTTCGTCTACGACAAAGTGCGTGCCACGGTGGAAGAGAAGCTCGGCGTGCGCAGTGTCGAGAACGTTCTGCAGTACGACATCTGATCACGGGCGCGGGCCTTCGGGCACCGCGCTTTTCAGTTTCTACAGACCGGAACACCTGCCATGACCTATACAGACCACACGCTGACTTTGATTGGCCAGACCGCGCTGCTTTTGCCACCTGGCATCGAGGTACAGCAGCGCGAGGATGCCCTGGATTCACTGCATTACTGCCAGTTGCTGGCCGACAAGCAAGCTGGCTCATGCTTCGATCATCCCAATGAGTGGGCGGTTGCTTATCGCAAGGCCTTCGCGTCACTGAACTGGATCAAGTTCGTCAGCACGCACGACAGTATCTCGCTCGCGCCGCAGGCCACCCCCAGACAGGATACGCCCCTCTTGAGCTGGCTGAAGCAGCGCGAGATCGATGTCGATATGGCATTGGCGAAGCTGTCGCAGGTGCTGTCGGGCGCGCCCGAGGGTCTGGAGCATCTGCTGCGTTTCGCCGTGCGTAACGAGGCCAACAAGGGCGAGGTGCACATCGAGTTCGGGCTGCTCGGCGCCGGGCCGATTCTCGACCTGTGCAGCGTGTCGATGCAGTGCGACCACCCGATCACTCGGGAGACACTGGCCACCATTGCGCAGCGTACCCAGCTGCAAGGCGAACTGGCGGTACGGGCACTGTCGCTGAACCTGAGCAACCAGCGCTTCGCTGCGCGGCGTTCGGACCTGCACATCCTGATACTCGACAAGGAACGCGAGAAGCCTCGTCGACTGGCGCTGGGAGTGATTCCACGTGAATGAAGCCAATGCTGCTGTGATTGGTGCGGGAGTCGTCTCGTTCCTGCCGGGGCTGTCGCTGGTACAGAAAAACAAGGTGAAGCTGGCCTTGGCGTTGGCCGAGCGAGCTACCCAGACGGCTTTCGACGAAGGGCTGGTGGAGGATTGGTTCGCCTACTACCGCAACCAGTTGAAATTCATGGGCTGGGACGCGGTTTCTGCCGAGCAGGTCCACTGGCCGGATGCGGGGCGCGCCGAGGAGGTCGACAAAGTCCTGGGCTTGATCGCCAAGACTGCGGGTGAGCGCTTTGCCAGCAATTTGCAGGTGTCCCTGCAGCGGCTGTGCAACAGTCCGCAGACGCTCGCCACTCTGGAGAAGCACGCGCGCGAGCGAGGGCACTTTCAGTTACTGCCT
Source organism: Pseudomonas sp. MNR3A (assembly GCF_009650575.1). Classification (NCBI taxonomy): domain Bacteria; kingdom Pseudomonadati; phylum Pseudomonadota; class Gammaproteobacteria; order Pseudomonadales; family Pseudomonadaceae; genus Pseudomonas; species Pseudomonas sp. MNR3A. The sequence goes on along the minus strand of NZ_VZZS01000020.1, from coordinate 83,344 downwards.
TGTGCCCCTGCCGGGCAGAACCGGGTCGATATGGTGCTGTATCACGAGATCGATACCCAGGATGCCTGGCGTGCCGGTTTCATCACCCGCAAGCGTGGTATGAAGAACGTGCGCGCCGAGCTTGTACGGTTCAACATCCTGGCATTCGAGAACAGCTACCTGCCCAAGGTTCAAGCACGGATCGTGGAGGTATCCCTGAAACAGATACACGACTACGACGTTTGAAGGGCGCTGGGCGATCAGGGCGTATGGAGAGGGCCGGCGGCCGCTTCGCGCTGGTTCGCCCAGAACTGGATCAGTTCGCGCAGTTGCGACAGCTCTACAGGTTTGGCCATGTGCCCGTCCATGCCGGCCAGGCGCGCGCGTTCCTTGTGTTCGCTGAGAATATGCGCGGTCAGCGCTACCACCGGGGTGCGCTGGCGCTGGTTGGCCGCCTCCCAGTCACGCAGGCGTTGGGTCGCGGAGAAACCATCGAGTATCGGCATCTCGCAATCCATCAGGACCAGGTCGTAGCGCGTGGCCTGCATCGCCTCCAGCGCCTCTTCGCCATTGCTGGCAGTGTCGGGCTCGAGGTTGAGCTTGCCGAGCATGCCGCGGATCACCTTGGTCGAGATGCTGTTGTCTTCTGCGACCAGGATACGGAAGTCGGCAGGCAGGTTCAGCGGCGCCGGCGCACCACCGAGAGCGGCAATTATCGCCGGCTCGCGGCCGCGCTGGGTCAGCTCCTCGGCCAGGGTGGTCTTGAGCGTGTAGCCGGCTACCGGCTTGGCGAGGATGCGTTTGACCCCGGCATTGCGGGCGATGATCTTGCTGGGCGCGTTGCTGATGCCGGTCAGCATGATCACCAGGATGTCGTGGTTCAGGCTCGGATCTTCCTTGATCTTGGCTGCCAGTTGCATGCCTGTCATGCCGGGCATGTTCTGGTCCAGCAGCACGGCATCGAAGTAGTCGCGCAGGTGTGCCTTGGTGCGCAGCAGCGCCAGTGCCTCCTTGCCGGAAGGCACGGCGCTGACGTTCATGCCCCAGGCGCTGCACTGCTGCACCAGCACCTTGCGACAGGTGTCGTTATCGTCCACTACCAGCACCCGAGCATCGCGCAGCGGGCCGTCGAGGTCGGCGGGCGGCTGTTCCAGGCGCAGTGGATCGAGCGGCAGTGTCAGCCATAGCGTATTGCCCAGGCTGGTGCTGGTCTTGATGCCGAATTCGCCGTGCATCAGGCCGATCAACTGCTTGGCGATCACCAGCCCCAGGTGGCCGCCGAGCTTGTTGCTGGAGAGGAAGTGGTGGCTGTGCAGCTCGGCCTGCAGCAAAGCCTCGCGCTCGGCGCTGGCCATCGGCTCGCCGCTGTCCTGCACGGCGATACGCAGGCGCGGAGCGTCACCGCGCTGGTCGAGGGCCACCACCAGCAGGATTTCGCCTTGGTCGGTGTTCTTCAGGGCATTGTCCAGCAGGCTCGACAGCGCCTGACGCAACCGCGTCGGGTCGCCGCTGATCACGCGTGGCACCTGTGGCTGGGTGAAGCTGATCAGCTCGATGTTCTGCTGTTCGGCCTTGGCCCGGAAGATGTTCAGGCAGTCTTCGATCAGTGCGTTGAGATCGAACTGCACATCATCCAGCTCGATCTGTCGTGATTCGAGCTTGGAGATGTCGAGGATCTCGTTGATCAGCGTGAGCAACTCGTTGCCGGCACTGTGGATGGTCTGCACATAGTCGCGCTGCTTGACCGACAGCGGTGTGCCCAGCAGCAGCTCGGTCATGCCCAGCACGCCGTTCATCGGCGTGCGGATCTCGTGGCTGATCTTGGCCAGGAATTCGGCCTTGGCGTTGATTTCGGCGTCGCTGGCGGCGAGGGCACGGCTGGCGCGCACGCGCTCCTCGTTGATCTTGCGCAGGCGCTCGCTGACGGCAAGGTTCAGCAACAGGCCGCTGACCACGGTCAGCCCCATCAGGATGACCAGCAGCCAGGGGGTGGGGGTGCGGGTCAGGCCGAGCAGCGCCGGCAGCAGGACCAGGCCACCGAGGTTGAACACCAGCATGGCCAAGGTGAACAGGCGGGCGGGGTTGTAGCCCTTGTACCAGTAGTAGGCGCTGGCCAGGAGCATGCTCAGGCTGCCGAGGGCAAGCAGGGTGTAGGTGGTCAGGTTCAGCGGCAGGGTGTCGATGAACAGCAGGAGCAAGCCGCTGATCGCGGCAATCAGCATTTCTGCCTGCAGGATGCGGGTGAGCCGCGCAGAACCGCAGGGCGAGAAGAAGCGCTGGGTGAAGTACAACCCGCAAAGCCCGGCCAGGACCAGCGTGAGGTAGGCGGCAGGCGTTTGTGCGCTGTGCCACAGGTGCCACCACGGGCCGCTGAGGTTGAGCAGGATCAAGGCACTGAGCAGCATCAACGCGTGGTAGAGCGCCAGCACCAGGGTTGTGCTGGAACGGGTGTAGAAGAAGCGAATCAGGTTGTGCAGGATCAGCATCACCAGGCCGCCGAACAGCAGGCCGAACAGCAGCGGCTGGCGCTGGTCGATGGCCGCGCTGGCCGCCGATTCCAGAGAGATCGCCGGGCGCAACTGGTGCTCGGAGACCAGGCGCAGATAGATGTCCAGCGGTTGCGTGGCGTTGGGCAGTGGCAGAACGTGGTCGCTGCCGCGCAGGGTGGGGCTGGCGTTGCCCAACTGTCGACCATGGTGCAACTGGCGCAGCAGCGTGCTGCCGTCGAGGGCGTAGAGGTCCAGGCGTGACAGGTCGGGGGCGAAGATGCGCAGCAGGCGCTCCTGGTCGGCGGGCTCCAGGCGGTAGTGCAGCCACAGGGCCTGGTCGGGCAGGGCGGCATCCAGCGCGTCCAGTTGCAGCGGGCTGAACTGGTTGCGGTAGCGGTCGGAACGTACGTCGGAGAGCTGCAGGCTTGCCTGTTCATCGAGCAGCACAGACCACCCGCCGCCTTGTTCGGCCGCAGCCGGAAGCAGGCAGAGCAGGGTCAGCATGCTGACGATCAGGGCAGTGGCAATCCGAAGCCGACGCACGACGAGATCCTTTCTTGGCTGATAAGCCGGATAACAACTATGCGCGGCGTGCCGCGCCGAAGGCAAGGCCCCGGTGGGGCCCTGTCGACGAGCCGCAGGCCGTGCGCCATGGCGCTACGACCTGCGGGCCGCAGTTTACTGCTGGTGTTCACCGCGCTCGCGGGCGATGGCTCGGTAGCCGATGTCGGTACGGTAGAAACTACCGTTCCAGCTGACTTCCTTGGCCAGGCGGTAGGCCTGCTGCTGTGCATCGGCAACGGTGCTGCCCATGGCAGTGGCGCACAGCACGCGTCCGCCGTTGGTGGTTACCTGGCCATCCTTGAGCGCAGTACCGGCATGGAATACCTTGCCTTCGATCTTGGCAGCAGCATCCAGGCCGTCGATCACGTCACCCTTGGCGTAGTCGCCCGGGTAACCGCCAGCGGCCAGCACTACGCCCAGGCTCGGGCGTGGGTCCCACTGTGCTTCGACCTTGTCCAGAGCCTTGGCGAATGCGGCCTCGACCAACAGCACCAGGCTCGACTCCAGGCGCAGCATGACCGGTTGTGTCTCGGGGTCGCCGAAGCGGCAGTTGAACTCGATTACCTTGGGATTGCCTGCCTTGTCGATCATCAGGCCCGCATAGAGGAAACCGGTGTAGACGTTACCTTCCTCGGCCATGCCGCGCACGGTCGGCCAGATCACCTGGTCCATCACGCGCTGGTGCACGTCGGCCGTGACCACCGGGGCCGGCGAGTAGGCGCCCATGCCGCCGGTGTTGGGGCCGGTGTCTTTGTCGCCGACACGTTTGTGGTCCTGGCTGGTGGCCATTGGCAGCACGTTGTGGCCATCGACCATGACGATGAAGCTGGCTTCCTCGCCGTCGAGGAATTCTTCGATCACCACGCGTGAACCGGCTTCACCGAAGGCGTTGCCGGCGAGCATGTCGCGCACGGCGTCTTCGGCTTCCTGCAGGGTCATGGCGACGATCACGCCTTTGCCTGCGGCCAGGCCGTCGGCCTTGATCACGATCGGTGCGCCTTTCTCGCGCAGGTAGGCCAGCGCCGGCTCGATCTCGGTGAAGTTCTGGTAGTCGGCGGTCGGGATCTTGTGGCGAGCCAGGAAATCCTTGGTGAAGGCCTTGGAGCCTTCGAGCTGCGCTGCGCCCTTGGTCGGACCGAAGCAGTCCAGGCCGCGGCTGCGGAACAGGTCGACCACGCCAATCACCAGTGGCGCTTCAGGGCCGACAATCGTCAGGTCGACGTTCTTCTCGGCGAAATCGGCCAGTTGCTCCAGGGCGCAGACGTCGATGGCGACGTTCTCGCATTTGGCTTCGATGGCCGTGCCGGCGTTGCCCGGGGCCACGAAGACTTTCTCGACGCGTGGATCCTGGGCGACTTTCCAGGCCAGGGCGTGTTCACGGCCGCCGCTGCCGATGATCAAAACTTTCATGTCAAAACCTCGAAATCTGTCGAACGAGAGACAATGCTTCTCGCTGTACGAGGTCGCAATGAAGCTGGTAGATGCAAGGCGGGGACGGTTCCGATGAGCGGAGTTGCCTTCTGGCAATGAGCATCAGCGGAACCGGCCCCAACGCAGCAGATGCCTGCTTCAGTGCGGCCGATTGCCATAAATCAGTGGCGGAAGTGGCGCATACCGGTGAACACCATCGCGATACCGGCTTCGTCGGCGGCGGCGATGACTTCTGCATCACGCATCGAGCCACCCGGCTGGATCACAGCGCTGATACCCACCTTGGCGGCGTTGTCGATGCCGTCGCGGAACGGGAAGAACGCGTCCGAAGCCATGACCGCACCCTGTACCTGCAGACCAGCATGCTCGGCCTTGATTGCAGCGATGCGAGCGGAGTTGACGCGGCTCATCTGGCCGGCACCGACACCGATGGTCTGGCGGTTCTTGGCGTAGACGATAGCGTTGGACTTGACGAACTTGGCGACTTTCCAGGCGAACACCAGGTCGTGGATCTCTTGCTCGGTCGGCGCGCGTTTGGTGACGACTTTCAGGTCCTCGGCGCTGATCATGCCGATATCGCGGCTCTGCACCAGCAGGCCACCGTTGACGCGCTTGAAGTCCCAGCCAGCAGCGCGTTCGGCAGGCCATTCGCCACACTCGAGCAGGCGTACGTTCTGCTTGGCGGCGACCACGTCACGGGCGGCCTGGGAGATTTTCGGTGCGATGATCACTTCGACGAACTGACGCTCGACGATGGCCTTGGCGGTTTCGCCGTCGAGTTCGCGGTTGAAGGCGATGATGCCGCCGAACGCCGACTCGGTGTCGGTGGCGTAGGCCAGGTCATAGGCCTTGCGAATGCCACCTTCGTTTTCCGGGACCACCGCCACGCCGCACGGGTTGGCGTGCTTGACGATGACGCAGGCCGGCTTGACGAAGCTCTTCACGCACTCCAGCGCGGCGTCGGTGTCGGCCACGTTGTTGAACGACAGTTCCTTGCCCTGCAACTGGACGGCGGTGGAAATGCTGGCCTCGCCTTTCTTTTCCTCGACATAGAACGCCGCGCTCTGGTGCGGGTTCTCGCCGTAGCGCATTTCCTGGGCCTTGACGAACTGGCTGTTGAAGGTGCGCGGGAACTCGCTGCGGCCTTCGGTCGACAGGGTGTCCTTGGACTGGTCGATGCTGCCCATGTAGTTGGCGATCATGCCGTCGTAGGCGGCGGTGTGCTCGAAGGCCTTGAGCATCAGGTCGAAGCGCTGGGCGTAGGTCAGGCCGCCGGCTTTGAGGCCTTCGACGATGCCGGCGTAGTCGCTGGCGTTGACCACGATGGCGACGTCCTTGTGGTTCTTCGCCGCGGAACGCACCATGGTCGGGCCGCCGATATCGATGTTCTCGATGGCGGTCGGCAGGTCGCAACCTGGCTTGCTGATGGTGGCTTCGAACGGATACAGGTTGACCGCGACCAGGTCGATCGGCTTGATGCCGTGCTCGTTCATGATGGCGTCGTCGGTGCCGCGACGGCCGAGGATGCCGCCGTGGATCTTCGGATGCAGGGTCTTGACCCGGCCGTCCATCATTTCGGCAAAGCCGGTGTAGTCGGCCACTTCCACCGCGTTCACGCCGTTATCCTTGAGCAGCTTGTAGGTGCCGCCGGTGGACAGGATCTCGACACCGAGCTGTTGCAGCTCACGGGCGAACTCGAGGATACCGGTCTTGTCGGAGACGCTGATCAGGGCGCGGCGGATCGGCAGGCGGGTAGTCTGGTCGGTCATTTCGGATTCCATAACGCGGTGGAGTCAGCAAAAAAGGCGCCTCTTTCAACGGAGCCGCCTTTTCTGATTGGGATTCTGGCTTACAACAGGTCGTACTGTTTGAGCTTCTTGCGCAGGGTGCCGCGGTTGAGCCCGAGCATCTCGCTGGCCTTGGTCTGGTTGCCCTTGACGTGGTTCATCACGCTCTCGAGCAGCGGTGCCTCGACTTCCGAGAGCACCAGGTTGTACACGTCCGTGACGGTGGCGCCTTCCAGGTGGGCGAAGTAGTTGTGCAGTGCCTTCTCGACGCTGTCGCGCAGGGTCTGGCCCTCTTCGCTCGGCGTGTTCAGGTGCTGCTTCAGGTTGGCGTTGTCGCTCACGGGCGTTGTTCCACTCACTAATGTCTCGGTCATCATCGTCATGCGGCCACCCCTTGTCCGTCCTCTGTCTCAAGGCTCTGTCGACGTTCGGCGAAAAACGCCCGAACGTTGGCGCACTGCGCTTGGGTATCTTCCAAGGCATTGAAGCGGGCGCGAAACTCCCTGCCGCCCGTGCGTGTTGCCAGGTACCAACCCACGTGCTTGCGGGCGATACGTACGCCCATCACATCCCCATAGAAGGCATGCAGCGCGGCAAGGTGCTCCAGCAGAATGCGTTCCACCTCATCCAGCCCGGGAGCCGGAAGATGCTCGCCTGTCCGCAGGTAATGCTCGATCTCGCGGAAGATCCATGGCCGCCCTTGGGCGGCACGGCCGATCAGCAGGCCGTCGGCCCCTGTGGCATCCAGCACCGCCCGGGCCTTTTCTGGCGACGTGATGTCGCCGTTGGCGAAAACCGGGATCGACACCGCCTGCTTGATTGCGGCGATGGTGTCGTACTCGGCTTCACCGGTGTACAGGTCGGCGCGTGTGCGGCCATGCACCGCCAGCGCCTGGATTCCGGCCTGTTCAGCGATCTTCGCCACGTTCAGGCCGTTCTTGTTCGAGCGATCCCACCCGGTGCGAATCTTCAGGGTGACCGGCACATCGACCGCACCGACCACCGCGTCGAGGATTTCAGCGACCAGCGCTTCATCTCTCAATAAAGCAGAGCCTGCCGCTTTGTTGCAGACTTTTTTTGCCGGACAGCCCATGTTGATATCGATGATCTGGGCACCGGACTCGACGTTGGCTCGCGCTGCCGCAGCCAGCATCTGTGCATCGCCACCGGCGATCTGTACCGAACGGGGTTCGGGATCGCCTTCGTGGATGCGGCGCAGGCGCGATTTGCGGCTGTTCCACAGGTTCATGTCGCTGGTGACCATCTCCGACACCACCATGCCCGCCCCCAGACGTTTGCAAAGCGTGCGGAAAGGCTGGTCCGTCACCCCGGCCATAGGCGCGAGGATCAGGTTGTTCTGCAGTGTATATGGGCCGATGCGTACCGCCGACATAGGTGTTCCCTGTTGTGGGGCCGGATCATTGGAGTTCGAAAAAGGGATGGCATGATACCCGCTCTCGGTGACCGGATAAAGATGGAACTGGATAAAATCTGAACAGTTGTGGGCTTATGACATTTAGGTTGGTGATGTCGCCCACCGCGCTCCCTCAGGTATGGCGTGCTACTCGGGGGAGCGGAAACTCAAGCTGTAGTTCACCGCCTTGGGGCCTGGATCGAGGATGTCCAGAGCGATGTGGATCGGTGTCTGGCTAGGCATCTCGCCACGCCCGGCCAGCTCGCCCGACAGGTACTCGCTGGGTTTGAACCGACGACTGGCGATCAACTGCCCGTTGAGGTCGGCGAAACGCAGCTCCAGCAAGGGGAAGGGTTGGCTGAAGGAGGCGCGGTTGTAGATGATCGCGTCGACGATCAGCGCGCCCTTGAAGTCCGGATGGCTGCGCACCACCAGGTTGCTGCTCTTGATACGCGCGATGTCGACTCGGGTGGGTACCTGGCAGCCGACGATCGGGCACAGTTGCTGGAACAGCGGCCGGTAACGATCGTGCCGGGCCATTTCATCGAAGTGGTAGTAGACGTACTGGAAGGCCAGCAGGCCAACGGCGAGCAGCGCCAGGAAGCCCCAAAGCAGGCGCTTGCCCCAGTTCGGTGCGGGCTTTTGCCAGTCCAGTTGCAGCGGGTCGTCGACCACATCGACCAATGGTTCCTTGCGCGCGCGCGAGGGTTTGCTGGCCAGGACCGGCTCCAGCCGTTCGTCGTCTTCGGCGCCGTCGTGGTCGTCACGTGCCGACAGGTGCAGATTCGCGACATCGTCGTCCAGGGCCGAGAGGCCTTTTTCCGGACGAGGCTCGTCGAGGGACGAGAGCCGCTCGGTGGCTGGTTCGTCGTGTTCGGCGGGCAAGTGTGCGGGGGTGTCTTCGTCGTCGAGCTCAAGCGCCTGTCCGAGGGTTGGCTCGGTACGCTCCTGGGCTATCGGTTCCAGGTCGAGGGGCTCCTGCTCGACCAGAACCGGTGCAGGTGTGGGTTGCGAGTCGGGCTCGAGGCGGTCATCGGTTGCAGTGCCGAAGGGCTCGTCACCATGTTGCTCCGGGTGCTGATCGTCACGCCGCGCCTGCAAGGATTCGTCGCGGTCGGCGTTTTGGCGCTCGGGGCGGGGGCCGCGTCGCTCCAGGCGCGCAAGCTCCTGGTCCAGATCCATGGCATCCAGCGTGGCAGCCCAGTCGTCCTGGCTCGGCGCGGGTGGCTCGACCGCAGGCGTTGCTGGCACCGGTGGCGCCACCGGTACCGTGGCGACCGGCGGCGCAACCTCCTGGCTTTGCTCGAGCAGTTGCCGGGCGGCATTGAACACCTGCAGGCACTGGCCACAACGCACCACCCCACGGGCCACGCTCAACTGGTGATACGTGACGCGAAAACGCGTCTGGCAATGCGGGCACTGGGTGACGAAACTGTCGGTCATGCGGCGATCCGGGCGTTGTGCAGGGTTGGAGTCTGGTGCTTCACGAACTGTAGCCTAGCGACGACGGCCGCTGATACGCACCCAGCCATCGCGCACGACGATCGGGTCGAGGTCGAAGTCGGCGGCGTAGGCAGCAGCCACTTCCTCGCCCTGCTCGGCGAGAATGCCCGACAGCGCCAGGAGTCCACCAGGGCGCACCAGGCCGGACAACTGCGGGGCCAGGGAGACCAGCGGGCCGGCCAGGATGTTGGCGACCAGCACGTCGGCCTGCATCGCCGGCATGTGCTCGGGCAGGTACAGCGCCAGCTTCTCGTCGGCGATGCCGTTGCGCTGGGCATTGTCACGCGAGGCTTCGATGGCCTGCACGTCGATGTCGGTCCCCACCGCTTCGCGGGCGCCCAGCAGCAGGGCGGCAATGGCCAGGATGCCCGAGCCGCAGCCAAAGTCGAGCACCTGGGTGCCTGCGAGCGACTGGCCGTCGAGCCATTCCAGGCACAGAGCGGTGGTCGGATGGGTGCCGGTGCCGAAGGCAAGGCCCGGGTCGAGCAGCAGGTTGACGGCGTCTTTCTCCGGGGCCTCATGCCAGCTCGGCACGATCCACAGGCGTTGGCCGAAACGCATCGGTTGGAAACCGTCCATCCAGCTGCGTTCCCAGTCCTGGTCCTCGATGACCTCGGCCTGGTGCTCGGGGAGCGCTGCACCGGTCAGCAACTGCAGATGGGCGAATACCGCTTCGGGCTCGGCATCGGCTTCGAACAAGGCCAGTAGATGCGTGTGCGACCACAGTGGGGTGGTGTTGAGGTCCGGTTCGAAGATCGGCTGGTCTTCGGCATCCATGAACGTGACCGAGACGGCGCCGACTTCGAGCAGGGCGTCTTCGTAGGTTTCGGCTTGTTCCGGGCTGATGGCCAGACGTACTTGCAGCCAGGGCATGGCGGGCACCTTAAATGTGGTTCGGTGTGATCGAAGAGGCAGTCTACGACTGCCAAATGGAGCATTTTACGCGAGCGCGTCCCGTACGGACAGGCCGCAGGATGATCCGTCGAACAAATAACTACCGCTGGTCGTGCCGTGGCGCTACCTAGAATTCGGGCCCCCAAGCCTACGAGGTATAGCGTCATGAACGATCAGCCCGCTACCCATTCCCCCATTGACGATTCGTCGGCCCACTCCATCATCGAGCGACTCGGGCGCTGGAGTGCGGCCTTCGAGCAACGACGCAACTCCCAGCTGAGCTTTATCGAGGCAATCGAAAGCGACGCGCTTGTGCAACTGCGCACCTACTACACCGAAGATATCGACCCGACTTTCATCCAGGACCTGCTGGATGCCGCTCTGCAGCGCCTGGCCACCCAGCAGCCGGTGCTCTATGACGAAGCAGAACATGCCATCTATCGCATCAGCGACGGTGAGCCGCTCGAAGTGCCGCTGGAACGGCGCCAGCAGGTCGAACAACTGGTGGAGGGCATCGGTGGGCGCATGGTTGAAACCTACCGGGATTACCTCACCCGCCACTGGGAGACGAAGCCCCAGGGCTTGAGTGATGTGCTCGAGTACCAGAAGCGAATCCGCCAACGTTGCGAGCAGCATTGCATCGATCTTGAAGCCGCGCTGGGCGCGCCACAGGTTGCCGCGATGACCAGTGCCCAGGTGCGGGCGCTGATTCGGGAGCAGGAGCGGGACTGGCATGCGCAGCCTGCGTTGTTGTTTCTCTCCGATGACGATGAGAAGCAAGTGATCGACAGGCTTGTCCGCAAGCACCTGCCGGAGTGGTATCGCAATTTGAATGCCGAGGACGTCGCGGCGCTGAGTGCTGCTCAGGGTGCTTGTGACGGAGCACAGTCAACGCTCGAAAACTTGCTCGGTAGTGCGCGCTCGTTGCGTGAGCATGCGGGCAGCCTGGCGAGCGCCTATCTGCGCGAGCATTTCGACCTGCCACTGTCTGCCGACCTCATCACCGTCAAATGCGAACCGTCAGCCACGGAAAATGTGAGCGTCAGGACACAGACGCTTACCGAACTGGTGATGGAAGGCGCCATTGACGTGACGCAGGTATACAAGCCGCTCCAGGTAAGTATGCCGTTACTGCATTGCAAGCCACCTTCCGCTGAGCAACTGCAGGTCTTGTTGAGCGAACTCGATGCACCGCACAGCTTCCTGACGACCCTCAAGCAACGCCATCAGGACGCTGAAGTCGGGTTGGCGCAGCTAGAACTCTATGACATGCAATTGCGCTACAGCCTGCTGATTGCCAGCAAGAAAGGGCACCTGTCGGATGCGCGTCATGATCAGGTCGTGGCATTGCTCGCCCAGGAGCCGCCAGGCGACGAGATCTGCCCTCTGCAGTTGTGGGCGGGCGCAGATTGCAGTGACTTGTTGTTGTTCGCCGTAGCAGATGACGCCTTTGTGCTGTATGCCCCTGGTAAACCAGATGGCCAGGAGTGGATAGAGCTGGTATCACAGCGCGCGCTCAACAGTGAAATCGGTGGTTGGTTGGCGGAGGAAACGGGTCGTCATTATCTGTTGAGCCAGGTTCCCTTCGTTCAACGAGCCACGGTCAGTGCATCCATCCTGAGCATTGTGGAAAAACCTTCCGAATGGTCCCTGAGTCTGGATCGCAGGCGAGCCCTGACGGGTTACGAGGCATGCCTGGCCGAACGGGTGCGCTTGAGCAATAAAAAGGCCGAGGATGAGATCGAGGCCTCTATTGCGCCGTATTACGCACTTAATCTGAACATTGGCCAAAAGCGCGTGATCAACCTGGAAAAGCAGGTGGCGTTGCAAGCTGAGCACGTGTTTGCCGCGTCGATGCAGGATTATGAAGGTTTTCACGCGTTCGCCCGGCGTACCGTCGAGACTGCCATCAAGCCTTACCTGGCCGACAAGGGCATCACCGAACAGGTTGACCCGGAGTCTATTCTGTTCGATCTGCCGTCCACAGGCACGGATACGCCGCTGACGATGAACCTGGTCGATCTGGTCTGCTATGGATATGACGACAATTCTGGCCTGGACAACCCGAATAAGGGCGTGCGCTCTCTGGTTGGCCAGGACCTGAGCGCTCTGCGCAGCCACGACTTTACGCGCTATGCACGTCGCGCTTACGTTGGCGAGACGTACATCACACACATACGCGAGCACTATCTGAACGAGTCCTCGGCGGATTATGCGGCTCGCCGGAAGATGTTCGGTCGTGCGCTGATCTCGGCGATGGACCGCGATTTGCGCCTGGCCAGTATCAAGGCTGAACTCGATCAAGCGACCTATACGAAACTGATTGCACTGGTGACGGCGCTGGGGCGGACGTTGAGCCAGCCCGACATCGTCAGTGAGTCGGAAACGGTGGTCGAGAGTTCGGGGGTGTTTCGCTTGTCGATCGACGGCTGTTTCGTACTGGGCGCCTATGTCCTGCGCGATGTGGCAGACAAAGTGGCGACTGACTGGCTGTATACCCCGGACGCCCCGGATGGTGTTCTGCTGCGTCCCTATCAGTCCTTGAACGCCACAGGTACGGGCGTGCTTTACGATTATCTGCTCAACCGCGTTACGTTGGCCTCCAGATCCAAGGTCAGCACGCGCCTGAGGAGGTTGGCCAGTGGCGACAGTCATCGTGATTCCCTGCGTGGGCTCAACCAGGTGGTGACGGTGGCCGGGGAGTACAACGCGTTCATCGAGCATGCGCTCGCCGATGTCGAGGATGCGACCCTTGGCAAAGCCGAGGTCATTCGCGCCCAGGTGTTCAAAGGCGTTTTGTTCAGCGCACTGCCATTGCTGGTGTATCCGCCGTTCGCCATAGCGTTTGGTGCCTTCATGACCGCCTCCGCTTTGAAAAAGGCCATTGTCGCCCATACTCGATGGGAAACCGCGGTGGCCCTGCAGAACTGGCTGGAAGCGTCGTGGAGTTTGTTGGGGGCGGTGTTGAGTGTGCCGGGAGTGAGCCTGGGAATGCTCAAGTCAGCGCTTGCGCCCTTGCGCCAGGCAGTTGTTCGCCGCCCTCAGGTGACGGGTGCGACACGAACCCCCTCCCTGCAGTTCGACAAGTCCTGGGCAGTCAAGAGCAAGCCTGGCGATCTGCACAAGGTGACGGAGGACGGCATCTGGAAGGGCACCTACCGCAGCGGCGCCGAGGACGCTGCCAATGCAGAGCATTTCATCCACTCGGGCGGTCGTTACTACAAGGTCACACACGACGTCGAGCAGGCCACCTTACGGGTGTTCAAGGCCAATCGCCCGCAGAGCTACCATCGCCAGGCAGTGCGATTGCATGAAGATGGCCGATGGGTTGCCAACAGCACAGGCCTTCGCGGCGGCAATCATGTGCAGGATGCTGGAACCCTGACGCAGGCACGGCAAATTACCGACGGTGAGGGTGCGCCATCGCAGATACGTGGCGCTCTGCAGGGAGAAGCCGTAGTGGCGCGACACTTGGGGAGGGCGGATGACTACCTGTATACCGTCAATGCACAGTCCTGTGTGGCGGTATCCTTGTATAACCCTGCAACACGTGCAGGTGCGGTACTGCATGTTGATCACAATGTCCGCAGCCTGATCGAGCCCGCACTGCGGCAAGTGCTGACGGAGATTGGTGCTGCGCAGAATGGCGCGGGCGTCAGGGCAGTCATGGTCGGCGGCGACTGGCTGGGCGGTGTGGATATTGGCGGCGCCGTGCGTACGTTGCTCAGGCGCCAGGGAATCCAGGCAAGCTGGCAGCACTGGTCGTTTTCGTCGTGTTTTGGCGGTAGCTACGGCATGACGCTGAATCTAGGAACTGGGGTTACGCGTGTCTATCGAACGCCTGCGAGGTTGGTCGAACAAGTACTTGATCCGATCATGAAGAAGGCCAATTTCCGGTTGCCGGGTGTGCCCGCTCGCGCCTTCAGATTCAAAAGCCGTTTCCGCGCCGGCCCACTGTACGAGCGGTCAGGCGGAGTCGTGGAAGATGCTGCTGGATTGGCGCCGGCCCCGGACGAACTCGCCTTGCAGGCGATCTCAGTGGTGAGCCTCTGACAAGCGGATATCCCGCTCATGCGAGCCTGGGTGACCTGCTCTGTCCTGGGTAGATAGCAAAAAAAAACCGATGCCAGATTCTGGCATCGGTTTTTTGTGGCATCCCCGGTTTTTTCTGAAAGGCCAGTGGTTGGCATCGCAGCGATCGCCGGGCGTGCTACCTCAACAAGCGATCACTCCTGGTTGGCCAGTTTGTGCTCGAGGTAGTGGATGTTGACGCCGCCTTTGCAGAAACCTTCATCACGCACCAGGTCGCGGTGCAGCGGGATGTTGGTCTTGATACCGTCGACAACGATCTCGTCCAGGGCATTGCGCATGCGTGCCATGGCTTCGTCGCGGTCCTTGCCGTAGGTGATCAGCTTGCCGATCAGCGAGTCGTAGTTCGGCGGAACCGAATAGCCGCTGTACAGGTGCGAATCGACCCGCACGCCATTGCCACCCGGAGCATGGAAGTGCTTGACGGTGCCTGGGCTCGGAATGAACTTCTTCGGGTCTTCGGCGTTGATCCGGCACTCCAGCGAGTGACCGCGGATCACCACGTCTTCCTGGCGGAACGACAGCTTGTTGCCAGCGGCGATGCTGAGCATCTCCTTGACGATGTCGATGCCGGTGACCATCTCCGAAACCGGGTGCTCGACCTGGACGCGGGTGTTCATCTCGATGAAGTAGAAGCGACCGTTCTCGTACAGGAACTCGAAAGTACCTGCACCGCGGTAGCCGATCTCGATGCACGCATCGACGCAACGCTTGAAGACTTCCTGGCGGGCCTTCTCGTCGATGCCGGGGGCCGGCGCTTCTTCCAGTACTTTCTGGTGACGGCGCTGCAGCGAGCAGTCGCGGTCGCCCAGGTGCACGGCGTTGCCCTGGCCATCGGACAGTACCTGAACTTCCACGTGACGTGGATTGGTCAGGAACTTTTCCAGGTAGACCATCGGGTTACCGAACGCAGCACCGGCTTCGGTACGGGTCAGCTTGGCCGAGGCGATCAGGTCTTCTTCCTTGTGCACCACGCGCATGCCGCGACCACCACCGCCACCGGCGGCCTTGATGATCACCGGATAGCCGACTTCACGGGCGATGGCCAGTGCAGTTTCTTCGTCTTCCGGCAGTGGGCCGTCAGAGCCCGGCACGGTCGGGACGCCCGACTTGATCATCGCGTCCTTGGCCGAAACCTTGTCGCCCATCAGGCGGATGGTGTCGGCTTTAGGGCCGATGAAGGCGAAACCGGATTTCTCCACCTGCTCGGCGAAGTCGGCGTTCTCGGCGAGGAAGCCGTAGCCCGGGTGGATGGCGGTGGCGCCAGTCACTTCGGCGGCAGCGATGATCGCCGGGATGTGCAGGTAGGATTCTTTCGACGATGCAGGGCCGATGCAGACCGATTCGTCTGCCAGGCCCAGGTGCATCAGTTCGCGGTCAGCGGTGGAGTGGACCGCGACGGTCTTGATGCCCAGCTCTTTGCAGGCACGCAGGATCCGCAGGGCAATTTCCCCGCGGTTGGCGATCAGGACTTTTTCGAGCTTCCCAGACATCGTTGGCTCTCCGCGATTCAAACGATGGTGAACAGCGGCTGGTCGAACTCAACCGGCTGACCGTCTTCTACCAGGATGGCGTCGATGACACCGCCGATATCGGCTTCGATGTGGTTCATCATCTTCATGGCTTCGACGATGCACAGGGTGTCGCCTTTCTTCACCGACTGACCGACTTCAGCGAAGTTCGGCGAGGTTGGCGAAGGCTTGCGGTAGAAGGTACCGACCATCGGCGAGCGGATCACGGTGCCTTTGAGGGCAGGTGCTGCAGCGGCTTCGGCAGCCGGGGCGGCGGCCACGGGGGCTGCGGCGGCAGGGGCCGGAGCGGCAAATTGCGCTGGGGGGGCGAAGTACTGGGCGCCGGCAGGTTGTTTGCTGTTACGGCTGATGCGAACGGACTCTTCGCCTTCCTTGATCTCCAGTTCGTCGATGCCGGACTCTTCCAGCAGTTCGATCAGCTTTTTGACTTTACGGATATCCATTAATCAGCAACTCCCAAGGTTCGGTCGGGGACTTAATTATCAAAACGTGTCGAAAACGTTTCTTCGTAGTGTTTCGAAGCCCAGGCATGTAGGCCTGGGCTTTGCGTCATCAGGGCTGTGCGTTGGCAGCCAGGTGTTCCAGAGCAGACTCCAGGGCTAGCCGGTAACCGCTGGCGCCCAGGCCGCAGATCACGCCCACTGCCACATCGGAGAAGTAGGAGTGATGACGGAACGGTTCACGCTTGTGCACGTTGGAGAGGTGCACTTCGATGAATGGGATGCTCACAGCGAGCAATGCGTCACGTAATGCGACGCTGGTGTGGGTGAAAGCGGCCGGGTTGATCAGGATGAAGTCCACGCCTTCGTTGCGCGCGGCATGGATACGGTCGATCAGTTCGTACTCGGCATTGCTCTGCAGGTACTGCAGGTGGTGGCCGGCGGCGCGTGCGCGCTGCTCGAGGTCCTGGTTGATCTGGGCGAGGGTGACGGCGCCGTAGACTCCCGGCTCGCGGGTACCGAGCAGGTTGAGGTTGGGGCCGTGCAGCACCAGTAGGGTGGCCATCTGCGGTTTCCTTGGTTTTGTAGGGCAATTCGACATAGCGCGGCGACTATGCCGCAAGAGACTAGCGAGTGTCCAGTTCCCTGCAATAGCCAGCACGATGACCGAGATTCGCGCAAAGTATGTGACCAGATGATCAGCTCTGGTCACTTCGTTGGAGAAAGTTACCGGTGCGCGGGAAGTTATAGACCGAGTTTGCTGCGCATGCCGGTGAGAATTTTCGCAAATTCGTCGGCGTTCACCTCGCCTACCACCCGATCAGTGGTCATTTCGCTGCCGTTTGCGGCAAAAAACAACAAGGCGGGTGGGCCGAACAGCGTGTAGCGGTCGAGCAGGGCGCGTTGTTCGGCGTTGCTCTCGGTCAGGTCGAACCGCAGCAGCTTGAAGCCGTTCAGCTGGGCCTGCACCTGTGGCGCGTTGAGTACTTCATGTTCGATCACCTTGCAACTGATGCACCAGTCGGCGTACCAGTCCAGCAGCACCGGCTGGCCTGCGGCCTTGGCCTGGGCCAATGCGGCTTCCAGGGCGGCAGGGGTGGTGAGGGTTTGCCACGCATCTGCCTGGAAGGTGGCGTGGGACGAGGTGCTGACGCCGGGGCCGGGCAATGGACGCAGAGGATCGCCCTGACCCGCGAGGGCGCCGTACCAGCACGCCAGTGCATAGACCAGGCAGAGCAGCCCCAGCAGCTGGGCCAGGCGTTGACGTGGGGTCTTGACCACGAACTCCAGCGCGCCGAGGAACAGCGCCACGCCTGCCGACAACAGGCCGATCAGCAGCAAGGTCACCGGCCCCGGCAACACGCGGCTGAGCAGGCCAAGCGCCACGCCCAGCAGCAGGACCCCGATCACGTTCTTCACCGTGTTCATCCACGCCCCGCTCTTGGGCAGCCAGGCGGCACCGCCGGTCGCCACCAGCAGCAGTGGCGCGCCCATGCCCAATCCGAGCGCGAACAGCTTCAGTGCCCCGCCCAGGGCATCGCCGCTGGCGCTGATATAGAGCAGGGCACCGGCCAGTGGTGCCGACACGCAGGGCGAGACCAGCAGGCTGGAAAGCACGCCCAGCACTGCAGCACCGAGCAGCGAACCGCCGCGGGTATTGCTCGCGACGCGGTCCAGGCGTTGGCTCAGGGCGTGCGGCAGCTTGAGTTCGAACAGCCCGAACATCGCCAGGGCGAACACCACGAAGAACAGGGCGAAGGGCACCAGTACCCAGGCCGACTGCAGACGTGCCTGCAGGTTGAGGCTGGCACCGAACAGGCCCATCAGCGCACCGAGCGCGGCAAAGCTGGCAGCCATCGGTAGCACGTAGGCCAGCGAAAGGCTGAAGCCGCGCCACCCTCCCACCTGGCCGCGCAGCACCACGCCCGAGAGGATCGGCAGCATCGGCAGCACGCAGGGCGTGAAGGTCAGGCCCAGACCGGCGAGGAAGAACAGCAGCAAGGTCTGCCAGCTCCAGCCCTCGGCCGTGGTGGTGGACAAGGTGCTGCCTTCGCCGGGAATCGACAGTCGTGCGGTTTCCGGCGGATAGCACAATCCCTTGTCGGCGCAGCCCTGGTAGCCGACCAGCAAGGTGAAGGCGCGCGAGTCGGTGCGCGGTACTTCGATGTCGACGATGCCATGGTAGACCTCGACATCGCCGAAGAACTCGTCGTGCTTGGCTTCGCCTTGGGGAATCCGTGCGTTGCCGAGGGCGATGTCGGCCGGCTCGCTGCGAAACTGGAAGCGATGGCGATAGAGGTAATAGCCCTCTGTGGCGACGAAGCGCAGCTTGATCGACTGGGCATCGGCGCTGATCAGGTCGAGCTTGAAGGCTTCGTGGACCGGCAGGAAATCGGCGCTGTTGGACAGCGAGGCGGCGCCGAGGGTGGCGCTGGGACGGTTGTCGAGCAGGCCCGAGGCGAAGGTGGGGCTGGCCAGCAGCAGGAACAGCAGGAGGAACAGGCGGCGCATGGCGGACTCGCGAGGCGGAACGTGCCCGGCATGATAACGGAGTTGGCTGGAGCCGGGGATGACAGGTGGTCGCAGGTTCGGCTGCTTGCAGGCCTGGCCCCTTCGCGGGCAAGCCCGCTCCCACTGGGTAGCGGCGAGGAAACCTCCTGCTGGCGCGGTTCCTGTGGGAGCGGCGGTTCGCCGCTGCGACTTGCCCGCGAAGGAGCCAAGCCTGTCGATCACACCCTGAAGGCCCCCACAGCGGTATTCAGCTCACCACCCAGTTGCAGCAACTGCTCACCCTGCTCGCGCCCTTCGCCTATGCGTTGCAGGTTGTCCTCACCGAGTGCATGAATCCGCTCGCTGTGGTCGCGGATCTCGCTCACTGCACCGCTCTGCTGGGCGGTGACGTCGGCAATCCTCACCGCTGTATCGGAGATGGTGCGAATCGCGCTGACAATCTCATCCAGCGCACCATCCGCCGCCTGGGCCTGGCTGGCGGTCGCTTCGGCGTGTTCGAGCTGGGTGCGCATGCCATTCACCGATTCGCGCGCTGCCTGTTGCAGGCGGTCTATCAGCGACTGGATCTCGCCGGTGGCGCCGGTGGTGCGCTGGGCCAGCGAACGTACTTCGTCGGCCACCACGGCAAAGCCGCGGCCCATTTCCCCGGCACGGGCCGCTTCGATCGCTGCGTTGAGGGCCAGCAGGTTGGTCTGCTCGGCGATCGAGCGGATCACCGTCAGCACGCCACCGATGGTCGCCGACTCCTCGGCCAGCTGTTCGATCAACTGCGCATTGCCCTGCACCTCATCGACCAGTGCTCGCAGGCCGGAGAGGCTGTGGCCGATCACCGCCTGGCCGTGCTCCACGGCGCGCCCGGCGTCGCGGCTGGCATCGGCGGCCGAACTGGCATCGCCGGCCACCTGCTGGATGGTCGCTTCGAGCTCGCCCAGGGCATCGCGGATCTGTGCGGTATCGCCTGCCTGGCGTTCGGCACCGTCATGCAGCGCGCTGCTCATGCCGGCCAGGGCATGGCTGCTGCCTGCGACTTGCTCGGCGTTGTGGCGGATGGTGCCGACCAGCGTCACCAGGTACTGGCGCAGCCGGTTGAGCGACTCCTGGATGTCGTGCAGTTCGAGGTTGGTCTTGCCAAGGGCGACCGGCTGGGCAAAATCGCCCTCGGCCCAGCGCGACAGGGCCGGCGCAAGGCTGGTGAGGGTGCGTGTCAGGCGGCGCTGCAAGGTGTCGATGAGCAGGGCGATCAGCAGGATCAGGCCGATCATCAGGCCCTGGATGACCCGGACCTCGCCAGCGATCTTCGCGTGCTGACCACGCACCTCTGGTTCCAGTCCGGCGATGGCCTTTCGCACAGCTTCGAGGCGCTCGCTGGTGCTGGCGGCCAGTGCGGCACGACGCTCGATCTGTTCACGGGTGCGCTGCAGTTCGGCCGGATAGCGACCGAGCAAGCTCTGCAATTCACGCTTGAGGCTCACGGCAACGTCTTCCTTCTGCTCGCTGCCCTGGCTTTGCAGGCCCATCATCGCGGCGAAGTCGTCGGCGTTGGATTCGGCCGCGCGGGTCACCCCCAGCAACGGCAGGCTGTCGATGATTTGCGCCTGGGCGCGGATCTGTTGCAGTTCACGCTCCACTTCGTCGGCCAGTTCCGCGCGACCGCTGCTGACCAGCTTGTCGCGGGCCATTGCCAGGCGGCCCAGGTGCAGCGAGGCGTCCATCAGCGGGGCCAGGTAGCGACCAGCCTCGGCGTTGCCGCTGTCGCGGGCATAACCGGCCAGTTGCTCAAGGTTGGCGCCCAGCTCGCGCTCGGCTTGCAGCAGCAGTGCCTGCGGATCACCGGCCAGCTTGCCGGCGGCCAGCAATTCGTTGGCGGTGAAGCCCTGCAGGCTGTCCAGGCTCGGGCGAAGCTTGGCGGCCAGTGCGTCTGGCCATTCTCCAAGGGCGCTGTGCAGCTGCTTGTTGGCCTCCATGGCCGAGGCGTGGCGCAGGGCGTCGCCGCTGGCCAGGTAGGCCTGGATATTGGCGGCGGCCTCGTTCTGGAACTGCTGGGACAGCCCCAGGTAGCGCTCCATCATCTGGTAGGGACGCTCGAGTGCACGTTGCGACCACCACAGGGTTGCGCCCAGGGCGAAGCATACGGTCACCAGCAAGAGGGTGTTGAAATTGGTCAGCCACTTCAGGCGCATAGCCGCGAACTTCCTGCGGGAATGGAGAGGTAGGTGCCTGAAGTTATTGCGATTTTGTGACCGGGTGATGACGAGGACGGGGTGGCGCCATAAAAAAGTGGCAGAGTGCCAGTCTAGGGCTCGACCCTCACCACGCAATTGCGCCCCGCGTGCTTGGCCCGGTACAGCGCCTCATCCGCCGCGCTGGCCATGGTCAGCGCGTCCAGCGTGTCATCGAGTTGCACCACCCCGGCGCTGAAGGTGCACTGCAGGTCGTTCGGCTGGGCGGGATAGTGGATTTCGGCGAAGCGCTGGCGGATCTCGTCGAGGACCTTGTGCGCAGCTTCCAGCCCGGTGTTGGGCATGACGATGGCGAATTCCTCACCGCCATAGCGGCCGATGAAATCGGTCTTGCGCAGGCGCTGCTTGAGGAACAGCGCCAGGCTCTTGATCACCCGGTCGCCCATGGGATGGCCATGCCGGTCGTTGATCTTCTTGAAATGGTCGATGTCGAGCATGGCGAAGCTCAGTGGGTGTTCCTCGCGGCGAGCGCGGAAGCTGCAGTCTTCGAGCAGTTGCAGGATGTGGGTATGGTTGTACAGCCCGGTCAGGCTGTCGCGCACCATGCGTGCCTTGAGATGACGAGCGCGGGCGGCGCGGTTGCGCACGGTGGTCACCAGATGGCGGGCGCGGATCGGCTTGGTGAGGAAGTCGTCGCCACCTTCGCTCATGGCGTCGAGCTGCTTGTCCAGGTCGTCCTCGGCCGACAGGTAGATGATCGGTACGCTGACATAACGGTCGTTGTGGCGGATCACCTTGGCCAGTTCGGTACCGGTGCAGTCGGGCATATACATGTCGAGGATGATCAGGTCGGGCTGGAAGTCAGCGAGCTCGGCCATGGTGCGGATCGGCTCGGTGAGCGTGCGGGTGATGATGCCGGCGCCGTTGAGCAGGCGCTCGGTGTGCATGGCCTGGGCGCGCGAGTCATCGATGATCAGCACCCGGAACGGGTCGTATTGGGCGGCGCTGGTCAGCAGTTCGACCTTCTCCAGCAGGCTGGACGCTTCCAGGGTGCCGGTGAGGAACTCCTGGCCGCCGGCGCGCACGGCGGCCAGGCGGGTCGGGGTGTCGGTCTCGTGGAGGCTGAAGAACAGCAGCGGAATGTGCAGCTCCAGCCTTTGCTGGGCTTCGGCGGCCAGTTTGAGGCCCTGGCCGGGGCCACTGAAATCGACATCCATGACGATGGCAGAAGGCAGGCGTTCGCTCATCGAGGCACGAAAGGCATCGGCGTTGCCCAGTGCCTGCACCCCCAACCCGAAGAACTCCAGCTGTTGCGCCAGGCGTTCGGCGCGGTCATGGTCCTGCAGCAGTATGTAAACCGGCTTGCGCAAGGGCGGCAGGGGCACATGATCGAGCTGGTCGCCCTTGCGCAGGCCGGTGCGCGACAAGCGTTGCATCAGGCGACTGAGCTCGCCGATCAGCTCTGAATTGAGCCGCGTGCTGTTCGCTTCGATGGCCCTCAGCGTCTGCCCGATAGCCGTCGACAGGCTGCCGTGCTCGGGCTGTTCGAAACGGTCGGCGTAGCGTTGCAGGCGCAGATTGGCGTCGCTCAGCTCGCCCAGCCCTGCGCTCGACCACTCGCCACGCTGCAGGCGCTGCCAGATCTCGAGGATCTGTCGGGCCTGATGGATGACCCGCTGGGCGAAATGCTGCTTCAAGCGCTCGTGGCTGGGCTCGGCTGGCTGGGTCATGTCCTGACTGCTTGTTGGAGGTTAGGGTGCAGGTTCAATGATGGCTCTATGCTAGCAGGTCTTTTCCTGCTCGCGAGTGCTGTGAATCAACAAAGCGTTCAGGCCCGATTATTCAGTTCCCGACCCATTGGTCGCTTATGCGTATGGCGGCGTCTGCTTTATAGTGCTGGGACGCGGGCTTGCCGTGGCACCCTGGCCGAGGCCTGTGGTCCAAGCCCCTGAACCGTCATGATTGATTAAGGACAACGCCATGCTGGACTGGAAAAACCGTGAGGCCAAGGCCGAGCGCCCTGAGCGCGCCGATGGCCGTGGCGCCGCCACCCGTAGCTACCTCGGCGGCCTCTGGAGCCGCGCCCTGGGCACTCTGATCGGCCTGTACCTGCTGGTGTGCATCGGCCTCGGCTGGTACTGGAGCGAAGAGCCCGACCTGTTCCCGGTGCAACAGAACGCCCAGGCTGCGGCCGAGCGTAACGGCCAGCAGATGGTGGTTGGCTATACCACCATCGAAACCCTCAAGAACGTTGCCGGCACCCTGCTCGACAAGCCGGGCGGTTATATCTCCAACGACCGCTTCCCGCCGGGGTTGTGGATGGACAACATGCCGAGCTGGGAATATGGCGTGCTGGTCCAGGTGCGCGACCTGTCGCGTGCGCTGCGCAAGGACTTCGCTCGCTCGCAGTCGCAATCGACCGAAGACGCCGACCTGGCCAAGGCCGAGCCGCGCTTCAACTTCGACAACAAGAGCTGGATCCTGCCGTCCAGCGAGTCGGAGTTCGAGGAAGGTATCAAGTCGCTCAACCGCTATCAGGTGCGCCTGGCCGCTGGCGACCAGGGCGCGATCTTCTACACCCGCGCCGACAACCTGAACAACTGGCTGGGCGACGTTGCCACGCGTCTGGGCTCGTTGTCTCAGCGTCTGTCGGCGAGCGTGGGACGGGTCAAGCTCAACAGCAACCTGAAGACCGAAACCGTCCAGGCCGGCCAGGCACCGCAGGTCGACGAGGAAATCGTCGAGACGCCATGGCTGCAGATCGACAACGTCTTCTACGAAGCCCGCGGCCAGGCCTGGGCGCTGTCGCATCTGCTGCGTGCCATCGAGGTCGACTTCGCCGACGTACTGGCCAAGAAGAACGCCACCGTCAGCGTGCGTCAGATCATTCGTGAGCTGGAAGCTTCGCAGGAGCCGCTGTGGAGCCCGATGGTACTCAACGGCAGTGGCTTCGGCATGTGGGCCAACCACTCGCTGGTAATGGCCAACTACATCTCCCGGGCCAACGCCGCAGTCATCGACCTGCGTCAGTTGCTCTCGCAAGGATGACCATCAATCCCGCCGAGGTCGCGCACCGCGCGGCCTCCGATGCCGAACTGGTGGCCTGGGTGGACGAGCACGACCAGTACCTGGGCGCACTGGCGCGGGCCGAGTTGCGCGAGCGTGGGCTGATCGGGCGCTGCACTTTCATTCTGCTGTTCAACAGCCAGGGCGAGCTGTGCGTGCACCGGCGCACCTTGAGCAAGGCGTTGTATCCCGGGTACTGGGATGTGGCGGCCGGTGGCATGGTCGGGGCGCACGAGGAGTACGCCGAGTCTGCGGCCCGCGAGCTGGAAGAGGAACTGGGCATTGCCGGCGTGACGTTGCGCTTTCACGAGAAGTTCTACTTCGACCAGCCGGGCAACCGGCTGTGGTGCGCGGTGTTCTCGGCGGTATCCGATGCGCCGCTGCGGTTGCAGCCTGAAGAGGTCATCGAGGCGCGCTTCGTCACGGTGGAGCAGGCAGAGGCCGAGAGCCGGAAGAAGGACTTCTGTCCGGACTCGCTGGCGGCGTTGCAGCGCTACAAGGCGAGCCTGTAGCAGCCGGCGCTCCCCCACGTCGCAAAACATTCGCAAAATGCCGCAATCCAGTACTTAGCAAGCCAAGGATTTATCGTTACACTGCGCGCCCTTTTCGGGCTGTCGCAACACCTGCGACAGTAGCGCCGCCCCTGCCAGAGTGGGGCTTCGCGGTCGGTCCAGTCCCCCTGTGGTCCGACCAGTTTTTGTCCTCAGCAAGAGGAACAAAAGTGGCCAAGAAAGCTTCTTCCTTCTCCGCCCTCGGCGGTCTCGTGTTTTCCACCGACGCTGGTCGGCACTGCCCCGACTGCAGCAAGCCGGTGGACGCGTGTGTCTGCAAGCAGCAACTCATCCCCGAAGGCGATGGCATCGCCCGGGTACGTCGTGAAAGCAAAGGGCGTGGCGGCAAGACCGTCACTACCATTACCGGCGTCCCGCTGCCGCTCGAGCAGCTCAAGGATCTCGCCAGCACGCTCAAGCGTCGATGCGGTACCGGTGGCGCCCTCAAAGACGGCGTCATCGAGATCCAGGGTGATCACGTCGAGCTGTTGCTCGCCGAACTGATCAAGCAGGGCTTCAAGGCGAAGAAGTCCGGCGGCTGAGCCAGCCCGCAGGATTTTTTGCCCAGTGCTTTCTAAACTCGTTTCCGTTGCCGGGGTCTACCCCCGAAGACGGACGAATCGTCATTTTCAGCTTCTACACTGCGCCCGCACCCATCGCGGGGCAGTGTCTTGACTTATCTATAGGGGACTTGAATGTCCGTACGACGCACACGCAAGGACGATGGCAGCCAATGGACCGTGGCCGACAGCCGCAGTGTTTATGGTATCCGCCATTGGGGCGCTGGTTATTTCGCCATCAATGAAGCCGGGCGTGTCGAAGTACGCCCTAACGGCCCCGACAGCGCGCCGATCGATCTCTTCGAGCAGGTCGACGAGTTGCGCCAGAGTGGCCTGTCGCTGCCCCTGCTGGTCCGCTTCCCGGACATCCTGCAGGACCGCGTACGCCAACTGACCGGTGCCTTCGACGCCAACATCGCACGCCTGGAGTACCAGAGCCAGTACACGGCCCTTTATCCGATCAAGGTCAACCAGCAGGAAGCGGTGGTCGAGAACATCATCGCCACGCAAAACGTCTCGATCGGCCTCGAAGCCGGCTCCAAGCCCGAGCTGCTGGCCGTGCTGGCGCTGGCGCCCAAGGGCGGCACCATCGTTTGCAACGGCTACAAGGACCGCGAGTTCATCCGCCTGGCGCTGATGGGCCAGAAGCTCGGCCACAACGTGTTCATCGTCATCGAGAAGGAGTCCGAGGTCGCCCTGGTGATCGAGGAGGCCGCCGAGCTCAAGGTCAAGCCACAGGTCGGCCTGCGCGTGCGCCTGTCGTCGCTGGCGTCGAGCAAGTGGGCCGACACCGGGGGCGAGAAATCCAAGTTCGGTCTGTCGGCTGCGCAGTTGCTGTCGGTGGTCAGCCGCTTCCGTGATGCCGGGCTCGACCAGGGCATCCGCCTGCTGCACTTCCATATGGGCTCGCAGATCGCCAACCTGGCCGACTACCAGCACGGCTTCAAGGAAGCCATCCGCTATTACGGCGAGCTGCGTGGCCTGGGCCTGCCGGTCGATCACATCGACGTCGGTGGCGGGCTGGGCGTTGACTACGACGGTACCCACTCGCGCAACGCCAGCTCGATCAACTACGACATGGATGACTATGCCGGCGTGGTGGTGGGGATGCTCAAGGAGTTCTGCGACGCCCAGGGCTTGCCGCACCCGCACATCTTCTCGGAGAGCGGCCGCTCGCTGACCGCACACCACGCCATGCTGGTGATCCAGGTCACCGACGTCGAAAGCCACAACGACGAAGTGCCGACCATCGAGAACAAGGAGGCGCTGCCCGAGACCGTGCAGTGGCTGGCCGACTTGCTCGGCCCGACCGACATCGAGATGGTCACCGAGACCTACTGGCGCGCCACCCACTACATGGGTGACGTGGCCGCGCAGTATGCCGACGGCAAGATCAGCCTCTCCGAAAAAGCCCTGGCCGAGCAATGCTACTTCGCTGTGTGCCGTCGCCTGCACAACTCGCTCAAGGCTCGCCAGCGTTCGCACCGTCAGGTGCTGGACGAGCTCAACGACAAGCTGGCCGACAAGTACATCTGCAACTTCTCGGTGTTCCAGAGCCTGCCGGACACCTGGGCCATCGGCCAGGTACTGCCGATCATCCCGCTGCACCGCCTGGACGAAGAGCCCATGCGCCGCGCGGTGCTGCAGGACCTGACCTGCGACTCCGATGGCAAGATCAACCAGTACGTCGACGAGCAGAGCATCGAAACCAGCATGCCGGTGCATGCGGTGCGCGAAGGCGAGGACTACCTGCTGGGTGTGTTCCTGGTCGGCGCCTACCAGGAGATTCTCGGCGACATGCACAACCTGTTCGGTGACACCGACTCGGTGAACATCTACCAGAACGCCGACGGCAGCGTGTACCACGCCGGCATCGAGACCCACGACACCATCGAGGACATGCTGCGCTACGTGCACCTGTCGCCGGAGGAGTTGATGACTCACTACCGCGACAAGGTCGCCAGCGCCAAGATCAGCGCCCGGGAGCGGACCCAGTTCCTGGATGCGCTGCGTCTGGGCCTGACCCGCTCTTCGTACCTGTCGTCGTGATCGGCGGGCCGCTCCTGCAAGGTTTGCAGGAGCGGCCCTGCTTCAACCGATCCATGCTGCCCGCTGTTGCAACCGCCACCCCACCCACCCCAGCGTCACCGCGCGCAATCCCATGAATCCGAGAAACGCCAGCCACAGTCCATGGTTGCCGAACCCTCGCAGGGCGAATGCCAGCGGCAATGCGATCGCCACCGATACCAGCATCGCGTTGCGCATTTCGCGGGCACGCGTCGCACCGATGAACAGGCCATCCAGCAGATAGCTCCACACCGCTACCAATGGCAGCAGCGCCAGGTAAGGCAGGTAGGGGTAGGCCGCGTCACGCACGCTTTGGATATCGGTCTGCAAGTCGATGAACAGGTGCCCACCCAGCAGAAACAGCCCGGCAAAGACCAGGCTGACGATCAGCGACCAGCCACAGGCGACCACCAGCGAGCGGCGCAGGGTGTCGCGCTCACGTGCGCCGATGGCGTGGCCGCACAGGGCCTCGACCGCATGCGCCAGGCCGTCCAGGGCATAGGCAGTCAGCAGCAGGCCATTGAGCAGCAGCGCGTTGGCCGCGACCGTCGCCTCGCCCAGGCGCGCGCCCTGCACGGTGATCAGCAGGAACACCAACTGCAAGGCCAGGCTGCGCAGAAAGATATCGCGGTTGACCGCCAGTAGCGGGCGCCAGGCCTGCCAGCGTTTCAGCGCGGCCCAGGCGATGCGTCCCGGATAGGCGCGCAGCGCCGGGCGGGTCAAGGCAAGGCCCAGCAGCGCCGCGCTCCATTCGGCGATCACCGAGGCCCGCGCCGAACCGAGTACGCCCCAGTCCAGTCCGAGCACGAACCACAGGTTGAGGACGATGTTCAGCAGGTTGGTGGTCAGCAGGATCGCCAGCGGTGCGCGGGCGTTCTGGGTGCCGAGGAACCAGCCGACCAGGGCATAGCTGGCCAGTGCCGCTGGCAGCCCGAGCAGGCGGGTATGGAAGAAGTCTTCGGTGGCGCTGTGCAGCGCTTCGCCGGGTTGAATCATGTGCAGCGCAAACTGGCTGAACGGCAGGGCAAGCAGGCCGATCAGTGCGGCGAACGCCAGCGCCAGCAGCAACCCTTGTACAAGCACCTGGCGCAGCGCGGCGCCGTCGGCGCGGCCGGCGGCCTGGGCGGCAAAGCCGGTCGAACCCATGCGCAGGAACCCCATCAGGCCGACCATGAAGGTGAACAGTGTGGCGCCGACGGCGACGGCACCGAGCTGGTGGGCGTGGGGCAGATGGCCGATGACCGTGCTGTCGACCAGTGCCACCAGCGGCACCGAGATGTTCGAAAGGATCATCGGCGCGGCCAGGGCCCAGACCTTGCGGTGGGTGAGGCGGTGGTGCCAGTCGGTGAGCAGTGAGGGCATGCGGGAGTGCTTATCCTGTGGGAGCGGGCTTGCCCGCGAAGGGGCGCATGGCGGCCCCGGTTTTCGGCTGGTGGCCATTGTACCGGCCAGGCAACCAATCCGTGCGAACGCGGTCTCATTTGCCACTGCAGCGCAGGTAGCCTGCCGTACGTTGCGCTATAGTTCCTGCCCTCACCACCCTGCTGCCGAAGAGTCCTCTCTCCCATGTTCAACAAAGGATTGTTGCTGGCCTGCGCGCTGGCCCTGCTCAGTGCCTGTGATTCCTCCTCCAAGGACGCCCCCGCGCCGGCGGAAAAGCCGGCGGCCAGCGCGCCAGCCGAAGCCAAGCCCGCCAAGCGCGAGGACCCGGCAGCGCTCGCCAAGCGCTACGCCGACCGTGAGCTCGACGTGCTGGACGTCTCGGAGGTCCAGCTCGACGGTGCCAGTACCCTGTCGATCAGCTTCTCGGTACCCCTCGATGCCAATCAGGACTTCGCCGCCAAGGTGCACCTGGTCGATACCGTCAAGGGCAAGCTCGACGGCGCCTGGGAACTGTCCGACAACCAGATGGAACTGCGCCTGCGCCACCTCGAGCCGCAGCGCAAGCTGGTGCTGACCGTCGACAAGGGCCTGCTCGCGGTCAACGGCAAGACGCTTCAGGGCGAGTCGGTCAGCCGCCTGGAAACCCGCGACATGCAGCCGACCATCGGCTTTGCCAGCCGTGGCTCTTTGTTGCCCACCCGCCTGGCCGAAGGTTTGCCGGTGATCGCCCTGAACGTCGACAAGGTCGATGTCGAGTTCTTCCGGGTCAAACCGGAAATGCTCTCGACCTTCCTGGTCAACTGGGGCCGTAACAGCAGCCTGTACTACTACCAGTCCAAGGAAACCCTGGACATGGCCGAGCTGGTCTACAGCGGCCGCTTCGACCTGAACCCTGCACGCAACACCCGCGAAACCGTGCTGCTGCCGATCGCCGGGATCAAGCCGTTGCAGGAGCCGGGCGTCTACCTGGCGGTGATGCGCGCCTCCGGGACCTACGACTATTCGCAACCGGCGACCCTGTTCACCCTCAGTGATATCGGCGTGTCCGCCCACCGCTACCGCGACCGCCTCGACGTGTTCGCCCAGGCCCTCGAGGGCGGCACGGCCCTGAGTGACGTAACCCTTGAACTGCACGACGACAAGGGCAAGCTGCTGGCCCAGGCCAAGACCGATGGCAAGGGCCATGCCGAGTTGCCGATCACGGCCAAGGCCGACACCCTGATCGCCACCCAGGGCGTGCACACCACGCTGCTGCGCCTGAACACCGCCGCACTGGACCTGGCCGAGTTCGACATCACCGGCCCCCAGGCCAACCCGCTGCAGTTCTTCATCTTTGGCCCGCGCGACCTGTATCGCCCCGGCGAAACCGTGCTGCTCAACGGCTTGCTGCGCGACCAGGACGGCAAGCCGGTCAAGGCCCAGCCAGTGACGGTCGAAGTGCGTCGCCCCGATGAGCAGGTCAGCCGCAAGTTCGTCTGGGAGGCTGACCAGAACGGCTTGTTCCAGTACCAGTTGCAACTGGCCAGCGAAGCGCCCACCGGGCGTTGGCAGCTGCTGCTCGACCTGGGCGGCGGCCGCAAGCAGGTTTACGAGTTCCTCGTCGAAGATTTCCTGCCCGAGCGCCTGGCGCTGGAGCTCAAGGGCAGCAAGACACCGCTCAGCCCCGAAGAAACCGCGCGCATCCAGGTCAATGGTCGCTACCTCTATGGCGCGCCTGCCGCCGGCAACCGCCTGAGCGGCCAGGCCTACATCCGCCCGCTGCGTGAAGCCGTGCCGGCGCTGCCGGGTTATCAGTTCGGCTCGGTCACCGAGAGCGAGCTGACCCAGGACCTGGAACTCGATGAAGTCACCCTCGACCAGGCCGGCAAGGCCACTGTCGATATCGAGAGCCGCTGGGCCGAGGCCCGCTCGCCGCTGCAACTGACTGTGCAGGCCAGCCTGCAGGAGTCTGGCGGTCGACCGATCACCCGTCGCCTGGAGCAGCCGATCTGGCCGGCCGATCGCTTGCCGGGCCTGCGCGGCCTGTTCGATGGCGAAGAGACCGACAGCGATGCCCCGGTGCAGTTCGAGGTGCTGGTCGCCGATCGCGACGGCAACAAGCTCGCCGCCGACGACCTCAAGGTGCGGTTGATCCGTGAGCGGCGCGACTACTACTGGAACTACTCGCAGAGCGATGGCTGGAGCTACAACTACAACGAGAAATTCCTCACCCAGAGCGAAGAAACCATCAGCATCAAGGCCGGTTCCACCGCCAAGCTGACCTTCCCCGTGGAATGGGGCCCATACCGCGTCGAGGTCGAAGACCCCGAGACTGGGCTGGTATCCAGCGAGCGCTTCTGGGCCGGCTACCGCGCCCAGGACAACGCCGAAGGCGGCGCGGTACGCCCGGACCAGGTCAAGCTGGCACTGGACAAACCGTCCTACGCCGACGGTGCTACCGCCAAGGTCACCGTCACGCCGCCTGCCGCAGGCAGCGGCTACCTGATGATCGAGTCGAGCGACGGCCCGCTGTGGTGGCAGGAAATCGACGTACCTGCCGAGGGCAAGACCTTCGAGGTCGAGCTGGACAAGAAATGGGCCCGTCACGACCTCTATATCAGCGCCCTGGTGATTCGTCCGGGCGAGCGCAAGGTCAATGCCACGCCCAAGCGTGCCGTCGGTGTGCTTCACCTGCCGCTGGACCGTGCCGAGCGCAAGCTCGCGGTCAGCCTGCAGGCGCCGGAGAAGATGCGTCCCAAGCAGCCCCTGACCGTCAAGCTCAAGGCCGTCAATGCCGATGGCAGCGTGCCGAAACAGGTGCATGTGCTGTTGTCTGCGGTGGATGTGGGCATCCTCAACATCACCGACTTCAAGACCCCCGACCCCTTTGCCAGCCTGTTCGGCCGCAAGGCCTACGGCGCCGACCAGTTGGACATCTACGGCCAACTGATCGAAGCCGGCCAGGGGCGTCTGGCGAGCTTGGCCTTCGGTGGCGACGCCGCCATGGCCAAGGGCGGCAAGCGCCCGAACACCACGGTCACCATCGTCGCCCAGCAGAGCCTGCCGGTAACGCTCGATGAGAAAGGCGAAGGCCAGGCCACGGTCGATATTCCTGACTTCAACGGCGAACTGCGTCTGATGGCGCAAGCCTGGACCGACGAGCACTTCGGCATGGCCGAAGGCAAGACGGTCGTAGCGGCACCTCTGATTGCCGAGCTGTCGGCGCCGCGCTTCCTTGCCGGTGGCGACCAGACCCGCCTGGCCCTGGACCTGGCCAACCTGTCTGGCCGCGCCCAGCAGCTCAACGTGCAGGTGACGACCGATGGGCAGCTCGACCTCGCTGGGGCTGCCCAACAGAACATCAACCTCGCCGAGGGCCAGCGCAGCACCTTGATGATCCCGGTCCAGGCCCGTGGTGGCCTGGGGCAGGGCAAGGTACACGTGCGTGTCGATGGCCTGCAGTTGCCGGGCGAGACGGCCACTGGCTTCGAGCGCGAATGGACCCTGGGTGTGCGCCCGGCGTATCCGGCCATGCTCAAGCACTACCGCGTGGCGCTGAAGGACCAGCCTTGGACCCTGCCAGAGAATGAGCTGGCCGAGTTCGAATCGGCAGGCCTTGAAGCCAGCCTGGCGCTGTCGAGTCGCCCGCCGCTGAACCTGGCCGAACAGATCCGCGCTCTGGAAGCCTACCCTTACGGATGCCTTGAGCAGACCACCAGCGGCCTGTACCCCTCGCTCTATGCCGATGCCGACAGCCTCAAGCGCCTGGGTATCAAGGGCGAACGGGCCGATGTGCGCAAGCGCAAGATCGAAATGGGCATCGAGCACCTGCTGGGCATGCAGCGCTACAACGGCAGCTTCGGCCTGTGGAGTTCGGACAGCGAGGAAGAGTACTGGTTGACCGCCTACGTCACCGACTTCCTCCTGCGTGCGCGTGAGCAAGGCTACGGCGTGCCTGCCGATGCCTTGAAGAAGGCCAACGAGCGGCTGCTGCGCTACCTGCAGGAACGCAACCTGATCGAGGTCGACTACAGCCAGGACGCCGAGCACACCCGCTTCGCCGTGCAGGCCTACGCCGCCCTGGTGCTCGCCCGCAGCCAGCAGGCGCCGCTGGGTGCGCTGCGCAGCCTGTTCGAGCGCCGCAGCGACGCCCGCTCCGGCCTGCCGCTGGTGCAACTGGCGGTGGCACTGGACAAGATGGGCGACAAGCCGCGTTCGCAGCAGGCGTTGCAGGCCGGTCTTTCCATCGGCCGCGGCAAGGGTTGGCTGGCCGACTACGGCAGCGCCGTGCGTGACCAGGCACTGATCCTGGCCCTGCTGCAGGAGAACAACCTGGCCAGCAACCAGGTCGATCAGCGGCTGTTTGCGCTGTCCGACGAACTGGCCTCCAACCGCTGGCTGTCGACCCAGGAGCGCAACGCGCTGTTCCTCGCCGGTCGTGGCCTGCTGGGCAAGCCCGAAGGCAACTGGCAGGCGCGCCTGGACAGCGCCGGCGAGGTTCGCGAGTTCAACAACGCCGAATCGGGCATGAAGCTCGAAGGCCCGTTGCTGGCATCGCCGCTGAGCATCCAGAACCAGGGCAGCGAGACCCTCTACCAGCAACTGACCCTGTCCGGTTATCCGCGCCAGGCACCTGCGGCCAGCAGCAATGGCATGGAGATCCGTCGCGAATACCTGGGCATGAACGGCCAGACCCTGGACCTGCGCAACCTGCGCAGTGGCGACCTGGTGCTGGTGCACCTGGCGCTCAAGGCCCAGAGCCAGGTGCCGGATGCGCTGGTGGTCGACCTGCTGCCGGCGGGCCTGGAGCTGGAAAACCAGAACCTGGCGCAGAGCGCGGCCAGCCTCGACAACGCCAGTAGCGCGGTCAAGCAATGGCGCGAATCGATGCAGAACGCCAGCGTGGTGCACCAGGAATACCGCGACGACCGTTATGTGGCCGCCCTCAAGCTCGACAGCTACGGCACCACGCACCTGTTGTACCTGGCGCGCGCAGTAACGCCGGGCAGCTATCGCATTCCGCCGCCGCAGGTGGAGTCGATGTACCGGCCGAACCTGCAGGCAGTGGGGGATAGCCAGGGCGAGATGGTGGTGCGTAGCCGTTGATGCGACTGTGGGAGCGGGTGACTCCGCTCCCACAGGTTCATGGATGGCGGGCCTTGGGTCAGTGAATGATCCAGCTCAACACCCA
Source organism: Pseudomonas sp. MNR3A (assembly GCF_009650575.1). NCBI lineage: Bacteria > Pseudomonadati > Pseudomonadota > Gammaproteobacteria > Pseudomonadales > Pseudomonadaceae > Pseudomonas > Pseudomonas sp. MNR3A. Next base: position 49,734 of record NZ_VZZS01000020.1, on the reverse strand, counting down.
CAAGCCCAGCACCAGCCAGATGATGCCCATCACGATCGACGCCCGCATGAACGCCCGGATCGCCGAGTACAGCAGCATCAGCCCGACGATCAGCGCAAGGATGCTGACCAGCGAGGTGTCCATGCCCAAGGTGCGCGCCAGCCCGTCGATGAAATTGCCGCCGGCATTGGCCAGCAGATTGAACAGCCCGCTCATGATATCGACGATGAACTTGATCACCGCGCCCAGCGCCTGGCCCAACCACTCGAAAAACCCTTCTACATGCATAGCTGCTTCCTGATGATCATCCCAAGCCTTTGGCCATCGTTCGATGGGGTCGGTTCCCGATGCCAGGCGCAAGCATAGTTCGCCCGCGTACGCGCAGCGCAAGGATCTTGCGTGGTATCGGCATTACTGTGTTGTCGAGCGTCGTCTTGCTGTGGCTGGCGGATCGCCTGTGGCCGTTGCCGATGCCGGGTGACGACCTGGCGCGGGTGGTGCTCGCCGAGGACGGCACGCCGCTGTGGCGCTTCGCCGATGCCGATGGCGTGTGGCGCTATCCGGTCAGCCCCGAGGAAGTATCGCCTTTGTATCTGGAGGCGCTGCTCACCTACGAAGATCGCTGGTTCTACGACCATCCCGGGGTCAACCCGCTGGCCCTGGCTCGCGCGGCCTGGCTGAACCTGCGTGGCGGGCGCGTAGTGTCCGGCGGCAGCACGCTGTCGATGCAGGTAGCACGTTTGCTCGACCCCCATGATCGCACCCTGGCCGGCAAGCTGCGTCAGCTGTGGCGTACGGCGCAACTTGAATGGCACCTGTCCAAGCGCGAGATCCTGCAGATCTACCTCGATCGCGCGCCCTTCGGCGGCACCCTGCAGGGCGTCGCTGCCGCCAGTTGGGCCTACCTGGGCAAGTCGCCCAAGCACCTCACGCCTGCCGAAGCGGCATTGCTCGCCGTACTGCCCCAGGCGCCCAGCCGCCTGCGCCCGGATCGCCATCCCGAGCGTGCGCAGCGTGCCCGCGACAAGGTGCTGCAACGCCTGGCCGACTACCAGGTGTGGCCTGAGCAGCGGATTGCCGAGGCGCGCGAGGAGCCTTTGTTGCTCGCCCCACGCCAGGAGCCGGCGCTGGCGCCACTGCTGGCTCGGCGGCTGAACACGGCGGACAGCCCGACGCTGATCCGCACCACGCTCGATGCATCGTTGCAGCGTCGTCTCGAAGACCTGCTGCTCGGTTGGCGTGCACGCTTGCCCGAGCGCACCTCGGCGGCAATCCTGGTGGTCGAGGCGCAGACCATGGCCGTGCGTGCCTACCTGGGTTCCATCGATCTGGGCGATGAGCGCCGCTTCGGCCATGTCGACATGGTGCATGCCCTGCGCTCGCCGGGCTCGACCCTCAAGCCGTTTCTCTATGGCATGGCCCTGGACGATGGGCTGATCCACTCCGAATCGTTGTTGCAGGATGTGCCGCGTCGCTATGGCGACTATCGTCCGGGCAACTTCTCGATGGGCTTCAGTGGGCCGGTGTCGGCCAGTTCGGCGCTGGCGTTGTCGCTCAACCTGCCAGCGGTTCAGTTGCTCGAGGCCTATGGGCCCAAACGCTTTGCCGCGCAGATGCGTATCGGTGGGGTGCCGCTGATACTGCCGCCACTGGCCGAGCCGAACCTGTCGCTGATTCTCGGCGGCGCGGGCAGCCGCCTGGAGGACCTGGTGGGTGGCTATGCCGCGCTGGCGCGTGAAGGCAAGAGCGCGAAGATCCGCCTGCAGCCCCAGGACCCGCTGCTGGAGCGGCGCCTGTTGTCGCCGGGTTCGGCGTGGATCGTGCGGCGTATTCTCAGCGGCCAGGCGCGTCCGGACCGCGATCCGCACGCCGAGCTGGTGCAGCGCCCGCAACTGGCCTGGAAGACCGGCACCAGCTATGGCTTTCGCGATGCCTGGTCGGTCGGGGTCGGCCCGCGGTACATCATTGGTGTTTGGATAGGCAGACCCGATGGCACGCCGGTGCCGGGCCAGTTCGGCCTGGCTTCGGCAGCGCCGCTGATGCTGCAGGTGCACGACCTGCTGAGCAACCGCGACAGCCAGCGCGGTGTTGCCGTGCCCGTGGAGAACGTGCCGGGCAGTGTCGGCGTGGCAGCGATCTGCTGGCCCCTGGGACAACCGATGAATCGTCAGGACCCGCAATGCCGCCGCCAGCGTTTTGCCTGGACCCTCGACGGCACCACGCCGCCGACCTTGCAGGCTGCCGACCAGCCGCTGGGGTTGGGCCTGCGCGAAACGGTATGGGTCAATGAGCGCGGCTTGCGGGTCGATGCCAGCTGTCGGGGGGCGAAAGCATTGGAAATTGCCCTCTGGCCTGCGCCTCTGGAACCGTGGCTGCCACGGGTAGAGCGGCGTAGTGCGCGGCTGCCGATGGTCGATCCTGCCTGTCCACCGCAGGTGCCGCCCAGCGCGCCGCCGCTGTCGATCGTCGGTGTGCGAGCAGGCGACAACTTGCGCCGGCCGCTCACCAGTCACGAGCCACTGCAACTGCACGTATCGGCACTGGGTGGGGCAGGGCGGCGCTGGTGGTTCCTCAATGGCCAGCCGCTGGGCGAGACCGAAGGGCAGGACAGCCTGCTGGTGCGTTTCGAGCAGTCAGGCCGCATCGAGTTGAGTGCGTTGGATGAGAGCGGCGAGACGGCACGGGTCGAGTTCCAGGTGGCGGAGTAGCCGCTCTCAGCCAGCGCTTCCTTGTACTAATGACATGGTATTAAACCTTTCGGCCAGCCATTCGGGCTGCCCTCACAACTCACTGAATTTCATAGGCTTTCCAGCGCCGTCAGCACCTTATTCCCCCGTATTAATACCAACTTACGACCTACCGCCGTCGAACCGCCGGAGCTTCACTGCTGACTGAAGGCATAACGCTGGCCAGCCTGGCCAGCGCGCCTATCCAACAACAAAGCAGTGCGGGAGTCGCCCATGAAAACTCAGGTTTGGATGAAAGCGAGTACGGCATTGGCGCTGGTGATGGCCCTTGGGCTTGCCGGGTGCAGCAGCGGTGGTGGTGGTCATCACAGCGAGGTTGATGGCTCGTCCACCGATGGTGGCGCTGGTGCAGGTGCAGGCGGCGGCTCCGACGGATCGGGCGGCAGCGGTGGTGATGGCGGCGGTATGGCGGGTGGTGGCAACGGCGCAGGCAACGGTGGCACTGGCGGTGGCACCGGTGGTGGAGATGGTACGGGAGGCGGTGGTACCAATCCTGGTAACGGTGGCGGAACGCCAGGCGGTGGTGATGGTGGTACGGGTGGCGGTAATACGCCGACCCCGCTGGTCACCGGTCAGGTCGTCGGCCAGGTCGGCAATACCGTTTCCGGCCTGGGCGATGGTGTCAGCAACCTGGGTGAGATGATCGGCTCGCTGCCGGTGGCGGGGAACACTTCGCTGACCGGCGGCGTCGGTTCGCTGGTGTCGTCCACGGGTGATGCAGTCAGTAGTGTCGGCTCCGGCCTGAGCGAGGGGCTTGGGCAACTGGGCACCGGAAACAATGCCGTTGGTACGACACTCGGCGTGGTGGGGGCAGCCACTTCCAACCTCGGGACCGGCGTATCCGGCCTGGGACAGGGCATAGGGGCGCTCGCAACGAGCTCACCGGTCGAGCAGGTTCCATTGGTCAACCAAGTGGTGGCAGGCGCCGGGCAAGGCGTCGACCGTGTCGGTCAGGCGGTCACCATGCTGGGCAACACGCTGACCCCTGTCGGTACCAGCGGCCCGCTGGCGGGCGCCACGCAGGGGGTAAGCAATGCGTTGGTGCCGGTGGTGTCGCTGGTGGAAAACACCACTGCCAATGTCACCCGGCAAACCGGGCTCGCTGGCCCGCTGAACCAGACCCTCAACCAGGTCGGCGGGGCGCTCGACCAGGCCGGGCAACAGGTTGCAGGTACCGGCAACGGCAATCCATTGACCAGTACGCTCGGGCAAGTGGTGAGCAATGTGGGTAGCACCGTCAGCACCACCAGCGGCCTGGCCCCGACAACCGGCGGCGCACGCACTGGCCTGCTGGAAACCGTGGGCGGCGTGGTTGCTGGCGCTGGCAGCGGGCTGGCGGCGGGCACTGGTAATCCGGCGGTAGCGTCGGTGGGTGGCAGCACGGGTCAGGTTGGCAACACCGTCGCTGCGCTCGGCACGGTGCTCGGTGGCAATGGCGTCACCAATACGGCAGCAGGTGCTCCGGTGGCAGCGGTGACGCAACAGGTGAGCGCCGGTGTGACGCCGGTCGTCAGTGGCGTGGCCAGTGTGACCCAGCAGGTTGGTGCTGCGACGGGCGTCGGTGCGCCGGTCGCCGGGTTGCTCAATCAGGTAGGCGGTGCGGTGGCCAGTGCAGGCAGCCAGCTTGGCGCGGCCACTGGCAACCCGGTAGTCAGCCAGGTGGGGGCGACGGTCAGTGCAGTCGGTGGCACCGTTGGCCAGGCTGGCACGCTGGTCAATGGCAGCGGTGGCCAGGGTGGCGGGCTCGGCGGCGTACTGGGCGGTGTGACCGGTGCCTTGGGCGGCGTGCAGCGTTGATAAAGTGCCCGGCGGATCTTTTTCGCTGATCCGCCGGGCGCTCGGTTAGACGACGGCTCGCTCAGCACCTACGCTTGCATTGACAAGGGCGTCCCTGCCGGGCGCCCCTGGTTCCACAGGATCATGGAGTGTCCGAATGCGTCCACTGCTGGTGACGATGCTGGCGCTGTCCTGGGCCTGCGTGGCCCGCGCCGAACCCCTGCCGAGTTTTCTCAACAGCAACGAAACCGAACGCCGCCTGCCCACGCCGAATCTACCGGTGGACGCCTACCGTCCGGGCAAGCCTGGGCTGAATGTACCGGCACCAGCGGCACCCCAACAAACGCCATTGCAGATGAACACCCAGGTCCTGGTGCGCAAGGTGCGCTTCGAGGGCGGGACCGTCTACCCCTTGGCAGATCTGCGCGAGCATTACCAACCGATACTCAATCGCAGCGTGACCCTCGCTGAACTGATCGAGGTCACCCGACGCCTGACCCAGCGCTACCAGCAGGACGGCTACCTGTTGTCCTACGCCTATCTTCCGCCGCAAGACTTCGCCGATGGCCGCGTGCGGGTGGTGCTGGTGGAAGGTTATATCCGCGACTACGAGGTTCAGGGCGATATCGGCTCCGCATCGGGTTATGTCGAGCGTCTGGTGAACAAGCTCAAGGCCGAACGGCCGCTGACGCGCAAGACCTTCGAGCGCTACACCAGCCTGATCAGCCGTATCCCCGGTGTCACCTTCCAGGCCCAGGTGCCGCCACCGGGCACCACCGACGGTGCCACGCGCCTGATTGCCCAGGCTTCGCGCAAGCCCTTCACCACCACGCTCAACCTCAGCGACGGCAACCGTGACGACCTGCAAGCGCTGCTGGGCGCCAGCAGCAATGCCCAGACTCGCTTCGCCGAGCAGTTGAGCGCCAGCGTGCTGGTGCCGCCGGGCGAGGACAAGGAACACTATTACCGCGTCGACTACAGCCAGTTCCTGGATGACGAGGGTACGCAACTGCTGTTGTCGGCATCGCGCTATCGCAGCGACCCGAAGGCACGCATTCGCCTGGACAACGGTATCGACCTGACCCAGCACCGCGAGAACGAGCGTTACTCGATCGGGCTCAGCCAGGCGTTGATCGCCTCGCCGACCGAATGGCTGGATGTGGTCGGGCGCTTCTATGCGGTCAATGACCAGATCGACTACCAGGTCGTGGGCTTCCCGCTGAAGCTCGACAGCCACACCGACATTCGCGCGCTGTCGTTCGAGGGTGATTGGCGCAAGGCCGAGGCCAAGCGCCTGCGCATCCTCAGCGCCGGGGTCTACCAGGGCCTCGACCATTTTGGCGCACGCACCAATGCAGGCTACGACCTGGACTTCCTGCGCCTGCGCCTGTCCGGGGTGCAGAGCGACAATTTCCTCGAACACTGGCAAGGGGTCGTGTCCGCTGCCGGTTACTGGAGCAACGACAGTTTGCCCGACAGCGAACGGGCGGTGTTCGGCGGGCAGAACTTCGGTCGTGGCTACCCCAGCGACCAGGCCTCCGGCGACAAGGGTTGGGGCCTGGCCTACGAGCTGAACTACAGCATCCAGCGCCAAGGCCAGTGGCTGAAGGTGCTGCAGCCCTATGTGGTGCTCGATACCGCGCGGGCCTGGTTCAACGAACTGGAGGTGCAGAAGGCGAAGATGTCGTCGGCGGCGGTAGGGCTGCGGTTTGGCGATGCGCGCTATTACAACATCGCGCTGGAGGTAGCCAAGCCCATGTCGGACATCGCCCTGGACAGTCTGAACCGGCGGCCGCGGTTCACGGTGAGCTTCAGTTATCAACTGTAGGGAGGATGGATCTTCCTAGGAACTGTCTGACCTGATCTGTCGAATAGCGTCTGATTGCCGCTCATGGGGGGCCTGTCTAGTCTTTGCGAGGACGTCAGGGAAGGGAAGTTGGTGATACTTGATTTTTCTTATTTCGAATATGTTGAAGTGAACAGAAGTCTTCAGCGAGAAAGTTCATGACTGTGCCTATCCGTACCGAGTTTCCCGAGGCCCGTGAAGTAGCAGCCGCTGTGCAGGGGCAACGAGACCTGGCAGCCGTGCTATGCACCCAGGCTGACATGCAGCGCATCGAGATCTACGACGCCGATAACAAGGCGCATGCCGTCGAGCTGCCAACCAGTGCGCTGCGGTTGCTCCTGGACATACTGGGAGAGTTGGCACGGGGCAACTCTGTGCGGGTAGTGCCGGTCCACGCGGAGCTGACCACGCAGGAGGCTGCGGATCTGCTGAGTGTTTCGCGCCCTCATCTGGTGAAACTGCTCGAGGAAGGAGCCTTGCCCCATCACAAGGCGGGTCGACATCGTCGTGTTCTCTTCTCTGACCTGATGACCTACAAACAGCAGCGGGATCAGGCCAGCCGCAAGGCGATGGACGACTTGACCGCGCTATCGGAAGAGCTTGACCTGGGGTATTGATGCGTCACTCACCGTTCACCACGATTTACGACGCATGCGTTCTTTATCCCGCCCCTTTGCGCGACTTGCTGGTCAGGCTCGCTGGCAAGGCCTTTACAGAGCCAGATGGAGCGCCCAGATCGATGATGAATGGAAAAGGAATCTGTTGCTGAAACGGCGGGATCTTACCCGGGGGCAATTGGACCGTATTTCCACACTGATGGAAGCGGCGATTCCCGATGCACTGGTTGTCGGTCATGAATCCTTGTACCCGGCTCTGAATCTGCCCGACCCCGATGACGTACATGTTCTTGCCGCCGCGATCAGAAGCAACGCGGAAGTCATCGTGACGTTCAACCTGAAAGACTTTCCCCCATCCGCATTGCGCTGTTTCGGTGTAGAGGCACAGCACCCTGACGAATTCATCATGGACTTGTGGGACCTCGATCAGGCTGCTGTTCTGGAGGCTGTGGCTGAAATGCGGCGCAGCTTGGTTCGTATGCCTTACACCGCCGAAGCCCTGCTGGAGTGCTATTCGAGGCAAGGCCTACCACAGAGGGCAGGAGTTTTGCGCGACTTCGCCTTGTTGATCTGAACGCATTGGCCTACCGCCCCACCACCTGCATCACCGACTTGGGAAACAGATTGTCGAGTGTCTCCAGCAAGCGGGCGTGGTAGATCGGTTTGCGAAACAGGTCGAGCACATGCAGGCGCAGCAGGTCGCTGACGTCGTCCATATCGGCATGGCCGGACATGACGATCACCGGCAGATGCTGGCGGGCGGTGTGGTCGCGCAGGCGCTTGATCAGGCCGATGCCGCTTTCTTCGGGCATGCGCAGGTCGGTGATCACCAGGGCCACATCAGGGTAGCGGGTGAGCTGTTGCAGGGCTGTCTTCACCGAGTTGGCGGTGTGGCACTTGAAACCTTCGTTTTCCAGCAGTTCAGCCAGCTCCTGCAGTGCCTCTTCCTCGTCGTCCACCAAAAGAATTTGCTGGCGCGAGGAAGAGTTCGGCATGCTTGGCTCCTGTTCGCCTGGCGTTATGCTGCGGCGTGCTGGTCAAGGTCATAGCGCCCCGGAGATGGCGCTGAACATCGTGGTGATCTTGCCGGAGATCGTCGGTACGAATGGCACCAGCACCACCGCGACCATTGCGGCGATCAGCGCGTATTCGATACCGGACGCGCCGTCCTTGCGGGTGATGAAGTTCTTGCAGTGCTGAAGGATCCGTTGCAGTTGCATGGCACATCTCCTTGCGCCGACGGCGCGGGGTAAGGACGTGGCTAAGTAACGTCCATTTGCCATCATAGAATTGCCAAGCTGGCGAAGCCTGCAAATGTAAAAAGGCATTAACTCTAAAGTATTGGAAGCCAAGGCTTTTTCTAAGTACCTGTTTTCCCTGCATGTCCGCGTGCCAGACGAAAAAATCCCGTTTCCGCTCATGGCGAACGGTGAGGTCTGCGCTACCGTTCAATAGCGAAATAGTTACGTTTTGCCATCAATCTAATGGCGCAGGGAGGCGGAGATGAGCAGTCGCTTGACCATGGTCCTGGCTGTCCTGTTTCTTCTCGGCGCAGTGCTCGCAGGTTACTGGGGGCTGGTGCTCAGCCGTCCGGTCACTCCCCCCGTCAGTCCTGCTCCCACAGTCGCCGAAGCGCCTGCCGAAGTGATTGCGCCACCTCCCCAACCGCCCGAACCGGCACGTTCATCCATCGTTGTGTTGCGCAGGGCGCTCCCGGCGAACACGCCCCTGACCGAGGACGATGTGTTGCTAGAGCGCCTGCAAGTGGTGCCTGCCGGTGCGTTCCAGCACATCGACCAGGTGCTCGGTCGCTCCAGCGCGCGTGCGCTGTCGGCGGGCAGTTGGCTGGACGAGGCGAGCTTTCAGGCGGGCGGGCCACTGTCGCGGATGATTCGTGCCCACGAGCGCGCGGTGGCCGTGGGCGTCGACGATGTGGTGGGGGCGGCCGGACTGCTGCGCCCAGGCGACTACGTGGATGTGTTGCTGTTTCTGCGCGAGGAGAACAACAACCCGCAGTCTTCAGCCCAGGTGGTGCTGCCGGCCCTGCGCGTGCTGAGTGTCGGCGAGCAGATGGGGCTGGCCAACGATGGCCGGCCGGCGCAAACCGTCGAGGAGGAACAGGCCCGGCGCGAACAGCACGGGAGCCAAGGCAGCGTCGGCGCTACCCGCACCGTCACCTTGGCCGTACCCGAAGCCCTGGCCAGCCGGCTGATGCTCGCTGCCCAGGCCGGCACCCTGCGCCTGGCCGTACGCAGCGCCGATGAACAGCGCCTGGCCCGTTACTGGGCCGAACCTGAGGCGCGACCGCAGGTCGAGAGTGCCGGACGCGAGCTCTATCGCTTCAGCCAGTTGTCCCAGTCTCCCGTGGCCAGCGCTGCTCCCGCCAACGCTGCGCCCAGCATGCAGATCATTCGTGGCGCCAAGGCTGCCGACACCGACAAGACTCCCTGACCAGGCAAGGATGCAGCGATGCGACGTTCCGAGCGTAGTTTCCGACATGCGTGCCGTGCACTGCTCCTGACGGCACTGGTGCCCCACGCCCAGGCGGCGGTGAAGGGGTGCGAGGCTTTCGGCCAGTTGCCCTCGGTGATCGAGATGGACCAGGGCCTGCAGCAGGAACTGCGCCTGCCGCTGGCGATCAGCCGGGCGGCGGTGGGCGAGCCCAAGGTCGCCGACGTGCAGGCCAGCGGCGATCGCGCGGTGCTGCTGACCGCCGTGGGGCCGGGCAATACCACGTTGATGTTGTGGACCGCCTGCGCGCCAGCGCCGCACCGGACCATGCTGTTCGTCAAGGGTCGGGCCAGTGCCGACATGGCAGAAGGCAGCCTGCTACCGTCTCAGGACGCGCAGTTGCCAAGCCAGGTGCAGGCCGATATCCGCTTCGTCGAAGTGCGCCGCAGCAAGTACAAGGAGGCAGGTGCGCGGCTGTTCTTCAAAGGCTCGAACAACAGCCTGATCGGCTCGCCGGGAACGGTGCCGAATACTGCTGTGACCCCAGGCTCGGTGCCGATCACCCGCCCCGCGATCCCGCTCGACGACAACGTCTTCAACATCGTCTGGGGCGGTGGCAGCAGCAAGTTCCTGGCGGCGATCAACGCCCTGGAAAACAGCGGCTTCGCCTACACCCTGGCGCGCCCCAGCCTCACCGTGCTCAGCGGCCTGACGGCCAGTTTCCTGGCCGGTGGCGAGATCCCGGTTCCGGTGCCCAGCTCCGGCAGCGACAACGTGTCGATCGAATACAAGGAGTTCGGCGTACGCCTGGCGCTGACCCCGACCGTGGTCAGCCGCGACCGTATCACGCTCAAGGTCGCCCCCGAGGTCAGCGAGCTGGACTACAACAACGCGGTGAACATCGCCGGCACCCTGGTGCCGGGACTGAGCGTGCGGCGCACCGACACCAGCATTTCCCTGGCCGATGGCGAGAGCTTCATCATCAGCGGTCTGGTCAGCAACAACACCCGCTCCTCGGTGGACAAACTTCCCGGCCTGGGCAACCTGCCGATCCTCGGCGCGTTCTTCCGCCAGTCGGCGCTGGTGCGCGAAGAGACCGAACTGCTGATGATCGTCACCCCGCACCTGGTCCAGCCGCTGGCGGCCAATGCGCGCCTGCCGCAGTTGCCGGGCGAAGCACTGCGCACCTACGACCCGAGCTGGGGCCAGCTGTTCTTCATGGAAAACGGCAACTTCGAAGGTCAGGGGGGGTTATCACGATGAACGACAGCCTCAACCAGACTTACCTGGCCATCACCCGCAACGAAGACGACCTGCAGTGGCTGCAGGACGCCCTGGCGCCGCAGGGGCAGGTGATCGGCGCCAGCGCAGGCACCCTCGACGAATTGCTGGCGCTGTTGGATGTGACGTTCAGCAACCTGGTGTTCATCGGCCTTGACCGCGAGCAGTTGGTCAGCCAGTGCGCGCTGATCGAAGGCGTGCTGGAAGCAAAGCCGATGCTGGCCATCGTCGCGCTGGGCGATGGCATGGACAATCAATTGGTGCTGCATGCCATGCGTGCCGGTGCGCGCGATTTCGTCGCCTACGGCTCGCGTGCCAGCGAGGTGGCCGGGCTGGTGCGCAGGCTCGGCAAGCGCCTGCCGACGGTGACCAACAACCCCAAACTGGGTGGCCTGACCGTGCTCTATGGTGCCCAGCGCGGCGCCGATGGCGCGCTGCTGACCACCCACCTCGCGCGGGTGGTGCAGGAGAGCGGCCAGCAGACCCTGCTGCTCGACCTGGGCCTGCCGCGCGGCGACAGCCTGGCCCTGCTCGGGCTGGAGGCGTCATTCTATTTCGGCGATGCCTTGCGCCACCTGCGTCGGCTCGACACCACGCTGATCGACAGTGCCTTCACCCGCGACAAGGGCGGCCTGCGCTTGCTGAGCTATGCCGAGAACGACGATCCGCTGCGCCAGACCAGCGCCGCCGAGCTGTACATGCTGCTCAGTGCCTTGCGCCAACACTTCCAGCACATCGTCGTGAACCTGACCGGGCATGCCGACAGCGAAGCGCTGCGTACCATCGTCAGCCATTGCGACAAGCTGATCGTCTACACCGACCAGAACATCCTGGACTGCCGGCGCAACCTGGAAGTGCTCGAACAGTGGCGCGACCGCGGCATGAAGCTCGAGCATGCCAGCTTGCTGGTGGACCGCTACCTGCGCAATGTCGCCCCGGATGCCGAGGCGCTCGCCAAGCGCTATGGCCTGCCGCTGCTCAAGGTGATGCCCGACTGCCCAGAGGTGCGCATGAACGTGAAGAACCAGGGCCTGAGCCTGTTCGAACTGGCCCCGCGCGAAGGCCTGACCCAGGCCCTGCGTGCCCTCGGCGAGCGCCTGGCCCGGCGCTCGGAAAACCTCGCCCCACCGAGCTTCCCCTGGCTGCGTCGGCTGTGGGGTAGCAAATGAGCGGCGACGAACCCTTCGGCGGTCAGCGCCACGCCTCGGGCGACCCGCACGCGCTCAAGCGTGCGCTGCATCGCTTCGCTATCGACGCCATCGAAGACAGCGGGCGCAACCTGCTCGAAGGCGCACGCCCGGCGTTGACTCAGTTCGTCCTCGAACAGGTGGGTGACTATGTCGGGCGCTTGCGTCTGGCGCTGTCGCGCTACGAGATGGAGCGCCTGGCCGAGGAACTGGTCGATGAACTCACCGGCTTCGGCCCGCTGGAAGTGCTGCTGCGCGATGCCAGCGTCACCGAGATCCTGGTCAACGGCCCGCACCGGGTGTTCGTCGAGCGGGCCGGGTTGTTGCAGCAGACCGACCTGCGCTTCATCGATGCGCACCATGTCGAACGGGTCATGCAGCGCATCCTTGCGCCCCTGGGGCGACGCCTGGACGAGTCTTCGCCGATGGTCGATGCGCGTATGCCCGATGGCAGCCGGGTCAACGCGATCATCCCGCCAGTGGCGCTGGACGGGCCGTGCCTGTCGATCCGCAAATTCCGCCAGGACATGCTCAAGAGTGCCGACTTGCTGGCCACCCGCGCCATCGATCAACCCATCTTCGATTTCTTCGAACGCGCCGTGGGCCGTCGTTGCAACATCCTGGTGAGCGGCGGCACCGGCACCGGCAAGACCACGCTGCTCAATATCCTCAGTCAGATGATCGCGCCGCGCGAGCGCCTGGTGACCATCGAGGATGTTGCCGAGCTGCAGCTTCACCACCCCCACGTGGTGCGTCTGGAAACCCGGCCACCGAACGCCGAGGGCCATGGCGAGATCAAGCCCAGCGAGCTGATCCGCAACGCCCTGCGCATGCGTCCTGACCGCATCATCCTTGGCGAAATTCGCGGCGCCGAGGTGCTCGATGTGCTCACCGCGATGAACACCGGCCACGACGGCTCGATGAGCACCGTACACGCCAACACTGCACAGGACGCCCTGCTGCGCCTGGAGACCCTGGTCGGCCTCAGCGGCCGACAGATCGCCGAGAAGACCTTGCGCCAGATGATCTGCGCGGCGCTGGATGTGGTGATCCAGTTGACGCGTTTGCCTGATGGCAGGCGTTGCGTCAGCGAAGTGTTGGAGGTGGTCGGCGTACGTGAGGATGTATATGTGACCAATACCCTGTTCCGCCTCGACCGGCGCGGCGGTGAGACTTTTCAGCGCGAGGCGCCGAACCCGGCAGGCAGCAAACTGCGTCAGGACGGTGTGTCGTGATCGGGCCGTTGTTGCTGGCGCTGGCGCCGCTGCTGCTGGGGGCCGCCATGCTGCTGTTTCGCCTGGGCTTGTACAAGCGCGGCGAGGAGCGCGTCCTGCAGCGTCTGGGGCGCGCCTACCAGACGATTCGAACGGGCAGCGCCCGGCGCGACTGGCTCGACCCACTGCTGCAACGGGCTGGCCTGATCAGCGCTGACGTGCGTCCGCAACGCTGGCTGCTGGCGTGGTGCGGGCTGGCGCTGGTGGCGGTGTTGCTGGCCGGTTGGCTGGCCGGCCTGATGGTGCTGCTCGGTGCGCCGCTGTCGGGCTATCTGTACTTGAGTTGGCGATGCCGTCGGCGCATGCGTCAGCTCGTCGAGCAACTGCCCGGTCTGCTCGACTACAGCGTGCGCAGCCTCAAGGCCGGTCGGACCCTGAGCGACGCGGTGCTCGGCGGCATCGACGGCACGCGCGAACCGTTGCATTCGACCATGGGCCGTGTGCGCCGCAATGTGCAGATGGGCGTGCCATTGGAGGATGCGCTGAGCGAGCTGGCCGAGCTGTACGACCAGGACGAATTGCGCCTGTTCGCCCTGGGCCTGCGCATCAATCAGCGCTATGGCGGCAATGCCAGCGAACTGATGGAAAACCTGATCAAGCTGATCCGCGAACGTGAGCAAGGCGCGCGCCAGCTCAAGGCCATGACCGGCGAAACGCGTGTCACTGCGTGGGTGCTGGGGGCCTTGCCGCTGTTCATGGTCGGCTACTTCCTGACGGTCAACCCCAACTACCTGATGAGCCTGTGGCGCGACAGCAGTGGGCAGTGGCTGCTGTTCCTGGCCTTTGCCCTGCAGGCGATCGGCTGCCTGGTGCTGTGGCGCATGATGAGGAGTCTTTGACATGGCCCTGCTGATCTGCGCCCTGTGCCTGCTCGTCGTCGCCCTGTTGCTGGGGTTGCAGGCCTCGCGCCAGTTGCGTGCGCGCTACCTGGTTACACGGCGCCTGCAAGGGCGCCTGGCCCGCGAGGAACGCCTGGGCGACATGCTGCACTGGCTGGGCAGCAGCCCGCTGGGGCAACGCTTGCAGACGCTCGACGGGGAAACCCAGGGCCTGCTCGAACGGATCGGCTGGCGTCGCAGTCGCCAGCGCGCGCTGTTCGCCGCCGTGCAACTGGGATTGCCGTTGCTGGCCATGGGGCTGGCGTTGCTGCTGCAGCATGCCTTCATTGGCGTGGATGCCCTGCATTGGCTGGTGTTGCCAGCGTGCGCGCTGGTGATCGGCTACCTGTTGCCCAAGCGCCTGTTGGCGCTGGCTGCCACGCGCCGGCAACAGCGTATCGCCCAGGAGGTCAGCCTGATGATTCCGCTGCTGCGTATTCTCTTCGAGACGGGGCTGGCCGTGGAGCAGGCGTTGCGTGTGCTCAGCCAGGAGGGACGGACACTGGTGCCGGAGATCAGCGAAGAGCTGCGGCAGGTGTTGCAACGGGTGGATTCGGGGCTGTCGCTCGGCCCGGAGCTGGAGAAGACCGCTCGGGTGCTGGCAGTGGATGAGCTCGTCGACACCTGCGTGATCCTTCAACAACTGCTGGTGCAGGGCAGTGGCGGGATGAAGTCGCTGCTGGCGCTCAAGGCGCTGCTCGACGATCGACGCCTCACGCACCTGCAGGAGCGAGTGTCGAAGATGTCGGCAAAGATGTCGGCGGTGATGATGGTATTCCTGTTCCCGGCCTTGCTCATCGTCCTGGCCGGGCCAGGTTTTTCTGCGTTGGCACGGGCCTTGGGGGTCTAGGGCCTGAGTCTAGGGAGAGAGGGATGAAAACGATCCTGTTGTTCACCGGCATGCTGCTGCTAGGCGGTTGTGCCGGGCAGTCGGCGCAGGGGCTGGGTGCATTGTTCGGCGGCCCAGGCTGTGGCAAGCCGGATGCCGACCAGCAACTGGCGTTGAACCTGGCGGACGAGATGCTCAATGAGGGGCGCCCGCATGCCAGCCTGGCGCACCTCGAGCAGTTGCCGAACACCCTCGACCAGGTGCGCCTGCGCAAGGCCAGGGTTTCGCGCTTGCTGGGGCGTAGTGAGGCCGAGCCCCTGTACCGCAGCCTGCTGGGGGGCTGCCTGGCGGCCGAGGGCGAGCATGGTCTGGGCCAGCTCGCCTCGGCGCGTGGCGATGATGCGCAGGCCTTGCAGAACCTGCAGCGCGCGGTGCGCCTGGCGCCCACTGACGAGCGCGTGCGCAACGACCTGGGCGTGGTGCTGATGAACCTGGGGCGATACGAGCAGGCACGCTTCGAGTTCCTCACGGCCATCGAGCTGAAGGACGACAACGCCTTGGCGGCGGTAAACCTGGTGACCCTGTCGCTGGTACAGGACAACTGGCAACAGGCGACCGATCTGGTCGGTCGCCTGCACTTGCGCCCCGAACAGTTCGCCGATGCCCAGGCCCGGGCCAGGCAGGTGAAATCCACCGGGCGTGGTCCCATTGCGTTGGCCAATGGTGCCGAGGCGGTGGTCAATTGAGCAGGAGGAGGGTGGTCATGTTCAGGTATCTGATGGTGCTTGCCGGGTGTGCTTGCGTGTCAATGGCGATGGCCCAGGAGCCACCTCGCCAGGCAGAGGCGCAGACGGCCACCGAGGCGTTGCTGCGGGTGCAGTCCAGTGGTGAGCAGGCGTCGAACCGGTTGCAGGTGCAAACGGCGCAGGAGCGCGACCAGTCGATGCAGCGCTGGCTGGACACCTACAAGTATGTGATCCCGGATTTCTATCGTTGGACCAAGATGACGTCTTCGAACAACTGAGTGCGATAGCCGCAGGAGCGGCGATTCGGCGCCCCGACTTGTCCCGCGAGCACGGGCGCAGCCCGTGCCAGGCAGCGCGGTGTCTTTTTCGCGGGCAAGTCGGGGCGCCGAACCGCCGCTCCTGCACCTAGTGGGTAGTGAACCGCTGATGCACAGGCGAGGCGCGCGGCGTCAGAGCCAGGGCCAACTGGGTGCGGTTGTGCATGTGTGTCAGGCGCAGCACCTGCGACACATAGAGTTTTACCGTGTTCTCGGTGATCCCCAGCTCACAGGCAATCTGGTAGTTGGTCTTGCCCTTGCTGACCAGCTTGGCCACTTCGAGTTGGCGCGGCGAGAGCTTTTCGAACACCGGTGGCAGTTCGTTCTCGAGTTCTTCCCCGTCACCGGCCCGGCGATGGGCACCCTGGCCACGGGCCTTTTCCAGGTCGTGGTAGAGGTCGTCGATGGATTCGGCCAGCTCCTGCAGGCGCTGGTTCAGGCTACCCAGCTCGCGGAAGTTGCGGCGCCGCTCCATCAGCGCTGCTTCCTGGCGGCGCAGGCCTTCGAGCAGCTCTGCCAGGTCCATGGGCTTCTGGTAGTAATCGGAAAACCCTTCGCGCAGCGCGCGAATGACATCCTGCTTGTCAGCGCGGCCGGTCAGCATGATCGCCTCGAACAGCCGTTGCTGCCCGGCGATGTCCTTCAGCGCGCGCATCAACGCGATGCCGTCCTGTTCGGGCATGTGCAGGTCGCACAGCACCAGGCCAATGGACTCGTCCGCGCCGTAGCGCTCGATGGCCTGCGCCGTGGAGTGCGCCGGCACACAGTGGTAGCCCGCGCTTTCGAGATATTCGCAAAGCTCTTCGACGATCAACGGCTGATCGTCCACAACCAGTACTTTCACCTCACTAGCAGACTTGTTCACGTTCAACTCCCTGTTGGTACGGGCCCCGCTCCGTTGGCCAGACAGCCTGGCCCTTAAGAAAAGTAGTCGCACTTTGAAATTATGTACAAGGTCTATACACGCGGATTCGACCCACTGGTCATTCATTGGATCCAGACGGCGGTCAGGAGAAACCCGGCCAGCACGTAGGGTGCGAACGGTTGTTTGTCGCCCACCTGCTCGGCCAGGCGCTGCAGGCGCTTCTTAACCTTGGGGTTGGCCAGGGTCCACAGGCGGCGTCGGCCAAGCATCCACACCAGCACTGTCACGCCTGCGCCGATGAAGGTGCCGAGCACGTACTGGTGGCTGGTGGCCAGGGCCAGGGCGCCGAGCAGTTTCACATCGCCGGCGCCGAAGCGGCCGAGCATGTAGCCGGGAAGGGTCAGCAGCATGACGATGGCCAAGGCCCAGCCCGCATCGCTGGCATCGGCACCTATCCAGCTGTGCCCGGTGGCGAACAGCCAGGCCAGGGCGCAGGCGGCGACACCCAGGGTCAGGGTGTTGGAGATCTGCCGTTCACGGACATCTTGTTCGGTGCACAAGGCAAGCCACATCAGGAGAACAATGCTTTGCATTGGCAATTGGCCATCCCTATTCGTTGAACGGGTTCTATGCTGTCACTCAGGACTTCTAGTCAGGGTAGACGTGAACATGCGAGCAAGCTTGGCAGTACGGCAAAAAGGCGCGGCAGCCATCGAGTTTGTCGCAGTCTTCATGATCTTTTTCGCGGTGTTCTACGGATTGGTCAGCTACAGCCTGCCGATGCTCATGCTGCAGTCGTTCAATCAGGCCAGTAGCGAGGCGGTACGGCGCTGCGTGGCGCTGGACCCGAACAGCGCCACCTATGCCAATGATGTCCAGAACCTGGCACGCCAGGTGATCGCCCATCAACTGAGCTGGATGCCCGCTGCGCTGGACTTTCAGCCCGCCACCGATGCACGGATCGTACTGGCCCCCGGCAACCTGTTGACGGTGACCATCGACTACCCGAAAAACAAACTGACCAATGTCATGCCGGTACTGGTGCTGCCGTTGATCGGCGAAGTGCCGCGGCTGCCCCAGCGCTTGCAGGCCCAAGCGAGCCTGCAACTGTGAGCGGCGTTTTCGATCGCTGGTTGGGTGGCCAGACATCGGTGGCCGAGGCGCCGTTGGCGGTCGGTCTTCAGGTGTGGCTCGACGAGCAGGGTGAGGTGCTGCGCTTGTCTGGCCCGCTGCGTACCCTGTTGGCCATGCCGCCCCAGCATGCCAGACGGGTGCAGGATTACCTGCAGCACCATAGCTGGCTGGTGCTCGAAGGTGATCCCGCCGATTGGCAGGGACAGCCGCTGGATCTGGATTTTCGTACCGTGCACGGGCAGGCACTGCACACCCGTGGCTGGCTGCAACGTCAGGCCGAGGGCTGGCTGCTGCAGTTGTTCGATATCGGCGACCTGGTGCGCGCGCACGACCACGAGGGGCAGCGCTTGAGCCTGCAGCGCCTGGCTGGCGACATCGGCCGAGCGGTACGCGACTGCGGCGAGGAGCGCCTGGCGCAGGTGACCGGCGAGCAGTTACAGCGCCTGGTCGAGTACTGGCAGGCCGATTCGGTGCGGCTGATGCTGCTGGAGGCCGGCGTCTGGCGCAGCCATGCCGACAGTGGCGACGACTGGCCCTGGGCCGATGACGGGCAACTGCGGCCGTGGCTTGAAAAGTATGCGCTACGGGGCGAGCTCGATGCGTGCGAGCGTTACGAATTGCAGGTCTTGTGCGGCGGCTTGCCGGTGTCGCTGCTGCCCTATCGGCTGGGGCCGGACATCCAGGCCTGCCTGCTGTGCGTGGCGAGCGGGTCGCCGCCTGTGCACGAGCCGGGAGAGCGGCTCTTGCAGGCGTTGCTGGACCCGTTGCTGGCGCGTCTTCGACAGCGCCAGTTGCAGCGCAGCGACCAGCACCTCGACGCGCTGCAGCGGCAGTTGGGCGCTGGTTGGTGGGAGTGGCCACTGCAGGGGCCGCTGCAGTTGGACCCAGCGTTGGCGGCCAGTTTCGACCTGCCGCGTGAAATCACCGTCGAGCAATGGCTGGCGCGAGTGCACCCGGCGGATCGCGAGGCCGCGCAGCTGGCGCTCGAGCAACTGCGTGAAGGCCGTGCCCTGAGCCTCAGCCTGCGCCTGCACGAGCACGCCCCGCAGATCAGTCCGCGTTGGCTGCACTGGGTGGGGCAAATGCAGGGGCGCCAGGTCCGCGGCTTTCTGCTCGACATCAGTGCGCTCAAGGCTCAGGAACTGCAGGCTGGCGCCGCCCGTGCACGGCTGGAGAACCTGATCGCCAGCTCGCCGGCCGTGATCTATATCCAGCGCTATGCCGAGGGCGCGCTGCACAGCGAGTTCTTCAGCGCCAGCCTGGCCCCGATGCTGGGCTGGCACAGCGACAGCGAACAGGCTCGTCAGCCGGGGCTGGCAGTGCACCCTGACGACCGCAGCCTGTGGCTGGAGCGCACGCGCACACTGCTGCGCGATGGCCAGGCGCGCTGCCGCTACCGCCTGCGCGACCAGTCGGGTGGCTATCACTGGGTCCTCGATGAAGCCCGTCTGCTGCGCGACGACCTCGGCCAGCCCGTGGAGGTGGTCGGGCTGTGGCTGGACGTCAGTGAGGCGACCGAGGCTGCTGAGCGCGTGCGCCACAGCGAGGAGCGTTATCGAGTGCTGGTGGAGGATTCGCCGGCGATGATCTGCCGCTATCGTCCCGATCTCGAACTCCTGTTCGGTAACCGTCCGCTGGCTGACCACCTGGAGTGTGCGCCGGAGCAGCTTGCCGGCATGAACCTTGGCCAGTGGATGTCCGACGCGCAACGCAGTGCGTTCCAGCAGCGCCTGGCAACGCTGACCCCGGAGCAGCCCTTGAGCAGCGCGGAGATCTGCCTGCAACTGCCGGGGCGGGAAAACGCCTGGTGGGTGTGGGCTGACCGCGGCCTGTTTGACGGGCAGGGGCGGCTCCAGGAGATCCAGGCGGTGGGGCGTGACAACACCGAGGTGCGACGCAGCCAGCGCCAGTTGTTGCAGGGCGCGAAGATGGCGACGCTCGGTGAGCTGGCGACCGGGCTGGTGCATGAGATCAATCAGCCGCTGAACGTGATGCGCATGGCCGTGGCCAATACCTTGAAGCGTCTGGAGAACGGCGCGGCGGATACCGATTACCTGACCGACAAGCTGCACCGCATCGAGGCCCAGGTAGAGCGGGCGGCGCGGCTGGTGGAGCACATGCGCGTTTATGGCCGTCGCTCTGAACCGGAGCGTCAGGCATTCGTGGCCTGGGACGCGGTGGAAGGTGCGGCCGCGTTGCTGGCCGAGGGGCTTCGGGGCAAGGGTGTGGCCTTGCATATCGTGGCGCCCGAGTCGGCGTTGACGGTACTGGGGCATCAGGACCAGCTCGAGCAGGTGTTGATCAACCTGACGATCAATGCCCGCGACGCGTTGCTCGAACGCCAACCCCTGGCACCGGCCATCCGGGTCAGCCAGCAGCGGGTCGAGGGGCGCGTCTGCCTGCAGGTCGAGGACAACGCGGGTGGCATCGATCCGCGCCTGCTCGGGCGCATCTTCGAGCCGTTCTTCACCACCAAGCCCGCGGGTGTCGGCACGGGGCTGGGGCTGTCGGTGAGCCATGGCATCGTCGAGGCCATGGGCGGCAGCCTCGAGGTACTCAACGGCCCGGACGGCGCGTGCTTCTGCATACTGCTGCCGCTCTACAGTGCCAGTTGAGCACGGCCTGTCGAGCAACTGAGGTTGGCGCCGACTTCGGCGTTGACCAGGTCGATGCCCAGCACTTTCAGCAGCACGTTCAGCAAGGGGTCGAGCAGCGGGCTGAGCAGACCTTTGATCAGCGGCTCGAGTATCGCCTTGACGCCATCGAGCACCCCACCCACGAGCACCAGCACCTGGCCCAGGCCGCTGTTGTTGGCGGTCGGCCGGTAGGCCTCCAACTGAATGCCCAGCAGGGTGTCGCTGAGGCTGCCGACCACGTTGTCGTTGGCGCTTCTCATGGGTAGATAGGCAGGTTTGAGACCGATGTTCGGCGGTACGCTGTCGGGGGCCTGGAAGGTCAGCGCGCGCTCCTGGGCACCGCTGCCCAGCACCATGCTGTCCACCCGCAGGCCGATGCCGCCGCCGACGAAGGGGATGCGCTCCTCGCACTGTCCGAGCGGCAGGATCAACAGCCGGGTGCAGCGCTTGGTGCCGATGTCGATCAGGGGCAGCGCCTTCACCGCAGTGGTGCCGTTGGTGAAGAACTCATCCGGTGAGGCGAACTGGCCTACCGCGATCTTGACCGCCGAGCTCTGGTTGCGGGTGGTCAGGCGCTTGGGTGAGCAACTGAAGGTATCGGGGGCTGCAGGATTGAGGCGGGTGCTGGCTTCGGCGACTTCCAGGCCGATGTCCAGGTGCAGCTTGCCGGGCACCAGGACGATATCGCTGACCGTACAGGGCACGCCGAGCAGGCAGAGCACCGATTGCACGGTGGCGGCGAGGTTCAGGCTGAGCAGGTTGTTGATCACGTTGGTCAGCGGCGCGGCGAGGTCGAGCACGGCGTTGACCAGGCCGAAGATGCCATCGAGCAAGGGCAGGTCGAGGGAGATCATCGCCCGCACCTGGGCAGTGTGCACACGCAGTTCGTCGGTACGCGGGTCGCCGACCGAGGAGATCTGCTGCGGCTCGATGACCTTCAGGCGAACTCGTCCGTTGACCAGGCCGAGCACGTTGAGCGGCAGGTCGACGTTGGCGGCGCTTTCGCTGGCGGCCAGCTGGATCACCCCTTGCACCAGTTGCAGCAACTGGATGCTGGCATCCAGGCCAGCCTGGGCGGTGCCGTTCTGGATGTCGAGGATATCGCCCAGGCGCACCAGCGTGCCGTTGCCGGCCCCCAGGGCGACCTTGCCCAGGTTGGTCACCACCTCCAGCGCCGCACCGCTTTGTTGCAACACCTTGACCGCCGCCTGCAGCAGTTGGGTGGCGGTGGCGTTGGCGTTGAGCAACTGCTTGTAGTCGCCGACCGTGAGGTTGAGATCGACTGCCAGTTGATCGAGATAGCTGAGCAACTTGATGTCGGTGGCGGCGATGCCTTTCCAGCCGGCGAGGTCCAACTGCACACCACCACCGAGGGCGCCGAGCAGGGCGTTGAGCAGTACCGACTGGCGCGAATCGACCGTGGCCAGGGTGGTGCGGATGCTAAGCATCGCCTGCGGCGGCAGTGGCGCGGAGGCGACAGCGTGGGCCTGCAAGGTTGTGGTCAGCGGCACGCCGTTGCCCTGGACCAGGGCATACACCCCCGCCGCGACGCTGGTGGTGACGGTGTTGCTGACATCGACCCGGATCGCTTCGTTGCGGTTGTCGTCACGGGTAAAGCTGCGCAGGCTGTTGGCGCCGGTCTGCACGTAGCCGCAACTGGCCTGCAGCGGGTTGCCGGGGGCGTGCCCGTTGCGGGTGGCGGCATTGCGGGCGATGGCATTGGCCTGTGGGCCGGTGCCGATGCACACGGCGAACTGCCCGGCGGCTTCCAGTGCAGCCATGTCGGCGATGCGCTGCAGCTTGCGTTGTTCGAGGTAGAGCCGCCCACTGTCGATTGCCAGCAACAGGAACAGCAGGGCCATACCGAGGGTGATCACGGCCATCAGGCCGATCGCGCCGCGTTGGCGCGCAGCGGAAGAGGAAACCACGGGCACTCCTTTGCAGGCCGAAGGCCAGGCATCGCGGCTGCGGTCAAAGGAGTGTAGTCAGGATGATGGCATCTTGCCTCTTCTCAGGCTTCACGCCACCTGGTTGTAGGAGCGGGCTTGCCCGCGAAAAAAACACCGCGCTGCCTGGCACGGGCTACGCCCGTGTTCGCGGGCAAGCCCGCTCCTACAGATAGGTGTTGGGTCTCAGTGCGGTGGGTAGTTGCTCATCACCTGGGTCACTGTCTTCTGGATCGCGGCATTGCGCTCCTGCGGGCTTGGCGGGTAGCTGTTCATGATCTGCTCGGCACTGCCGCGCCAGACCAACTTGCCGTCACGGCCATCGAACAGGTCGACCTGGATGGTCGCCACCTTGTAGTCGACGCTACGGGTCTCGTTGTACATCGGACCACCCCAGTAACCGCCCCAGTAGCCACCCCAAGCCCCGCCATAGTTGGTGGTGACCTGCTGCTGGCGGTCTTCGACGATCAGGTAGGCGCGCACTTTCACATCGGGCCGGGCGCTGCCTTGTGCCGGACGCAGGCCGCGTTGGTCGAGCTGGTCGGCCACGGCCTGGCGGATGCGCTGCTCGGTGAGATCGCTCTTGATCCGCGGATCGTCCGGGCGGTATTGCAGGGCCGGTTCCTGCCAGGCCCAGCTGCGGTAGGCGGCGAAGTCACGGCTGGCATCGAAATCCTGGGTGACGTTGTTGCTGGTGCAGCCGGCGACCAGCAGCGCGAAGGACAGCAGAACGAGGCGGCGCAACATGATGATTCTCCTGACGCGTTAACTGGGAGGGTAGCCACTGAGGGCCTTGCGCACCGACTCGCGCAAGGCATTTTCACGGTCGCGCGGCGAACCTTTTTCGCTGCCGCTTTCGGCGCTGGCACTCCACACCGGCTGGCCGTTGCGGGCATCGAACAGGTCGATGCGCACCACCATCACCTCGACTTCGTAGGTGCGCACGATCGGTACACTGCCGTAGGCACCATAGCCGTTGCGGTAGCCGCCATAGCCGATGCCGCCGTAGGGAGCGGGGCCGTAGTAGGGATCGTAGTCGTAATCGCGGACCTGGCGCAGGCGACGTTCCAGACGCAGGTTCGCGCTGACCAGCAGATCGCCGCTGGCGCCGCGTGCCGGGCGCAGGCCATGCTGGTCGAGCGCACCGCTGATGGCATCGGCCAGTTGCGCAGGATCGGCATTGGCACTGCCGCTGGGTAACTGGCCGTTGCGCCAGCTCCAGCTGCGATAGCGCCCATAGTCGCGTGGCGCGGCCGGGTAGGCGCTGGCATCGAAGGTGGTCGCAGCCTGGGGCGGCGCCGGTGGCAGTGGCCGGGAACTGGCGACATAGGGATTGCTGCTCTGGCACGCCGCCAGGGCGAAGGGAAGCAAGGCCAGGCACAACAGACGGTAAGGCATGTATTCCTCCCGGCAGGCGAGATCAGCGTGGGCGACAGGTCCAGTGCAGGTATCGGCCGAGCCCGGCGAAGCTCGGATGACGGCGGTGGGCCAATTCCATTTCCAGCAGGTCGAGCAGCTCGGCCTTGTCCTGGAATTCCTTGGGCATGTAGTCGTGGAAAACCCTGACCCCACTCTCGCTTTCGACCTGCCACATGGGTTCAAGTTGCGCGCGCAGCTCTCGCGGATCAAGAGGTTTTTGCGGGGTGAGACTCTGTTTTTCGCCGGCCAGGCGGTCGCTGCGCAGCTTGCGGAAGTGACCCTTGAGCAAGTTGCGGTAGACCAGCGCATCGCGGTTGTAGAACGCCAGCGACAGCCAGCCGCCCGGTGTGGTCAGCTGGTGCAGCACCGGCAGGATGCTGTGTGGTTCGGCCAGCCATTCGAGCACGGCGTGGCACAGCACCACATCGAAGGGCTCGGTGAGCTGACCGAGCAGGTCCTGCCAGGGCGCCTGGATGAAGGTGGCGGGTTGGTTGGCCTCGGCGAAGCGCGCGCGGGCGCCGTCGAGCATCGGCGCGGCGGGCTCGGCCAGGGTCACCTGGTGCCCCCGCTGTGCCAGCCACAGCGCCATGTGGCCCAGGCCCGCGCCGATGTCGAGGATGCGCAGGGGGCGGTCGGGCAGGCTTTCGGCGAGGTCCGCCTGCAGCACCGCCAGGCGGATCGCGCCTTTGGCACCGCCGTAGATCTTCTCGGCGAAGCGGCTGGCCAGCTCATCGAAATGACGGTCGTTCATCGGGCGAAGCGCCTCTCGCTGTCGGCGAGCTTGGCCCGCACCACGTTTTCCATGTCCAGCCCCAGCTCGCTGCACAGCAGCAACAGATAGAGCACCACATCGCCGACTTCCTGGCCGGCGTGGGCGAGCTGCTCGGGAGCGAGCTGGCGTGACTGGTCTTCACTCAGCCACTGGAAGATTTCCACCAGCTCGGCCATCTCGACGCTGGCGGCCATGGCCAGGTTCTTCGGGCTGTGGAAGCCGCGCCAGTCGTTGTTGTCGCGGATCCGGTGCAGGCGGTCGGTCAGTTCTTGCAGGTTCATCGAGGGCTCTCCTTCTGGCGCATAGCTTCGGGTGCGCCAGGGAGCAAATCAAGTGAATTGGCGGCCATTGTTGAAGCCGAGGGAGCGGCCCTGGCGCGCGCTTGATCGGTTACAGGGCGCTCCATTTGCCGGTCATGTGCAGCAGGCCCCCGTGCCCGGTCAGATTCAGTTGCCCTTGCGGCCCAGCGGCAGTCGCGCCGAGCACCACCTCCGAGGGCAGGCGCACCGGCTTGTGGAAGTCCACCGCGAACCCATAGCCCGCCACCGGCAGGTGCCCGCGCAGTGCCGCCAGCGCCATGGCCTTGTTCCACATGCCGTGGGCGATGGCTTTGGGGAAGCCGAACAGCCGTGCACTCGCTGCGCTCAGGTGGATGGGGTTGTAGTCGCCGCAGACCTTGGCGTAGCGGCGGCCGATATCGCTGTCGGCATACCAGCGCGTCACTTCCGGCGTTTCGATGGCTGGCTCGTCGTTGGCCCCGTGCGTTTCGCCTTCGAGCTTCAGCCCCCGCACCAGCATGCGGCTGGTTTCGCGCCAGAGCAGACCCAGCCCGTCCTGGGCCTCGGTGACCAGGTCGAAGGTGCCACCCTTGGGATGTGCCTGCAGGTTGTCGGCATGCACGGCAAAACGCAGGCCTTCGATGGCGCCCAACGGGCGCAGCACCTGGATCTCGTTGTGCAGGTGCACCAGCCCGAGCAGGGGGAAGGGGAAGTCGCTGGCGGTCAGCAGTTGCAACTGCAGGTTGAACGCGATCACGTGCGGATAGGTGGGCGGCAGGCGACCATCGTCGCTGAAGTGGCACAGGCGACGATAAGCCGCAAGGTTTGTCGGGTCGACCCGCAGGAAACAACGCAGGCCACCAGTGGGCAGGCGGTCGCCACTGATCTTGCGCTTGCCGAGCGCTCGCAGGTAAAGCCGGGTGCGGGTATCGGGGGTGTGCAGGTCCTGCCATGTCCGGTTCATGTTCATGCCCCCATCAGTGCTTGCCCACAGACGCGCAGGTACTGGCCGCTGACCGCACCAGTGCCGGGCTGGGCGAGCCAGGCGACAGCCTCGGCGACGTCTTGTGGGCGTCCGCCCTGGCCCAGCGAACTCAGGCGACGGCCAGCCTCGCGCAGTCCCATGGGCATGGCGGCGGTCATGTGGGTTTCGATGAAGCCGGGTGCCACTGCGTTGATGCTGATGCCGTGCGCGCCGAGTTTAGGCGCCCATGCCTGGGCGAAACCGATCAGGCCGGCCTTGCTCGCGGCGTAGTTGGCCTGGCCCCGGTTACCGGCGATGCCACTGACCGATGCGAGCAACACGATGCGCGCGTTGTCGTGCAACTGGCCGGCGTCGAGCAGGGCCTGGGTCAGCACCTGGGGAGCCTTGAGGTTCACTGCCATGACCGCGTCCCAGTATTCCGGGGTCATGTTGGCGAGGGTCTTGTCACGGGTAATGCCGGCGTTGTGCACCACGATGTCGATGCCCTGAGGTAACCCTTCGAGCAATTTGGCCGAGGCATCGCTGGCGCAAATGTCCAGGGCCAGGGCGTGGCCGCCGATACGTGCGGCGAGGGCGTCGAGGTCCTTCTGCGCGGGCGGCACGTCCAGCAGGATCACCTCGGCGCCGTCGCGGGCGAGGGTTTCGGCGATGGATGCACCAATGCCGCGGGCAGCCCCGGTGACCAATGCGCGTTTGCCTGCCAGCGGTCGCGTCCAGTCCTGCACCTGGCTTGCACAGGCTTCAAGACGTAGCACCTGGCCGGAAATGAACGCGCTCTTGGGTGAAAGGAAGAACCGCAGCGCGCCTTCGAGCTGATCCTCTGCGCCGGACGCGACGTACAGCAGTTGCGCCGTTGCGCCGTTGCGCAGCTCCTTGGCCAGCGAGCGGCTGAAGCCTTCGAGGGCGCGCTGGGCGACGCTGGCCTGGGGCGCTTCGACCTGTTCAGGGGGGCGCCCGAGGATCACCACGTGGGCACAGGGTGCCAGGCTGCGCAGCAGCGGCTGGAAGAATTCGCGCAACTGCCGAAGCTCGTCGCTGTCGGACAGATGACTGGCATCGAACACCACTGCCTTGAGTTTCGGGCCGAGCCCGGCGACCCAGGCGGGAGCCTCGAGGTCCTCGCCGGCAAAGCTGTAGCGCTCGTCGGTGAGTGCCGGGGCGATGGCTTCGACTTTGCGTACCAGCGGCCCGCCGCCCAGCACCAGCGCGCCTTCGATCGGGCGCAGGCGTCCGGCCTGCCAGCGCTCCAGCGGCGCCGGGCGCGGCAGGCCGAGGGCGTCGACCAGGCGGCGGCCGAGGTTGGAGTTGGCAAAGCCGAGATAGCGGTCACTCATGGTGCGGGTCTCCCTGAAGGCAAGCATGCAAGTGTGGACCATGTTTGTGGCAAGGTCGTTCGAATGCGGCAAAAACGCCTAGGCTGTAGCCAACCTAGCCGAAGTGACAGGCCTTGAGCCCGTCATCCAATCGGATCAAATTGTTTCAGGAGGAATCAGCGCATGCATTCACCTCGACGGGTCGCGATCCTGGGGGGCAACCGTATTCCCTTCGCCCGCTCCAATGGCGCCTACGCCACTGCCAGCAACCAGGCGATGCTCACTGCCACCCTGGAAGGCCTGGTGGAGCGTTATCGCCTGCATGGCCAGCGACTGGGCGAGGTGGTGGCGGGGGCGGTGCTCAAGCATTCGCGGGACATGAACCTGACCCGCGAGTGTGTGCTCGGTTCACGCCTGTCGCCGCAAACCCCTGCCTACGATATCCAGCAAGCCTGTGGCACGGGCCTTGAGGCGGCGCTGCTGCTGGCCAACAAGATCGCTCTAGGGCAGATCGACAGTGGTATTGCTGGCGGCGTGGATACCACCTCGGACGCGCCGATCGCCATCAATGAAGGGCTGCGCCGAGTCTTGCTGCAGGCGAACCGGGGCAAGCAGTTGAGCGAGCGCCTGAAGCCCTTCCTGAAGGTGCGTCCGAGCTTCCTGAAACCTGAGTTTCCACGCAACGGCGAGCCACGCACTGGGCTGTCGATGGGCGAGCACTGCGAACGCATGGCGCAGACCTGGCAGATCGACCGTGCCGAACAGGACGAACTGGCACTGCTCAGCCATCGCCATCTGGCTGCGTCCTACACCGAAGGCTGGCACGACGACCTGCTCACGCCCTACCTCGGCCTGACCCGCGACAATAACCTGCGCCCGG
This sequence comes from Pseudomonas sp. MNR3A, assembly GCF_009650575.1. Lineage (NCBI taxonomy): Bacteria > Pseudomonadati > Pseudomonadota > Gammaproteobacteria > Pseudomonadales > Pseudomonadaceae > Pseudomonas > Pseudomonas sp. MNR3A. The sequence goes on along the minus strand of NZ_VZZS01000020.1, from coordinate 21,578 downwards.
ACCTCACCCCTGAGCAGTTGGCCAAGCTCAGACCGGTGTTCGACAAGGGCGCTCAAGGCACCCTGACCGCCGGCAACTCCACGCCGCTGACCGATGGCGCCTCGCTGGTGTTGCTGGGCAGCGAGGCCTGGGCCGAGGCGCGCGGGTTACCCGTACTCGCCTATCTGGTCGATGGCGAGACCGCGGCGGTGGACTTCGTCAAAGGCCAGGAGGGGCTGCTGATGGCGCCGGTTCATGCCGTGCCGCGGCTGCTGGCGCGCAATGGCCTGAGCCTGCAGGACTTCGATTACTACGAAATCCACGAGGCCTTCGCGGCCCAGGTGCTCTGTACACTCAAGGCCTGGGAGGACGAGCGCTACTGTCGCGACACCCTGGGGCTGGAGGGCGCGCTAGGCTCGATCGATCGCAGCAAACTCAACGTCAAGGGCAGCTCGCTTGCGGCAGGGCATCCGTTTGCCGCTACCGGCGGGCGCATTCTGGCCAACATGGCCAAGCTGCTGGCCACGGCGGGCAAGGGGCGTGGGCTGATCTCGATCTGCGCGGCGAGCGGGCAGGGGGTGACTGCGATCGTCGAGCGTTGAGGTGTTAACCTTGTCGGACCCACGACAATAATCAGTGCCATGCAGACCCTCGGACAGATTTCCGCCCCCCGCGCCATCCCCGACCTCGAGCAACTGCCCAGGCCACTTTACGCCCGTGCCGAAAGCCTCGGCGCGGGTTCCTGGACCACGCGTCACCGACATGATTGGGTGCAGTTTTCCTATGCGATCAGCGGTGTGCTGGGGGTCTACACCAGCGATGGCAGCTACTTCGCGCCACCGCAGTGGGGGGTGTGGATCCCGGCTGGTCTCGAACACGAAGTGGTGACCTCGATGCAGGCCGAGATGCGTAGCCTGTATGTGCGTCGCGATGCCTGTACCTGGGCTGCCGACGAATGCCGGGTACTCGAAGTGACTCCGCTGGCGCGGGAGCTGATCAAGCAGTTCTGCCAGATGCCAGCGTCGTATCCCGAAGGCGACAGCGCCGAGGCGCGCCTGGTAGCCGTCTTGCTCGACCAGTTGCAGGCGTTGCCGCAGGTGGGATTTTCGCTGCCGCTGCCGCGTCATGCCGGGTTGCTTGCGCTGTGCAATCAGTTGATCGCCGCGCCCGACCAGGCGCAGACCCTGCAGCAATGGGCACTGCAGTTGGGCTGCTCGGAGAAGACCCTGATGCGCCTGTTCCAGCGCGAAACGGGGCTGAGCTTCCGTAACTGGCGCCAGCGCATGCGGCTGTTGTCATCGCTGGCGTTGCTGGAGGCGGGGGAGAGCGTGACCGATGCAGCACTAGGCTGCGGGTATGACTCGACATCGGCCTATATCGCGGCGTTCAAGCAACTGTTCGGTGCGACGCCTGGGGAGCTTCGTTTCTAGGGACGACCGACCAAGTCTTATCCGACGTTATTTCGAACGGTCAATCCGAACAACTCGCTTCTCACGATCCATACGGAACTGTCTGACCGATCTTCTTTTTGCTCCAACGTAACGTCCGCCTCTCGAGCCAATATCCTGAGAGGCATTTCCATGACTGGATCACTGATTTTACTGCGGCGCCATCCGCTGGCGGTAACCCTGACGTTCACTTTGGGCGCAAGTCTGGCTGCCAATGCCGCGGACTTGGGGCCTGGCGAGTTTGCGCTGGTCTCCCCTGGAGACCCTGTCGAGGATTGGCACCTGGGCAGCGGAGCGCGTCTTGACGTGCGCCCGGGCGCCGAGACCGGGCGTATCACTGGATTCGACGGCGGTCAGGTCAACGTCGAGGGAGCCAAGGTGAGTTCGACCGACAGGGCTGCGATCAGCATCGTGGATGGTGCGGTCAACCTGACCAATGCCACGGTAGTCAGCACAGGCTCCATCGGTATGGCCCTTGGAACGCTGGGCGATGGCACTTTGACGTCTACGGCAATCTTGAGCGGCAGCAGTGTGCGCGGTGCCACCACTGGGGTGGAGTTGGACTCGGCTGATCTGCACGCGCGCAGTTCGCGCATCCACGGTGACAGAGCAGGTGTTGTACTCAAGGGCGGAACACTTGCGTTGCATGAAGGGACCGTGGTGTCGGGGGGCGTCGGCCTGGAAGTCGGTACACCGGAGTTCTGGCAAAAGGATCTGTCCAATCAGGTCGTTGTTCAAGCCAGTCTGATCGAGGGTCTGCAGGGTAGTGCGGTAGTGGTTCGTGACGCACAGGTGGACATCCGGGTGGCCGAGGGAGGCCAACTCAAAGGCGCTAACGGCGTGCTGCTTGAGGTCATCGAGGGGGGCGAGGCCTCGCTTCACGTGAGCAACAGTCGCCTGGAAGGCGACATCCGCGTCGAGCAGGGTGCCAGTGCTGATATCACCCTGGACAATGCGGCGCAGTTACGAGGCCAGCTACATAATGTCCAGCAGTTGCAGATTGGCGCGCAGTCCAGGTGGGAGACGGTAGCGGACGCTCAGGTCGGGACTCTCGACTTGCGCCAGGGTTCGGTGGTCGTGCAGTCAGGCAGTAGCCTGCGAGCCGACACCTTGCAAGGAGAAGGTACGTTCTGGCTCGACCATAGCCGCTTGCAGATAGACAGTCATGCCAGCGGCAGCTTTGCCTTGCACCTGGCAAGTTCTGGCCATGAGCCACAGGGGCCGGTGGTCGGAATCGGCAGTGGTGATGCGACGTTCGATCTGGCATCCGGCCCGGTCGATGCAGGGGCCTTTGCTCACGAGTTGGTCCGCGAAGGGGACCAGTGGAGTTTGCGGCCACAGGTCGACATGCGGGGCAAGGCGAGACTGAGCAATGCCGGTGAGACGGCGATGGCGTTCGACAGTTCGCTTGAAGCCGCGTCGCAGGTCGAGTCCCGATGGGTTGTCGGACGCCTCGAAAAACTGCGGACCAATGGTGGTTCAGCCGGGTTGTGGATGCATACCGGCACGACCGGCTTTGATGTCGACAGTGCAGTCGGCACCCGCTATACCCAGCGCGTTGGTGGCTTTGCCCTGGGCGCTGATACTTTGCTCGATGATACTTGGCGGGTCGGTGCGGCAGTGGGGCTCAGTCATTCGGCGATTGGCCTGCAGCGCGGCTCATCTGCAACACTGAACAGCTACTTCTCCGCGTTGTATGCCGGTTGGGGCGACAACTCCGGTTACTACGCCGATGCTGCGCTCAAGCTCAACCTGTTCGATGGCACCCTCGATGCCCGGGCTCACGATGGACGCAAGGTGTCCGGCAATCGCCGTCAGGGGGGGTATGGGCTCACGCTGGAGACTGGTCGTCGCTTGAGCCTTGATCAAGGTTGGTATGTGCAGCCTTTTGTACAACTGAGTGCCGCGATCGTGCAGGGGCAGCGCAGCAGCTTGAGTAATGGGCTTGAGGTCGAGTCATCCAACCAACACCTGAATATGGGGACGCTCGGTATCAAGGGGGGGCGCGTCATCGTCTTGAACAATGGTCTGGAACTGTCGACCCATGGCCGCATCGCGGTGATGGACAACCTGGGCGGCACGCGCAGGGTCAGCCTCAACGGTCATGAACTCGACAACAGGTTCAGCAGCGGGCGCACCGAGATGGCATTGGGCGTATCGTCCGAGGTGCTGTCAGGCTGGACAATCAGCACGGAGGTTGAGGCTGCCCGCGGGCGCAATGTTGATCAGCGTTATGGGATCAACCTCGGCCTGAGCCACTCGTTCTGAGTGAGGCGCGCCACACCGAGGGTTGCGGTGTGGCGCGTGAACTTCAGGTCCTGAACCGCCGCACCAACGCATCCAGCTCGTTGGACAACCCTTCCAGGCTCTGGGAGTCCTGCCGCGCCGCTTGTGCAAGCTCGGCCACCAACTGCGCATCGCCGTGAATCTGGCTGATATGCCGATTGATGTCCTCGGCCACCTGGTGCTGCTCTTCGGCGGCGGTGGCGATCTGGGTGTTCATGTCACGGATGATGTCTACCGACTCGCGGATCTGCCCGAAGCTGTCGCGCGCCAGGCCGATGCGGTTGACCGACTGCTGCGACACCTCAAGGCTGGCATGCATCTGCTCGGCCACCTCGGCGGTACGGTTGGCGAGGTTGCCCAGCAGCCCGTCGATCTCGGCGGTGGAGTCGGCGGTGCGCTTGGCCAGGGCGCGGACTTCGTCGGCTACCACGGCAAAGCCACGGCCCTGCTCTCCGGCGCGGGCCGCTTCTATGGCGGCGTTGAGGGCCAGCAGGTTGGTCTGCTCGGCGATCGAGCGGATGGTGCCGAGGATCGACTGGATCGCGTTGCTGTCGCGCTCCAGTTGCTGGATCGACTGCGCCGATTGCTCGATCTCCTGGCTCAGGCGGTCGACGCTCTGCACGGCCGCATCTATCTGCTGTTGCCCTTCGCGTGCCTGTTGCTGACCGCTGTCGGCCGACTGCGCGGCCTGACTGCAGGAGCGCGCCACTTCGTTGGCGGTGGCGACCATTTCATGGAAAGCAGTGGACACCATGTCCACCGCCTCGCGCTGACGGCCGGCGGCTTCGGCCATGTCGCCGGACACCCGGGTGGAGCTGGCCGAGGTGCTGAGGATCTTGCCGGCGGCGCCGCCGATATGCTGGATCAGGCTGCGGATCGCCCCCAGGAACTGGTTGAACCAGTTGGCCAGTTGCGCGGTTTCGTCGCTGCCTCGCACTTCGAGATTACGGGTCAGGTCGCCTTCGCCCTGGGCGATGTCTTCCAGGCCGCTGGTGACGCTGTTGATCGGCCGTACGATGAGCTTGGCGAAGGCAGCGCCAGCCACGGCGAAGACTGCCGCCAGCACCAGTGCGAGGGTGCCGATCAGCCAGGTCAGGCGGGTGGTGGTCTGCATCACCTCGTCCTGGCGGATGAGGCCGATGAAAGTCCAGCCCAGGCGCTCGTCGGGATAGATGTTGGCCATGTAGCGCTCGCCGTCCAGTGTCACTTCGGCCAGGCCCTTGCCGGCCTTGGCCAGCTCGGCGTAGCCGCCGCCGAAGCTTTCCAGCTGCTTGAAGTTGTGGCTGGCGTCACGCGGGTCGACCATGACGTTGCCGTTGTTCTCCATCAGGATCAGGTATCCGCTGTCACCCAGCTTGATCTGCTTGACGATCTCGGTCAGCCCCTTGAGCGAGACGTCGATGTTGACCACGCCGCCCGGGCTACCGAGCTGGTTGGCCACGGTGCGCACGGTGCTGACCAGCACGGCGTCGTCGCCGGCCCAGTAGTAGGGCGCGGTGCGCAGGGTCTTGCCGGGGCTGGCCATGGCAGCCTGGAACCAGGGGCGGGTGCGTGGGTCGTAGCTGGCCATCTTCGGATCGCCCGGCCAGAACGCATAGCCGCCGTCTTTCACGCCGTAGGACACGTACGCGTAGTCGGGGTGGCTCTGGGCCAGGCGGGTGAACTGGTCGTACAGCGCCTTGTCCTGCTCGCCCAGGGGAATCTGCGCGGCGTCGGCGGCAATGTACTTCTTGAGGTTGTCGGCGCTGGCGGTGACCAAGGGCTGGCTGGCGAGGTACTCGACGTTCTGCGCAATGCCCTGGAAGAAGATGTTCATCGCGTTGCCGACCTGGCGGATCTCCCGGCTGCTGCCATCCAGGAAGTCGTCCTGCGCTTCTTCACGCAGGTTCAGCACCACTACGGTGGCGACCAGAACGATAGGCAGGCCGGCAATGACGGCGAAGGCCCAGGTCAATTTTTGCTTGATGTTCATCCACGCTCCCGGATTTTTTCTTGTCGACGCATGAAACTGGTATACAGGGCATCGGCAGGGCGCAGGAATTTCTGAGTGAAACTCCCGAATTTATTGGATGAAACTTGATATTGAGGTCGGTTCGGCCAGGGATGGCTAATATGGCATACCAAAATGCTGCCGCGGGCCGTCAGGCAGCCCCCGGCAGCGCTCAGTGGCAGCATTCACCTTCGTTCGCCAGGTCCCTGAGAATCGGGCAGTCGGGCCGATCATCGCCCTGGCAGTGTGCGACCAGCTCGCTCAAGGTGTCGCGCAGGCTCACCATCTCTTCGATCCGCCGGTTCAGTTCGTCGATATGCTGTGTCGCCAGCGCCTTGACGTCGGCGCTGGCGCGCTGGCGGTCTTGCCAGAGCGTCAGCAGCCGGGACACTTCTTCCAGGGAAAATCCCAGGTCGCGCGAGCGCTTGATGAACGCCAGGCTGTGCAGGTCTTCCTGCTGGTACAGCCGATAGCCGCTGTCGCTGCGCAGCGCCGGCTTGAGCAGTCCGATGGACTCGTAGTAGCGGATCATCTTGGCGCTGAGCCCGCTGCGCCGGGCGGCTTGGCCGATGTTCATGGCGTCTCCTTCGAGGCGATGTCGGTGGGCTTCCAGGTCTTGAGCCACAAGGCGTTGCTCACCACGCTGACGCTGGAGAGCGCCATGGCCGCGCCAGCCAGAACCGGGTTGAGGAAGCCAAAGGCGGCAAGCGGGATACCGATCAGGTTGTAGATGAACGCCCAGAACAGATTCTGACGGATCTTGGCGTAGGTCTTGTTGCTGATTTCCAGGGCCGCAGGTACCAGGCGAGGGTCGCCGCGCATCAGGGTGATGCCGGCGGCCTGCATTGCTACGTCCGTGCCGCCTCCCATGGCGATGCCGATATCGGCGGCGGCCAGGGCCGGGGCATCGTTGATGCCGTCGCCGACCATGGCCACCACGGCGTTCTGCTTGAGTGCGTTGACGGTGGCCGCTTTGTCGGCTGGCAAGACTTCGGCGTGCACATCGTCGATGCCCAGCGCCTCGGCGACCACCTTGGCGCTGCCGCGGTTGTCGCCGGTCAACAGGTGACTGCTGATGCCCTGTGCGTGCAGTGCCGCGATCGCTTGCTCGGCGCCGGGCTTGAGGCTGTCACCAAAAGCGAACAACCCGAGCACGCGGGCATGCGGTGTGCGCTCGATCAACCACGACAAAGTGCGACCTTCGGCTTCCCAGGCCTGGGCCTTATCGAGCAGGGCGCCGGGCTCGAGGCCGCTTTCGTCGAGCATCCGCCGGTTGCCCAGGGCCAATACCCGGCCTTCGACCGTACCGGCGATACCACGCCCGGTGAGCGACTGGCTATCGCTCACCAGGGGAATCTGCAGAGCGTGCTCGGCGCCGGCATCCAGCACGGCCTTGGCCAGCGGATGCTCGCTGCCGCGTTGCAGGGCTCCGGCCAGGCGCAGCAGGTCGTGTGCATCGCCGACGGCGGCTTCGCTGTGGACGATGCGGGGGCTGCCGGAGGTCAGGGTGCCGGTCTTGTCGAAGACCACGCGATTGACTGCATGGGCTCGCTCCAATGCTTCGGCGTCCTTGATCAGGATGCCATGGCTGGCTGCCACACCGGTGCCGGCCATGATCGCCGCTGGTGTGGCCAGGCCCAGAGCGCAAGGGCAGGCGATCACCAGTACGGCCACGGCGTTGATCAGTGCGCTTTCCAGCGGTGCGCCGGCCAGCCACCAGCCGACCAGGGTGATCAAAGCCAGCACCAGCACTGCCGGGACGAACACTTGGCTGACCCGGTCGACCAGCTTCTGGATCGGTGCCTTGGCGGCCTGGGCGTCTTCGACCAGGCGAATGATCCGCGCGAGTACGGTTTCGGTGCCCAGGGCCAGGGTGCGCACCAGCAGGCGTCCTTCACCGTTGATCGCACCGCCGGTGACCTTGTCGCCGGGCTGTTTGGGCACTGGCAGGCTTTCGCCGCTGATCAGCGCTTCGTCGGCGTGACTGCTGCCTTCGATCACCTCGCCGTCGACCGGGAAGCGCTCGCCCGGCTTGACCAGCACCAGGTCGTCCAGGCGCAACTGGCTGATCGCTACGTCTTCCTCTCGGCCTTCCACCACGCGCAATGCGCGTTCGGGGCGCAGGGCTTCCAGGGCGCGAATGGCACTGGCGGTCTGGCGCTTGGCACGGCTTTCCAGGTATTTGCCCAGCAACACCAGGGCGATTACCACGGCCGAGGCTTCGAAGTAGAGGTGAGGCTCCATGCCCACATGGGCCTGGGACCATTCGTACAGGCTTAGGCCATAGCCAGCGCTGGTGCCGAGCGCTACCAGCAGGTCCATGTTGCCTGCGCCGGCACGCACGGCTTTCCAGGCGGCCTTGTAGAAGCGTGCGCCGAGGATGAACTGCACCGGTGTCGCCAGTACGAACTGAGCCCAGGCCGGCAGCATCCAATGCAAGCCGAACGGCTGCACCAGCATTGGCAGTACCAGGGGCAAGGCCAGCAGCAGGGCGGCGATCACCGCGAGGCGTTCGTTGCGCAGGCGTCGCTGCGCGTCATGGCGATCGTCCTGGGCGGTACGTGGCAGGCTGGCGCTGTAGCCGGCCTTTTCCACGGCGCCGATCAAGGCGTCGTCGCTGACGCCCTCGAGTACCCTGAGGTGGGCGCGTTCGCTCGCCAGGTTCACGCTGACCTGCTCGACGCCGGACACCTTGCCCAGGGCGCGCTCGACGCGGCCGACACAGCTGGCGCAGGTCATGCCGCCCACCTGAAGTTCAAGGGTGCGGCTCGGCACGCTGTAGCCGGCCTTGCGCACGGCCTCGAGCAGGTCCGGCAGGCTTTCGGCCGGAGCCTGGACCCTGGCCTGTTCGGTGGCAAGGTTGACGCTGACCTGTTCGGCGCCGTTGACCTTACGCAGCGCGCGCTCGACGCGGCCGACGCAACTGGCGCAGGTCATGCCGCTGATCGGCAGGTCGAAGGTGGTTGATGCGGACATGGGCTTTCCTCCGTGATCGAGCCTGCAGCATCAAGCTTGCCATGTTGGTAAGGTCAATACCCCAGGCCGGCTCGCTTCAATTCCAGTCCATTCTGGCCCACGGCGATCCGGTATTTGTTGATCTGGCCCGCTTGCAGGTTGAGGCGGGTGCTGCGCTGGTCTTCGACGCCGGGTGCACAACCGGGCACCTGCCCGGGCAGCAGGCGCAGGCGCACGTCCACCGGTCCAGGCGGCAGGTTGAACGAGGTCGATTGTTCCTGGAACACACGGCCGGAAAGCTGGTCGTTGAGATACACACCGATTTCGCAGCTGGTGGCCACTTCCAGGCGTTCCCGGGAAATGATCAGCACGCTGTAGTCCGAATTGCCCTCGGCGCTGACCGGTGGCACGACGGCCACGGCACTCAGCAGCCCGACGAGGCCCAATGCTGCCCTGATCATGAAACTTCTCCTGATTGGCGAGTCGTCAAAAGCGCAGCTTGGCCGAGCCGCTCGCGGATTTCCAGCCCGGCCGTTTTGTGGAGAACTTGACCTTGCCATGATGGCAAGCTTGAAACTCTCCGCAAAACCCAGATGGAGGTAGTTCCAATGCAAGTCTTCAATGTGCAGGGCATGAGCTGCGGTCATTGCGTCAAGGCAGTGACCCGTGCGGTTCAGGAGCAGGATGCGACGGCGCAGGTGGAAGTCGACCTGGGCGCCAAACAGGTGCGGGTGCAGAGCCAGCTCGGGGCGCAGCAGATCCTGGAGGCGATCCGTGAAGAGGGTTACCAGGCCGAGCCGGCCTGACGACGATGAACGGTGGTACCTGCTGCGGGTATCACCGTTTTCGGGCGTAACTGTTACAAAGCTTTTCATACCAGGCCGACCCCAGTGCAGTTAGACTAGTCCGTTGCTTAGCCTGCTATGGATTCCCGATGAACCTGCGCATTTTGTTGATCCTCGGCGCTCTCTCGGCCTTCGCGCCATTGGCGATCGACTTCTATCTCCCCGCGTTCCCTGCCATGGCCCAGGCCTTCGGCACCGATGAACAGCACGTCCAGACGACCCTGGCTGCCTATTTCCTTGGTTTGTCGCTTGGCCAACTGGCCTATGGTCCGATCGCCGACCGTTTCGGCCGACGCAAGCCACTGTTGTTCGGTATCAGCCTTTTCACCCTGGCGTCGCTCGCCTGCGCCTACGCCCCGGACCTCGATACTCTTGTGGTGGCGCGGTTCATCCAGGCATTGGGTGGGTGTGCGGGCATGGTGTTGTCGCGTGCCATCGTCGTCGACAAATGTGACGCGGTGGGGGCAGCCAAAGCGTTCTCGCAATTGATGCTGGTGATGGGGCTCGCGCCGATTCTCGCGCCAATGCTCGGTGGCGTGCTGATCAATGTGTCTGGCTGGCAGTCGATCTTCCTGGTGCTCAGCCTGTTCAGCGCCGCCTGCCTGCTGGCCGTGAGCCTGGGGCTGCCGGAAAGCCTGCCAGCCCATGTGCCCCGCCAGCCGCTGCCGGGTGCCTTGCGTCAGTACCTGCGGCTGCTGGGCGATCGGGTGTTCCTGGGGCATGCGCTGACGGGCGGCATCGCCATCGCCGGCATGTTCGCCTATATCGCCGGATCCCCGTTCGTGTTCATCAAGCTCTATGGTGTGCCGGCCGAACATTACGGCTGGCTGTTTGGCACCAATGCTGCCGGTTTCATCCTCTGCGCCCAGGTCAACGCCCGACTGCTGGCCAAGCGCGGCCCCGCCTTCCTGCTGGCCCGAGCGGTATGGCTCTACCTGGCTGCCGGGTTGGTACTGCTGGGGGTGGCGCTGTTGCGTCCGACGCAGTTGTGGCCATTGCTGGTGCCGCTGTTCGTGTGCATCGCCAGCTTGGGTTGCATCATTCCCAACGCCTCGGCCTGTGCCATGAACGGGCAAGGGGCCAGGGCGGGCAGCGCGTCGGCATTGATGGGCAGCCTGCAGTTCAGCGTCGCCGCAGGCGCGGCAGCGCTGGTGGGGGTTCTGCATGATGGCAGCGCAGTGCCGATGGCCTTGGTGATCAGCTTGTGCGGTGTGCTGGTGGTCAATGTCGCGATGCTGACTCGACGCCTCCAGTCCAGGCAGGCTGCATGAGGGGGTGAGGGGCCTTCAGGCGTGTCTCCAGAACGGCGACGAATGCCCGGGCCTCCGCCTCGCTGCGAAAACTCACCACATGTTGATCGAGCTGTACCTGCCAGGGGCAGTTGGGGTGGCGGTTCGATGTACTGACGACAATCTTCATCGCGGCATCCTCCAGTCGGGGTGAGAGCGAAATCAGTGTAGCGCCGTCCCTACTGCCCGCCACATGCCGGGGTGACGTCCTGACTGACGGTCACCCGAGGGACGAAAGGCTGATTCAACCAAGATGCGAACCTTCGCTTTTTCTTGCCCTACTTGTGGAACTCGACTGTCGGCATTGTTCCTCTGTTGTGGCCTTTATCTGGCAAGGAATCTGGCCAGGTCCGGGATGTTAGAGGGGATGCTGATAGCGCTTGTCATTTACCGGCGTTTTTCGACTTCGCGAAGGGTGCTACTACCCTCGGTCTTGTGTCGCGAAACGTTGGCCAAACCCAGCTAGTACAGGGCTTTCGGCGGCTTATACTTGCCCCCAGGAGCGGTTTCCCCACCAGGCGGTGCTTCCCACACTGCCTGACAGGCTGCAACCCACACTATCTGCTGCAACCTCTGGCCATTCCCACTGCCATGATGGCCATTGGATAAAAAACGGACCTTGCAATGGAGTTGATAGAGTATGAAAGCAGTCAGCAGTATCAGTCAGATCGCCGGTCTGATGGCCGAGCCCAAGCGCAGTGCCATGCTCTGGGCCCTGATCGATGGATCTTCTCGGCACGCTGACGAGTTGGCACTCATGATTGGCGTTACGCCGTCATCGGCCTGCGCGCACTTGTCCTTGTTGTCGGCTGCCGGCCTGCTGCGCCTCGAGGCACGTGGGCGCAAGCGCTATTTTCGACTGGCCACCCCCGAGGTGATCGCCGCGGTCGAGGCACTGGCCAGCGTGCAGCTTGGCGGTCGTGGCGAATGCCAGGGATCGGTCAGGCCGTTGCAGGTGCCGCTGTCGTTGCGCAGGGCGCGACGTTGTGGCGATCACCTGGGTGGCGAAATTGCGGTAGACCTGTATCGGCGCATGGTGTCCGCTGGTTGGTTGGAGGGCAATGACCTGCACCCTAGCGTGAGCCTGGAAGGGCGCGTGCAACTGGCCGCGATTGGCGTCTACATCGATGCGCTGGCGCCGCGCCAGCGTGGTGCCTGTGTGGTCTGCCACAGCAGCGAGTGGAGTGACAACGGCCCCCACCTGGGCGGTGGTGTCGGGCAAGCGATGCTCAGGTTGTTCATGCAGTCTGGCTGGATACGCGAGCAGGAGGGGTCGCGCGTAATGCAGATTTCTTCCCTGGGTATTCAAGAGATCAACCGTATCGCGAGGGTGCCGGCATTGCAGGTGGGCTGAAGTGCCCCTGTAATGCCGGCTGTGCTCGTTACTCAAACCAGACGTGCATCCAGGCTGTTCTGCGCCAGGCGCTTTGCCTGCTCTTGAGACATGCCCAGATGCTGGTACAAGGCGTGGAAGTTTTCCGTGACATATCCGCCGAAGTAGGCCGGATCGTCGGAGTTCACCGTGACCTTGACCCCACGCTCGAGCATGTCGAGGATGTTGTGCTGGCTCATATGATCGAACACGCAAAGCTTGGTGTTCGACAGCGGGCAGACGGTCAGCGGAATCTGCTCGTCGATGATGCGTTGCATCAGCCGCTCATCTTCGATAGCTCGCACGCCGTGGTCAATGCGCTTGATTTTCAGCAGGTCGAGGGCTTCCCAGATGTACTCGGGCGGCCCTTCCTCGCCGGCGTGGGCAACGGCGACCAGGCCTTCGTTGCGGGCTCGGTCGAAGACGCGCTGGAACTTGCTTGGTGGATGGCCTTTCTCGGAGCTGTCCAGGCCCACGGCAATGAAGGCATCGCGGAATGGCAGGGCCTGGTCGAGGGTCTTCTCGGCCTCCGCCTCGCTGAGGTGACGCAGGAAGCTCAGGATCAGGCCGCTGCTGATACCCAACTGCTCGCGACCATCCTTGAGCGCCTGGTTGATTCCGCCGAGCACCACCTCGAAGGGGATACCCCTGTCGGTATGGGTCTGTGGGTCGAAGAAGGGTTCGGTGTGAATGACGTTCTGCGCCTTGCAGCGTTGCAGGTAGGCCCAGGTCAGGTCGTAGAAGTCCTGCTCGGTGCGCAGTACATCAGCGCCCTGGTAGTAGAGGTCGAGAAACTCCTGCAGGTTGTTGAACGCGTAGGCGCTGCGCAGCGTCTCCACGTCGGCCCAGGGCAGGGCGACCTTGTTGCGTTCGGCCAGGGCGAACAGCAGTTCCGGCTCCAGCGAACCTTCCAGGTGCATATGCAGTTCGGCCTTGGGCAAGGCATTGAGCCAGTCATACATAGGGTGTGATCTCGAATCAGGTACGGTTGGCCGACATTCTACAGGGCTATGCGCTATTCGGTAGGGCGGGGCTGACCGACAGCCCCGCTGTGCTTCAACCGGCGATCAGTGCGGCTGCCGCCTGACGGTGGTCGGCGATCAGGCCCTGGACATCGAGTCCCTCGATCTGGCCATCGATCACGCGCCAGTGTCCGCCGACCATGACTCGGTCAGCCCGGTCCGCCGCGCACAGCAGCAGCGCCGACAGCGGATCGTGGCTTCCGGAGAAACGCAGTTCGTCGAGCTTGAACAACGCCAGATCCGCCTGCTTGCCCACCGCCAGCTCCCCAATGTCGCTACGGCCCAGCAGTTGCGCCGAGCCACGGGTTGCCCAGCCCAGCGCGCGCTCGGGCGTGATCTGCTCGGCGCCGTAGCGCAGGCGTTGCAGGTAGAGGGCCTGGCGCGCTTCGAGGATCATGTTCGAGGCATCGTTGGACGCCGAGCCGTCTACACCCAGGCCGACTGCGGCCCCGGCCGCTTCGAGCTCGATGGTCGGGCAGATTCCCGAGGCCAGGCGCATGTTCGAGCTCGGGCAATGGCAGATGCCGGTACCGGCAGCGCCCAGGCGCGTGATTTCGTCGGGGTTGAAATGGATACCATGTGCCAGCCAGGTGCGTGGGCCGAGCCAGCCGACGCTGTCCAGATAGTCCACGGTGCGCAGGCCGAAGCGCTGCATGCAGAAGTCTTCCTCATCGAGTGTTTCGGCCAGGTGGGTATGCAGGCGCACGTCCAGCTCTTCGGCCAGGCTGGCGCTGGCGCGCATGATCTCTGGCGTGACCGAGAAGGGTGAGCAGGGCGCCAAGGCTATCTGGATGCGCGCGCCTTCGCCACGCTCATGATAACTGTGGATAAGTCGCTGACTGTCGGCCAGGATCACTTCGCCTTGTTGCACTGTCTGCTGCGGGGGCAAGCCGCCGTCCGCTTCACCCAGGCTCATCGAGCCGCGGGTCAGCATGGCGCGCATGCCGAGCTTGCGTACGACCTCTACCTGTACGTCGATGGCGTGGTCCAGACCTTCCGGGAACAGGTAATGGTGATCGGCGGCGGTGGTGCAACCCGACAGCAGCAGTTCGGCCAGTGCAACCTCGCTGGCGAGCGCCAGTTTGGCCGGCGTCAGCCGTGCCCACACCGGGTAGAGGGTCTTGAGCCAGGGAAACAGTGGTTGGTTGACCACAGGAGCCCATGCGCGGGTAAGGGTCTGGTAGAAGTGGTGGTGCGTGTTGATCAGGCCAGGCAGCACAACGTGCTCACGGGCATCGAACACTTGGTCACAGGCGGTGTTGGGTTGTTCGCCGAGGGCGAGCAGTTGGCTGATGCGGCCGTTTTCAATGACCAGGCCACCGCGGGCATCGGTGCCGTTGGCAGTGAAGATGGCAAGGGGTGATTTCAACCAGATACGGGTCGCAGGCATGGTGCCGGCTCCTCTGAAAGTGGGTTCAGGGTTAGCCAGCTCAGTGTTGCCCTGTCTGCTGATCCAGGTCCGCCGCGAGGCGAGGCATCGAGTCTACTGCCTCGCCACGTGGCTTTCAATTCACCAGGTCAGGGCGTCACCCTTGTAGTTGATAAAGCGCAGGCCGCCCTGGCCGCTTTGCTCGTTGATCCGGTCGAGCATGCCGCGTGTGCTGGTGAACACGTCGATTTCCGCGTTCTCGCCGCCCATGTCGGTCTTCACCCAGCCTGGGTGCATGGCCAGCACGCTCAGGTCGGACCGCTGCAACTCAATCACGAAGCTGTTGATCATCGAGTTGAGTGCGGCCTTGCTGGCCTTGTACAGGCAGATCTCGTTGCCATCCGGGCTGGTCACGCTACCCAGGCCCGAGCTCATGAACGCCAGCACCCCGGTGTTTTCGCGGATCTGCCCGACCAGGCGACGCGCCACACGGATGGGCGCAACGGCATTGGTCATGAACAGGTCGCCGATCTGCGTGTCTTGCACGGTTTCCAGGTCTTGTGGCAACGGTCCCATGACTCCGGCATTGACGAAGACCAGGTCGAAAATCTCGCCTTGCACACGCTGCTTGAGGTCGTCGAGCAAGGCGGTATCGTTCATTTCCAGGGATTCGATGCGCACACCTGCGACATCTTTCAGGGCACCCGGCTTGCTTGCATCGCGCACGGTGGCTGTCACGTTCCAGCCGTCTTCACGCAGACGTTGTACCAAGCCCAGTCCCAATCCGCGGGAGGCGCCGATGATGAGGGCGTTTTTGCTTGTGGACATGTGGATGCTCCGAGGTCGCTTGAAGAAGGGTATCGAGGATACTCCAGGCGGGGGCGACTCGCCTGCGTTGCGTTTGTACAAAAAATGATCAGACGCTCCGCGCCGTGTGCTGGTGGGCGCCCTGCCTGTTGGCGCACGGGTTATCCACAGGCTGTTCCACAGTTATTGTGTGCAAGCGCGTGGGCAGCGGGAAAGCTCGTGAAAACCGGGCGATGGGGATAACTCTCCGGGTTTCAGTCGTTTGCGGGTGTCATAAAACAGTGATCAAAATATGCTCAATCGGCTGAAAGCCATACGTGGCAAGGCTTGCCAAAGAATGCCCCAAGCTTATCCACAGGCAGGCCCACAGCAGTTGTGGGCACCTTTCAGCGAGGCTCCAGACGAATCCGGCCACGGCTGAGGTCGGCCAATTGCCGCTGGAAGGTCTGTACGTGCTCTTCGCCCAGCGCCAGGAGTAGATCGACGCCGTTTGCCGTGAACTGTTCGTCCAGCACCAGCCCGTCGGCCTCGGCCAGGCGCAGCTTGAGCAAGGTCAGTTCGCTGAACGTGCAACTGCAGGTGAATTCGCTGCGCTGTACCAGCAGCCGTTTCGGCGCCTGTTGCAAGCACTTGTTGGCGCCCCCGCCATAGGCACGGGCCAGGCCTCCGGTGCCGAGCTGGATACCGCCATACCAGCGGATGACCAGCACCACCACCTGATCGCAGTCCTGGGCTTCGATCGCCGCAAGAATTGGACGTCCGGCGGTGCCGCCCGGCTCGCCATCATCGCTGCTGCGGTATTGCGCGCCGATTTTCCAGGCCCAGCAATTGTGGGTGGCGGCCAGGTCGCTGTGACGTTCGATGAAGCTCATCGCCTCGGCGGCACTGCTGACAGGGCCGGCGAGGGTGATGAAGCGGCTCTTGCGGATGTCTTCGCGGAACTCGCAGAGCTCAAGCAGGGTAGAGGGCATAGGTCCGGGTCAGGCGGGCGGGGTGATGCCGCAGCCTTTGAGAATGATGTGGATAAGGTTGTTGCTGGCGTCTTCCATGTCCTGCTTGGTCAGGCGGCTGCGGCCGGTGACCTGGCAAATCTGGGTGGCGAAGTCGGCGTAGTGCTGGGTACTGCCCCAGAGCAGGAAGATCAGGTGCACAGGGTCTACCCGGTCCATCTTGCCGGCCTCGATCCAGGCCTGGAACACTGCGGCTCGGCCGCGGAACCACTCGCGGTAGTCGGCGCTGAAGTATTCGCTCAGGCACTGGCCGCCGCTGATCACCTCCATGGCGAAGATCCGCGATGCCTGCGGGTTGCGCCGGGAGAACTCCATCTTGGTGCGAATGTACTGGCTCAACGCCACGGCTGGGTCGTCCTCGACGCTCAAGGCGTTGAAGGTGCTGTCCCACAATTCGATGATGTTGCTGAGCACGGCAATATAAAGGCCGAGCTTGTTGGTGAAGTAGTAGTGCAGGTTGGCTTTGGGCAGGTTGGCCTTCAGCGCGATGGTGTTCATGCTGGTGCCCTTGAAGCCATGGCGGGCAAATTCGTCCTCGGCGGCCTGGATGATGGCCTGTTCGTTCTTTTGGCGAATGCGGCCGGCGGGCTTGCCCGAGGCGGAGAGGCGATGCGCAGGGACTTCAAAGGTCATGGACGTTTCCGTACGGGGTCTGTGGACAACGGATGTCGGACAGATTACCTGCCTGTGCTGAAGTGACAAGCATTAGCGCGTTGCCGCGAGGCTTTCGAGAAAACTTTCCAGCACCAGATTCGGACGCCGTCCCTTGCGCGTCACCCAGCTCAGGCTCAGGTCATAGAAGCGTTGCGTCGGTTTCAGTGCCCGCAGGCGGCCCTGTTGGACCCAGAACATGGCGTAGTGATCGGGCAGGTAGCCGATGTAGCGCCCGGTGAGGATGAGAAAGGCCATGCCCTCGCGGTCCGAGGCGCTGGCGGTGCAGTTCAGTGCCTGGTAGTGCGCCTGGATATCGGCTGGCAAGCGGAAGGTCGGGGCGATGGCTTCCTGGCTGTTGAGGCGCTGATCGTCGATTTTCTGGTCCTCGGCATAGAACAGGGGGTGGCCGACTGCGCAGTAGAGCAATGAACGTTCGCTGTACAGGGGCTGGTATTCCAGGCCCGAGAGCGGGCTGGTCTGCGGCACGACGCCGACATGCAGGCTGCCGTCCAGCACCCCTTGTTCGACCTGGCTCGGGGCGATCATGCGAATCTGAATGCGCACATCCGGCCCACGATCCTTGAGCTCAGCCAGCGCGTGGGTGATGCGCATGTGAGGCAAGGTAACCAGATTGTCGGTCAGGCCGATATTGAGTTCGCCACGCAGGTGCTGGTGCAGTCCGTTGACCTCGGTGCGAAAGCTCTCAAGGGCGCTGAGCAGTTGCAGCGCCGAGTGGTAGACCTCGCGGCCTTCTTCGGTGAGCGAAAAGCCTGCCCGGCCACGCTGGCACAAGCGCAAGCCCAGGCGCTGTTCCAGGTCGTTCATCTGCTGGCTGATGGCAGAGCGCCCGATACCCAGTACGTTTTCCGCCGCCGAAAAGCCGCCGCACTCGACGACACTGCGGTAAATCTTCAGCAGACGAATATCGAAATCGCTGACTTGCGCGAGAGGATCTGGGCGACGACTCATAAGTTTAGTCCGCTGCTAACTGAAGATTAGAAATGTTGGCTTTTTCAGACTTTATCCCCGTGACAATTTAGCTGCAACAACACCCATCGTTGCCTAGTCGTCTTCCGAGGAACCGCCGATGAACATGCCCGAAACCGCCCCGTCCGGCCTGGCCAGCCAGCTCAAGCTGGATGCTCACTGGATGCCCTACACCGCCAACCGCAACTTCCAGCGTGATCCACGCCTGATCGTGGCCGCCGAAGGCAATCACCTGGTTGACGACAAGGGGCGCAAGATCTTCGACGCACTGTCGGGCCTGTGGACCTGCGGCGCCGGGCATACCCGCAAGGAAATCACCGACGCGGTGACGCGCCAGCTGAGCACACTGGATTATTCGCCGGCCTTCCAGTTCGGCCATCCGCTGTCGTTCCAGCTGGCCGAGAAGATCGCCGAGCTGACGCCTGGCGACCTCAACCATGTCTTCTATACCAACTCCGGCTCCGAGTGCGCCGACACCGCGCTGAAGATGGTGCGTGCCTACTGGCGCCTGAAAGGCCAGGCAACCAAGACCAAGATCATCGGTCGTGCCCGTGGTTACCACGGCGTGAACATCGCTGGCACCAGCCTGGGTGGGGTCAATGGCAACCGCAAGATGTTCGGCCAACTGCTGGATGTCGACCATCTGCCTCACACCGTACTTCCGGTGAACGCTTTCTCCCGCGGCATGCCGGAAGAGGGCGGTATCGCCCTGGCCGAAGAGATGCTCAAGCTGATCGAATTGCATGACGCTTCGAACATCGCCGCTGTGATCGTCGAGCCGCTGGCCGGCTCCGCTGGCGTGCTGCCTCCGCCGAAGGGTTATCTGAAGCGTCTGCGTGAAATCTGCACCCAGCACAACATCCTGCTGATCTTCGACGAAGTGATCACCGGCTTCGGTCGTATGGGTGCGATGACCGGCTCCGAAGCCTTCGGCGTCACTCCGGATCTGATGTGCATCGCCAAGCAGGTGACCAACGGCGCCATCCCGATGGGGGCCGTGATCGCCAGCAGCGAGATCTACCAGACCTTCATGAACCAACCGACGCCGGAGTACGCCGTGGAATTCCCCCATGGCTACACCTATTCGGCTCACCCTGTGGCCTGTGCTGCCGGTATCGCTGCGCTGGACCTGCTGCAGAAGGAAAACCTGGTGCAATCCGCCGCCGAACTGGCGCCGCACTTCGAGAACCTGCTGCACGGCGTCAAGGGCACCAAGAATGTCGTCGATATCCGTAACTACGGCCTGGCTGGCGCGATCCAGATCGCAGCGCGCGATGGCGATGCGATCGTGCGTCCATACGAGGCGGCCATGAAACTGTGGAAGGCCGGCTTCTATGTTCGCTTCGGGGGTGACACCCTGCAGTTCGGCCCAACCTTCAATACCAAGCCGCAGGAACTGGATCGCCTGTTCGACGCGGTAGGCGAAGCCCTGAACCAGATCGACTGATCTTTCCGACGCTGACGACAGGCGCCTGACCGCGCCTGTTCCAACCTTCTTTATCTGGAGTTCTGCATGAGCATCGTTCAGCACCTGATCAATGGTGAGCTGGTTTCCAAGGGCGGTCGTACCGCCGATGTCTTCAACCCGTCGACCGGCCAAGCTACGCGCAAGGTCGAACTCGCCAGCCGCGCCACCATCCAGGAAGCCATCGACTCGGCCAAGGCTGCATTCCCGGCCTGGCGCAACACGCCACCGGCCAAGCGCGCGCAGGTGATGTTCCGCTTCAAGCAATTGCTGGAGCAGAACGAGGCGCGCATTTCGCAGATGATCAGCGAAGAGCACGGCAAGACCCTCGAGGATGCCGCCGGCGAGTTGAAGCGCGGTATCGAGAACGTAGAGTTCGCCTGTGCTGCGCCCGAGATTCTCAAGGGTGAATACAGCCGCAACGTCGGCCCGAACATCGACGCCTGGTCGGACTTCCAGCCGCTGGGCGTAGTGGCCGGCATCACCCCGTTCAACTTCCCGGCGATGGTTCCGCTGTGGATGTACCCACTGGCGATCGTCTGTGGCAACGCCTTCATCCTCAAGCCGTCGGAGCGTGACCCGAGCTCGACCCTGTTCATTGCCCAACTGTTGCTGGAGGCCGGCCTGCCCAAGGGCATCCTCAACGTGGTGCACGGTGACAAGGAAGCGGTGGACGCGCTGATCGAAGCACCTGAAGTCAAGGCCCTGAGCTTCGTGGGTTCGACGCCGATCGCCGAATACATCTATGCCGAAGGCACCAAGCGCGGCAAGCGCGTGCAGGCGTTGGGCGGTGCGAAGAACCACGCAGTGCTGATGCCCGATGCCGAGCTGGACAATGCGGTGAGCGCCCTGATGGGCGCGGCCTATGGTTCGTGCGGCGAGCGCTGCATGGCGATCTCGGTGGCGGTGTGCGTAGGTGACCAGGTTGCCGATGCGCTGATCGCCAAGCTGGAGCCACAGATCAAGGCGCTGAAGATTGGTGCCGGCACTTCTTGCGGGCTGGACATGGGGCCGTTGGTCACTGCTGCTGCACGTGACAAAGTCGTAGGCTATATCGACGATGGCGTGGCTGCGGGTGCCAAGCTGGTGGTGGATGGCCGTGGCTTCCGCGTTGCGGGCAATGAAGACGGTTACTTCGTTGGGGGGACGCTGTTCGACAACGTCACTCCGGAGATGCGCATCTATAAAGAGGAGATCTTCGGGCCGGTGCTGTGTGTGGTTCGGGTGCAGAGCCTGGAAGAGGCGATGCAGCTGATCAACGATCACGAATACGGCAACGGCACTTGCATCTTCACCCGTGACGGTGAAGCGGCGCGTTTGTTCTGCGACGAGATCGAAGTGGGCATGGTGGGTGTGAACGTGCCGCTGCCAGTGCCGGTGAGCTATCACAGCTTTGGCGGCTGGAAGCGTTCGCTGTTTGGTGACCTGCACGCCTATGGGCCGGATGGGGTGCGCTTCTATACCCGTCGCAAGGCGATTACCCAGCGTTGGCCGCAGCGCAAGAGCCATGAAGCGTCGCAGTTTGCGTTCCCGAGCTTGTAAGGTTGTGGTGATGTGAGAAGCGGGGAGGCCGACAGGCCTCCCCGTTTTGGTTTGTGGGCGGTAGGGTAGGCTTGGGAGTGTTGTTGCTGGCTTGGGGGCGGGCTGGGGGCTGAGAGGGGCCTGCCTTGATGTTTCTGGCGCCCTTGAGATCGAGCGCCGCCCGCGCGGCGCTTCGCGGGCAAGCCCGCTCCTACAGTTTGTTTCGGGCCATTGAGTCCTGTGGCATTTTCGCGCGACCCCTTTGGCGCACGGCGCGTTACCGAGTCGTACACACCAGGCGTCGAGCGCCTATGGCACAGGCATAACTGGCCCGAAACAAATGTGGGAGCGGGCTTGCCCGCGAAGCGCCGCGCGGGCGGCGCTCGATCTTGTAGGCGCAGCAGAGTTTGAGGCAGGCACTTGGTGGCCTATATAAGGTCTGCGCCGAGGATCTTTCAAATATCTGAAATAAAAGGTTGACGGCCTTTCAGATCCCCTTATAATGCGCCCCACTTCCGCAGCAAACGGAACGCAAAACTCCTTGCTAATCAAGGAGTTAAGCGAGTTCGGCGAGGCGTG
>NZ_VZZS01000001.1:0-71926 GCF_009650575.1 Pseudomonas sp. MNR3A | reverse complement strand
AGGCTCACTTCACGACCGGCGATGATCCCGCCCTGGGCGTTGCGGATCGAGTCGGTGGCGAGCATGTCCAGGCGCCCGCCTGCTTCGATCAGCCCGCTGTTGCTGATGTTGGTGGCGCTGGCGACGAGGTTGTTGGTGGCACGCAGGGTGCCGACGTTGACCAGGTCGCCGCCGCTGATCAGGTTGACGTCACGGCCCTAGATCAGCGCGCCGTTGGGGGCGACGCGACCGTTGGCGTGGGCCAGGTACAGCACCGGGGCCAGCACCTTCTCGCCGTTGACCTCGACCTGCTCCATCCAGACGATGTCGTGGGTCAGGGCGGCGACCTGCTCGGCGCTGAGCGACACGCCCGCGCTCAGCGACAGCTTGTCCTTGCTGGCGATGGCGTTGTCCATCAGGTAGCGGAACAGCTTCTCGTCGGCGGCCTGGCCGGCGAGGAAGCATTGGCCGGGGCGGGTTAGGCTGCCTCTACTTTCGCCCGTGCACTTAATAATGGAGCTATGTAGCTCTGCGACGCATTAAATTGCTCACACTAGGTCAATGCAGGCATGCTTCACTTAAGTTTGAAACCTTGAGACTCAAGCAATCCACGCTCGGAAATTACTTCGGAATTTACTTCCCACCGCCCCATTTGAAATATGAAGCAAGACATATCCCAAACCAGACAGGGACCGCATAGGCTAGAAATCCAGGAAACACGCCGGAAATATCAGTCCAGCCAAAATGCCATGTGTCATATTTAAAATACAGGGCTATAGCCCCTAAAAAATTTGATACGACCCCTCCAAAGAAAAACAAAACAACCAAATAGACTAAAAATAGTATATAAGCTTGAAACCTCGACTTGGGTTTCATTATTTGCTATCTCCTATTGATCCTATCTTGCCACCTGTAGCTTCGGAAATCTGAGCCCCCAAAGAGGCACCTACAATTTCAGAATAACTTCCGAGATACGGCTTCAATTTATCAGTTACAACTTGCCCACTTTTCAAACCCACAGCACCGCCGATGGCCGCACCTAAAACTGGATATATTGGACTATCACCTTTAATCAAGCTCCCTAAAAATGCCCCTCCCGTGCCTGCACCAATAGTGAATGCGACCCCGCGACCTTGAGTTGCGCCACCCACAGTGGTAGCAATGGCGGCATCCACATAACTAAACGGTTTATCCGTAGACAATTGATAGCTAATGTTAGCACCACCGCCAATGACACCGCCCATTGCTGCGCCAGCAAGTCCTGCCGGGGGCGATATAGTCGCGCCTAACACAGCCGGAGTATACACCCAACCAGCTACATAATCATGGCCCGGGCCTTTGTACCCATCGCTTCTAGCCAAGGACTGGAGCGCATCAGAAATCTGCTCGGGTGTCTTGCCTTGCTCAGCCATATATGCTCCTAAGCTAGCAGCTTCCGCCCCCCAACTTCCCCCGGGATGTAAAAAGTCATTATAGCGCTGAGCGTTTCCAGCCACCCAACTGGCGGTTTCAGGGTTCCCATTACCCAGGGCTCCTGCCAAAACCCCAATAATCTGGGCGGTCGCCACCTTGAACTGGTCGTCCGTAGCAAACCGTGAATCGAGATACTTGCCTAGACCTGCACTTGTAGCCGCCGTGAGCCCCTGCGCTGCCGCACCTGCCAGTGCCCCTGTTTTGAAGTCTCCTCCCTTGGCGGATGACAGCGCACCACCCAAGACTGCGTGCATTAGGATTTTTTGTGCAGAGCCAGGACTGACGTTGAGATAATCAGCCAAATCACCGACCTGTTTATTACCGAAGGCCGCCGCCAAATCCAATCCTTCAGACACAGCAGCAGCCCCAAGATTATCTTTGAAGCTGCCTCCATTTATCGCTGTGTTCACACTGCCAGCGACCAAAGCGTGCGTGCTGCTACGAAGGATGTTCTGGCTGACCGAATTCCAATCCAACATACCAGAGCTATACCCTGGATTATTGATGCCACTGGCACTCAGAACCAACGGGCCATCGGGATTCCACCCCGCAACTGCTGTATCTATTCCACTCAAAATTCCGCTTGTCACCATCTGCGTAGCGTATCCCTTTATGGCCTTGCTGCTGGTTGCCGCTTTTAGGCCAGCACCAATGTCTCCACCACCGTTTATGGTTCCTACTGCAAAGTTACTGGCCATGGCACCTGCAAGAGGACCAAGGTAGACGCTCGCGACGATCGAAATAATCAGGGCGGGTGCTGCTCCCAGTCCTGAATTTTTGTAATCCCAACTGTCGTGAATTTCTTTTACTACGCGCCAATCCACTTGTCCGCTGGCCTCGGCCTGCTTGATCCACGCCAGCTGGGGTTCTGCTCGGACCATTGCATCAATCGTTTGGCTGACGGTGTTTTGGTCAATTTGCTTAATATCAATATTTATTTTGCCAGCGGCCCGAATCGCCAATTCCCCCTGGGTTACCATCAAGGTCTGGCGCAACGTCTCATCAGTACTACCCTTGCCCTTTGCGCTGTTCCAGGCCAGGCTCGATTTGCTCTTCTCGTGACTCTCCTGATGCAGGTCCTTGACGCCCTCGAACGTGATCGCCCCACCACTGGCCAAGGTCAGGTCTTCACCGCTCTCAAGCTTCGCCGCCTGATAGCGCTGGTCGCCGCCGCTCGCCAGCGTGACAGCGCCTGCCGCCGAGACTTCGCTGCCAACATGTCGCACATCGGTGACTTCGTCGCGCTTGGTCTTCTTGCTGCCGAAGCTGCCTTTGCTCTTCTTGTCGTACAGGGAGTAGTCGCTGTCTGTCTCGGCGAGCAACGACAGTTGCTCCCTGGCATACAGGTACGCCTCGTCCCCGGCACTCACGCGGCTGGAAATCAGCGTCAGGTCCTTGCCAGCGGTCAGCGCCACATCGCCACCAGCTTTGACCAAGGTGCCGACCTGGCTGACGTGGTCTTCCTGGCGGGTGACTTTCTTGGTCTTGCTGTAGAAGTTCGACTCGTTGGCCGCCGAGGCCAGGGTCAGGTTCTCCAGTGCATCGACCGCAACATTGCGCCCGGCCTCCAGGGTGCTGGCGATGGCGGTGAAATCGCGACCGGCACTCAAGGCCAGGTCGCCGCCTGCGGTCACCTGCGAGCCGTATTGCTGCGTGGTCTGCGTGCGGTAGTTGGAGCCTATCTGCGTGCTGTCGACCTGCTGCGCCGAGGTGATCAGCAGATCGCGCCCGGTGCGGATATCCAGGTCGGCTCCAGCACTCAATACACCGCCGCTGTTGATCAGGTCGCGACCAGCATGAATCGAAAGGTCATTGGCTGCCTCGATACGCGCGGCACTGTCGACGAAGTCAGCACGCTTGCTGTACGCACCGGCACCGCTGGCATGGCTGCTGACGCTGCGCTCGTTGACCACATCACCGCTGAGGCTGGTGAGGCTGACGTCGCGGCCGCTGATCAGGCCGCCGGCGCCATTGACGATGCGGTTGCCAGCCAGCAGGTCCAGACGGCTACCGGCCTCGATCAGGCCGCTGTTGTCGAGGTCGTGGCCGGCGCTGGCGGAGAGGTTGTTGCTGGCCCGCAAGGTGCCGCTGTTGTCCAGGTTCTGGCCGGCGACCAAGGTCAGGTCGTTGCCGGCGATCAGGGCGCCGTTGGGCGCCAGACGGTTGTTGGCGTGGGCCAGGTACAGCACCGGCACCAGCACCTGCTCGCCCATCACCTCGTGCTGTTCGAGCCAGACGATGTCGTGGGTCAGAGCGGCGACCTGCTCGGCGCTGAGGCTGACGCCGACCTGGAGGTCGAGCTGGTTCTTGCTCGTCAGAGCGTTGTCCATCAGGTGGCGGTACAGGGCCTCGCCGTCGGCCTGGCCATCGATGAATTGCTGACCGGTGCGGGCGACCACCGCCTGCTGGATCAGACGCTGCTCGTAGAAGCCGTCGCCCAGGCGCTTCCAGCTCTGGTCAGGGTCGTAGCCGAGGTTGCCAAGCAGATAGTCCGAACTCATGAACTGCTTGAGGTCGGTGAGTACCGGATTGGTCTCGATCAGGTACTTGTGCGGCTGCGGGGTGCCAGTATTGGCCGGAACCCCCTGCACCCGCGGGATGCTCTGCGCCGCGGGCAGTGTCATGGCGGTGGAGACGGTGCTGGCGACGGTCGGGAGGGCCTGCTGGAGCGTCGGCGCGGCCACCGACGTCATTGCCGGGAGGCTGGTGTCGCGGGCAGCGATGGTCTCGGTGGAGGGCTGGGCAAGCGTGATTGGCGTGCTCGGCCCAGGCTGTGCAGTGGACCAGTGCAACCCGTCGGCGGCCCCTCCTACCTGGCTCGACGTGCCTTGGCTGGCGGCCACTTCGCCGCTGCGGCTGGGCAGTGCACCCGGCCCCTGGGCCTGATCGATGGCCGCCACGCGCACGTTGGTGGCGCCCGGGTCCAGACCAGCGGCCTGACGCTGATGCGCCTGGAGGGCGCGGTCGCTGCCAGCGACGGCGGCCAGCTCGGCGAGGTCGACGCTGCGTCCCTGCACAAGCGGCGTGGGCTGCTGGCGCTGTTGCAGGTCGATGCTCGCGCTGCCCAGTTGCCACTGGGTCGGGACGCTGGACGTAGCGCTGGCCTTGGCCTGGTTGGCAGCCTGGGCGCTGAGGCGGAACAAGCCGTTCTGACCGGTAGGCAGGCTGAAGCCGGGCAGGCTCAGCGGGTTGACCTGCTGCTGGGCGAGGTCAGGCGGCAGTTGCTGATGAATCGTGACGATGGTCGGCTGGGTCGCGCCGGAGACTGTAGTGTCCGAAGACCGCTGGCTGATGGATGACGCGGTGTTCTGCACCACGATGTTGCTGATGTCGTTGCTGGCGGTCAGCCTTGCCTTGCCACCGGCCTGGATGATCGCAGGGGCCACGGGGGCGCCACCCTCGACCTTGATCTTGTCATCGATCCCGATGAACACACCCGGGTCGAACTTGTCGACCAAGGCCTTGAACGCCACCGGATCGAACGGCCCAGATTGCGGATGGGCCTGATCGTAGGCGGCCACCGCATCGATCATTTCGTAGAAGTAACGACCGGCGATCTTCACGTCCTTGCCGATCTGATGGCGGTCAGTCCCCGAAGCCGAACCGCCGGCCACATTGGAGATATTGGCACTGTCGATGGCCAGGTCGTTGACGGCGGAGATCAGGCTGAATTCGTTGTTCAGTGCAGTGCTGGCAATCGTCAGGTTACGGCCAGCCATCAGCATTGCCATGGGCGAATCTTCATGCACAACGGTGGAAACCGTCTGCGAGATGAACGCCGGCCCGCGCACCCACTTGCCGCCAGGGCGACCGCAATGCTGGACGCAGTAGATGCTGATCGAACCGCTGGTCACCTGCGTGTCCGAACGGAATTTTTCACGCTTGTTGATCACGCTGGCGGCCTGCAGGTCGATATCACCCGCCGCTTCGATACTGGCAGAGCTGTTGAGCACGCTGTTTGCCCGCGTTCCGCCCGTCACACCGCCGACCAGCAGATTGCCGAGGCTGTAGACATCGGCGTATTCGTTGCTGAAAGCGCCCACCTGAAGCCTCATGTTCTGGCCACTGAACATGAAACCACGGCTGCCATCGGCAGCCTGGACGTTGCGCAAGTCCTGGCTGACGACCGTCAAGTCCTGCGAGGCGGCCAGGGTACCGACGTTGGTCATGCTCCCGGCCAGCATTTCGAAGTTGCGTGCCGAGGTCAGGCGGCCCTGGTTGGACACTTGACCGGCTACTGCGATACGCGTGTTGTCGCCCCCGGCGATACTGCCGGTGACGCCAAGCTCTAGCTGCCCGGCATCGATGCCCAGTTGGCCAAGGCTGGCGATGCGACCATTGCCGGCATAGCGTCCGCCAAGGTGCAGGTCGAGGCTGCCATCACTGATGATCCGGCCGTCGTTGAGCCAATTGCCGCCACTTCCCGACAGCCGCTGGGTCGCCAGCAACTGCCCGGAGGCTGTCTGGGTCAGCTCGCCGACGTTGAGCGTCAGCCGCGCGGCCTGCAGCACACTGCTGTTGGTCCAGCTGGCCGCCTCCAGGGTCAGGCCGCCAAGGGTGGCAATGTCACCGCCGGCATTGCTGAGGTTGGCCATGCCGATCTGCAGGTCGCCACTGCCACCGTGCAGCAGGCGGCCCTGCTGGTTGAGGAAGGTGCCGGCCTGCAGGTTGAAGTCCTGGCTGCCGATTTCAAGGGCGCCAGTGCGGTTGTCGAGCAGCCCGGTAACCTGCAGGCGGCTCTGGGCGCCGCCAAGGCTGCGCAATTGGCCGCCCTGGTTGTCGAGGGTGGCAGCGACCAGGCCCAGGCGGCTGTCACTTTCGATGATTCCTGCGCGGTTGTACAAAGCACCGCCAAGGGTCAAGTCCAGCGCTTGACCGGCGAGCTTGCCACCGGCGCTGTTGTCCAGCGCAGTCGCTTCGAGGGTGACCTGGCCCTGGCCGTAGAGCCCGCCATTACGGTTGTCCAACTGTTGAGTACGGATAACCAGAGGCCCTGCCTGCGCCGCCAGACGACCGCCCTGGTTGTTCAGGCCGCCGAGGGCAACGAGGTTGAGCTGGCTGGCCTGCAGCGTGCCGCCTTGGTCGTTGCGCAAAAGGCCAGCGACCTGCGCCTGCAAAAGCCCGTGAAGGCTGGCCAGCACACCGCCGCGGTTGTCCGTGCTGCTGGCCGACAGCGCCAGCGGGCCCTGCTGGGCGATCAGTTTGCCGCGCTGGTTGTCCAGCACTTGCTGCAGGCGCACATCGAGCGCCTGGCCGGCCTGTACCGCACCGCCCTGGTTGGTCAGGCTGGCGGCTTGCAGGCTGACGCTGGCGTCACGGCTGGAGATCAGGCCGTCCTGGTCGTTGGCCAGGGTGTCGGCGAGCGTCACGGCTACCGCGCCGTTGGCGGCCAGGGTGCCCTGGGCAGAGTTGTCCAGACGGCTGCCTGCCAACTGCAGGGTGCCCTGGCTGGCCAGTTGACCACCCTGGTTGAGCAGCGTCGCGTTGCCCAGCACCTGCAAGGCGCTGGTCGCGAGCAGCTGACCCTGGGCGTTGTTCAGCAGACTGGCCAGGTCCAGGCTGAGCAAGCTCTGGCTGATGACGTTGGCGCTGCGGTTGTCGAGGCTGGCGGCCTGGATGAGCAGGTCGCCACCGGCATCGATGCGGCCCTGACGGTTGTCCAGGGCGCCGAGCAGGTGCAGGCGCTGGAGTCCGCCGCTGGCCAGGTAGCCGCTACGGTTGTCCAGCGCAGCCGCGTTCAGGCGCAGCGCGCCCTGGCTGACCAGGGCGCCACCGCTGCTGTTGTCGAGGTTGGAAGTGACGCTCAGGTCCAGATCGCCGGCGCGACTGGAGAGCGTGCCCAGGTTGCGGTTGTCCAGGCTGTCGGCACTGACCGACAGGCCCTGCCAGCCGGAAACCAGGCCGCCCTGGTTGCTCAACACGCCGCTGCCGACACCCAGGCGCTGGGCCGAAATCAACCGGCCGCCGTCGTTGTTCAGGGTCCGTGCTGCCAGGTCGAAGCCCAGGTCGCTGGCGATCTCGCCACGCTGGTTATCCAGGTCGCGCAGGTTGGCCAAGGTCAGGGCACCCTTGGCGCGAATCAGCCCGTCGCGGTTGTTCAGGCCGCCGCCATCCAGGCCCAGCAGCAGGGCCAAGGTGCTGTCGCCGAGCAGGCGTCCGCCCTGCTGGCTGAACTGGCGTGCCTTGATCTGCAGCGCCGCGCCAGCGGAAAGTTCGCCCCCGTCGTTGTTGACGTCGGTGGCTGTCAGATCCAGACCTGCCTGGCTGTTGATCAAGCCTTTGTTGCCGTTGTCGAGTTGGCCAGTCACGAGGGTCAGTCGTTCTCTGGCAAGCAACTGACCGCCTTGGTTGGCCAGGCTCGCGCTGTTCAGCACGAGTGCGCGACCGGCATTGAGCAGCCCGCCACCCTGGTTGGCCAACTGACCGGCAACGTCCAGTTGCAGATCGCCGCGGCTGGTCAGCAGGCCCGCGCCGTTGTCCAGGCTGGCGGCGCTGACCGAGAGGCTGGCGGCGGCGATCTGGCCCTTGAGGTTGGCCAGGCTGCGCGCGACGATCAGGTTCAGGCCTTGGTTGCCGAGCAGGCGACCGTTGCCGTTGTCCAGTTCGGCGGCCGCCAGGGTGAAGGCGTTGGCACTGGAAATTTCACCGCCACGATTGTCGACCCGGCCAAGGCGCGTAAGCAGCAGTTGACCTGGGGTGTTGATCAGCCCGCCCTGGTTGTCGAGGGTGCCGCCGGCCAGATCGATTGCCACGCCGCTGGCGCTATAAAGCGTGCCGCCATGCTGGCGCAGGCTGCCGAGGTTGGCCTGCAAGGCCTGCTGACTGGTGATGCGTCCGCCACTGTTATCGAGCTGGGTAGCCTCGATGCGCAGGCGATCGGCACTGCTCAGGCGGGCGCCGGAAAGGTTGTCGACGCTGGCGGCGCTAATACTCAGCAGGCCCTTGGCGCTGACCGTACCAGCGTCGCGGTTGTCCAGGTGCGCCGCACTCAGTTCCAGGCCCGCGTCGCCCAGGATCTGTCCCCCGGCGTTGCCCAGCGTGCCCTGGCTGCGCAACAGCAGGTCGCCGGCACTGGACAGCACGCCATGATTGTTGTCGATGCTTGCGGCGCTGACGCTCAGCGTGCCGTCGCTGTCCAGACGCCCATTCTGGTTGAGCAGGCCGTCGTCCAGCTCGACACTCAGGTCGGCGCCGCTGCGCAGTGTGCCGCTGGCGTTTTCCAGGCGCATGCCGGTGAGAGTCAGCGGCCCCACACTGGACACCAGCCCCATGGCGTTGAGCAGAGTGTGCTGCTCGATGACCAGCGCGCCCTTGGCCAGGATCAAGCCAGCGCCGTTATCCAAGCGCTGCCCGCTCAGGCGCACTTCGCCCTGCCCGGAGACTTCGCCAGCGCGGTTGTCGAAGGCAGCGCTGCGCACGGTCAACAGGCTCTTGGCGGCGAGCAGGCCTTTGTCACGGTTATCGAGGGTGTCGGCCTGCAAGTTCAGCGTAGTGTCGCTGGCAATCTGGCCAGCCTGATTGTCCAGGCTGCCCAGGCGCGCTTGCAGACCCGATCTGGCAGACAACTGGCCTTTCCCGTTGAACACGCTGCCGGCCACCAGTAACAGCTTGCCGTCAGCCTGTAATGTGCCCGCTGCGTTGCCGAGCAGGCCGTCGACCTGCACCTGGAGGTCGCCGCGGCTGCTGATCAGACCGGCGCCGTTGTCCAGGCCGGCAGCCTGCAACTGCAGGCTGCGCGCACTGACCAGGCCGCGCAGGTTGTCCATTTGCCGGGCGATGCGCAAGGTCAGGCTGGCGCCGGAGAGCAGCT
The DNA here is from genome assembly GCF_009650575.1 of Pseudomonas sp. MNR3A. Taxonomy (NCBI): domain Bacteria; kingdom Pseudomonadati; phylum Pseudomonadota; class Gammaproteobacteria; order Pseudomonadales; family Pseudomonadaceae; genus Pseudomonas; species Pseudomonas sp. MNR3A. The sequence goes on along the minus strand of NZ_VZZS01000001.1, from coordinate 62,664 downwards.
TGCCACCGGTGTTGTCCAGACCGTCCGCGGCCAGCTCGAAGTCGACCAGACTGGAGATCTCGCCATCGCGGTTGTCGACCTGACCAAGGTGGTGCAGCAGCAGGCTGCCCGGGCCGCGGATAAGCCCGGCACTGTTGTCCAGCACACCGCCGTTGAGGTCCAGGTGCAGGCCATCGAGGCTGAACAGTTCACCGCCGTGCTGATCGAGACCGCTGACGCTGGCCTGGACCTGACGTCCGGCCAAGGTGCCGGCCTGGTTGCCGACCTGCCCGGCGCGCACTTGCAGCAGTTGCCCACTGCTGATCAGGCCGCCCTGGCCGTTGCTCAAAGCACCGCTGCTCAGGCGATTGTCACCCTCGGCGGTGATGCGGCCGTGGTCACGGTTGTCGAGGCTGGCGCTGGCCAGTGTCAGCGCCGCGTCGGTCTCGATGGTGCCGCCGCGGTTGTCCAGCGCCTGGATGCCCGTGAGGGACAATTCACCGTGGCTGGAAAGCTGGCCTGCCTGGTTGAGCAGTTGCCCGCCTTCCAGGATCAGGCGGCCAGCGCTGTCCAGGCGTCCGCCGCGGTTGTCCAGCAGCGCTTCGGTCAGTGGCACGCCGCTGTTGTCGAGCACCAGGCGCAGAGCCTGCCCGGCAGCGATCGAGCCGCCCTGGTTGTCTACCCGCGCAGCACGCAATTCGATCTGCTGGGCGAATACCAGCGCCGTATTGCGGTTGAGCAGGCGCTCGACGGTCAGGGCCAGACGCGTGCCGGCGATCAGCTTGCCACCGTCGCTGTTGTCCAGCTGTGTGCCGCCCAGAGTAGCCTGCGCCAGGCTGCTGAGCTGGCCACCACGGTTGTCGAGCATACCGACCTGCAGGTCGAGACCCGTGTTGCCGGCGATCAGGCCACCGCTTCGGTTGTCGGCATTATCGCCGTGCAGGGTGAGCCGACCTTCGGCGATCAACTCGCCACCCTGCTGCTGCAAGGTGGCAACACTGGCGTCGAGATTACCGCGAGTGGCAATACGACCCTTGCTGTTGTCGACCTGGGCCAGGCGCAGATCAAGTGGCCCGCTGGCGCTGAGCAGGCCTTCGCGGTTGTCCAGCGCGGAACCTTGGTAATCCAGGCGGTCCTTGCTGCGCGTCACCCCCTGGCGGTTATCGAAGCGGTCGACCAGCAGTTGCAACAGGCTGTCGGCATGCAGCAGGCCAGCCTGATTATCGACGCTGTTCGCCTGCAGGCTGAGCAGTTGCTTGCCGGAGACGACGCCGCCACGGTTGTCCAGACGGCCCAGGGCCAGGTCGATCAGGCCACGGGCACGCAGTTCGCCAGCTTGGTTGTCGAACAGGCCGGTGCTGCGTACGTGCAGACTGCCGTCGCTGACCAGGCTGCCCTGGGCGCTGTTGTCCAGGCCCGCGCTCTCGACCTGCAAGGCTTTGCCGGCAGCCAGGGTACCGCCGCGGTTGTCCAGAGCGTCGCTCAGGGTCAGGGTCGTGCTGTCGTCGCCCAGTACGGCGCCGTCCTGGTTGTCCAGGCTGGCAGCGCGAACCTGGGTCTGGCCGCTGCTGGACAGCTCGCCGCCGCGATTGTCTACCTCGGCAGCCACCTGCAGGTCCAGGCGTTGCCCGGCGCCGAGAGTGCCGTGCTGGTTATCCAGCGTGCCGGCCACCACCTGAAGCTGGTCGGCCTGTACCAGGCCCTGGGTATTGCGCAACTGTTGCGCCACACGGATGAGCAGTGCCTCATCGCTGATCAGTTGGCCGCCACCGTTGTCCAGACGCTGGGCGACCAGCTCGAAACTGCGCGCGCTGGAGATCTCGCCTGCGCGGTTGTCGACCTCGCCGAGCTGTCGCAACAGCAGTTGGCCGGCGGTGTGGATGAGGCCCTGACGGTTGTCGAGCCGCGCGCCGCGCATGTCGATGGTCAGGGCGGTATCGCTGAGCAACTGTCCGCCGCCTCGCTGGTCGAGCCCGATGAGTTCGGCCAGCAGTGCACCCTGACTTGTGACGCGACCGCCGTTGCGGTTATCCAGGTTGACGCCGATGAGGCTGAGGGTCGCGCCACTGGTAACGCGACCGGCCTGGGCGTTGCTCAGTTCAGCCAGTTCCAGGCGCAACGGGCCCTTGCCTTCGAATAGGCCGCTGGCACTGTTGTCCAGGCGCTGGCCAAGCAGCTCGATGCCGGCCTCGGCGCTGACCATGCCGCCCCGGTTGTCCACCTGACCGAGCACCAGGGTCAGGGCATTGCCACTGAGCAGACGCCCAGCGCGGTTGTCCAGGTACTCGCCGCTCAGGCTCAGGCCGGCCTTGCCCAGCAATCGCCCCTGGGCCTGGTTGTCGAGGCTGCCGGCGCTCAATTGCAACTGAGCGCCGGCTGCGAGCAGGCCGCCACGGTTGAGCAACCCGGCAGCGATACGGGCGCGCAGGCCCGCATCACTGGTCAGTTGCCCGGCGCTGTTGTCGAGGCTGCCGGCGTCGAGCGTCAGCGGCCCGCCGGCCTGCAACGTGCCGTTCCGGTTGTCCAGGTGCGTCGTCAACTGCAACTCGGCATCCTGCTCGACCTGCAACAGGCCCTGACGGTTGTCCAGCTGGCCAAGTCGCGCATTCAGGTGCGCAGCACGCACTTCGCCCTGGCGGTTGTCGAGGCTTTCAGCCTGCAGGTCCAGGCGCTGAGTGGCGGCGAGCACTCCGGCGTTGTTGATCAGTGCCGTGCTGTGCAGATCGATGAGCGGTGCAGCCAGGCGCCCGCCGACGCTGTTGTCCAGGGCGCGAGCGATGCGCAAGGTGAGTGCTTGCTCGGAGAGCAGTTTGCCGCCCCGGTTGTCGAGGTTGTCAGCCAGCAGTTCGAACGCCCGCGCAGAGGAGATCTCGCCGCCGCGGTTGTCGACCTGAGCCAGTTGTCGAAGTAGCAACTGGCCAGGTGCATTGATCAGGCCGCCCTGGTTGTCGAGCAGACCGCCGCGCAGGTTCAGCAGCAGATCGGCTCCACTGAACACTTGCCCGGCGTTGTGCATTTGCGTGGCGCTGACCTGCAACCTCTGACCAGCATGCAGGCGCGCGGCAGTGCCGTTGTCCAGGCGTGCGGCATTCAGGCTCAGATGATCGGCGGCGTACAGTTGCCCACCGGTGTTGTCGAGGTCACCGCTGTCGATATTTGCCGACTGACCGGCGATCACGGCGCCACTGCGGTTGTCCAGCACAGCGGCGCTGGTCAGGGTCAATCCCGCATCGGTCTGCACGCGACCGGCGCGGTTGTCGAGGCGGCCGAGGTGGGCATCGAGGGTCTGCCCGCCGAGGTTGCCGCGCTGGTTGTCGAGCGCGCCCTGAACGCTCAGGGTGAGCCCTTGACGGGCCTGCACACGGCCATCGAGGTTGAGCACGTCACCGGCGCTCAGGTCCAGCTGCTCGGCACTGATCAAGGCGCGACTGTTATCGAGTACGGCGGCGATACGCAGGATCAGCGCACCCTTGGACGACAGGCTGCCATCCTGGTTGTCGAGGCTGTCGGCGGCGAAGGTGAAACCGCTGCTGGCATGCATCTCGCCGTGACGGTTGTCCACGCTCGCCAGATTGCGCAACACCAACGCACCTGCACTGTGCAGGCGCCCGCCAGCGTTGTTCCAATGACCATGCAGCAGATCGAGGGTGAGTGCCTGATCGGCGTCCAGGCGCCCGCCTTCACTGTTGTCCAGACTGGCGCTGCTCAGGCTCAGGCTCTGCTGGCTGGTCATGCGTGCGCCACGGTTGTCCAGCGCGAGCGCCTGAACGTCGGCGGCCAGGACCGCGCTGGTCAGCCCGCCACGGTTGTCGAACCGGCCCTTGACCTGTGCAGCCAGGGTGCCACGCGCCTGCAGGGTACCCTGGCCATTGAGCAGTTCGGCGGCAGTGAGCGCCAGCCCTTGTGCCGCGATCAGGCCTGCGCCGTTGTTCAACTGCTCGACAATCGCCAGTTGCAGGTCGGCGCCGCTCAGCAACTTGCCACCGCGGTTATCCAGCTGGCGCGTGGCAAGCTGGTAGCCCTGCGCCGAGGAGATCTCGCCGGCGCGGTTGCCAACGCTGCCCAAGCCCAGCAGCCGCAGCGTACCAGGGCTGCTGATCAAGCCGCCGTCACTGTTCTCCAGGTGCCCGCCGCGCAGGTCCAGGCTCAACGCCTGGTCGGCGTGCAATTGGCCGCCGCCGCGCTGGTCGAGGCTGCCGGCCTGCACATCGAGCTGGCCAGTGCTGGCGATGCGTCCACCGTCACGGTTGACAAGGCTGCCCGCCTGCAGGCGCAGCTCACGGTCGGCGGCCAGGGTACCGGCGCGGTTATCCAGTGCGCTGCTGGCGGTCACGGCCAGTTCGCGGCCGGCACTGATACGCCCGCTGTCATTGTCCACCTGCTGCGCGGCAATGGCCTGGCGCTCGCCAGCGGCGAGCTGCCCGGCGCGGTTGCTGACCCGGGTGGCGGTGATCTGCTGGGCACGCGTGGCAACGACCTGCCCGCCCTGATCGTTGATCAGGCTGGCAGCCTGCACAGTCTGGTCGCGGCCTGCCAGGACGCGGCCCTGGGCGCTGTTGTCCAGCACACCGACGTGGCTGCGCAGGTCTTGGGCGGCGCTCAGCGTGCCGCCGCGGTTGTCCAGCGAGCCACGAATGTCGGCGTTCAGGTCACGGCTGGCAACGATGCTTTTGCCGGTATTGACCAGCGCACCAGCGGCCAGGTCGATATCGCCTTGGGTATTGCGGCTGCCGTCGGTGTTGACCCCGCTCTCGATCACGCCCAGATTGCTCAGGGTGCCGGCAGCCTGGACCTGCAGCTTGCCGCCTGCGGTCAGCGCCTGACGATTGACCACTTCGGCACTGCTGAGCACTTCGACGCGCGACGCGCCGTGAACCGGCCCCTGGAGATCGACACCTGCCGCCCGCACCGTCACCGCGCCGCTGGCGCTGGCCTGGTTCAGGGTGAGCTGCCCGTTGGCATCGAGCTGGATGTCGCCGCCGCTGGCGGCCATCTGGCCATCGAGCTTGACCCCTACGCCGGCTTCGGTGCCCACCAGCTTGATGGCCCCGGCATACATGCCGCCCAGGGCAGAGCTGTCGATAGCCAGTGTCGGCTTGGCGCCACCCTCTTCGGCTCGAGCCGTCGCCGCGAGCGTCCGGGCATCGACATCGTTGCGTCCGGCGACGATATCCAGGCGCTTGGCCTGCAGCCCGGCATTGATCTGCGCACTGCGGGTGATGATCTCGAAGCGGTCGACGTTGCTGGCATTGAGCCCGGCACCTTCGATCGCCACGCTGCCCTGCTCCACCTGGTAGCGGGTCAATTGACCGTTGTCGATCACCGGCGTACCCGTAGTCAAGGTCACCTGGGGCGTGTTGATGAAGCCGCAGCCATTACAGGTGATGCCATGCGGGTTGGCGACGATGACATGGGCCGACTGCCCCGCCACCTCCGTATAGCCGCGTAGCTGGCTGGAGTTGGCGCCGTTGACTTCGTTGAGGATGATGCTCGCCGCCGTGCCCTGCAGGTTGGGGTTGCCGACGATGATGCCGCCCAGTTGCGTCTGCTGCGTACGGCTGGTGGCGTTGTTGAGGATCAGCCCCTGCTGGCCGACGTTGTAATCGCTGAACTGGTTATGCGAGAGGCCACTGCCGTTGGGCGCGGCAATATTGACGATCGGCACGCCGTTGCCCGCCTGACCGACACTGGTATTGCCGCCGCTGACCATCACCCCTTCGGCAGCCTGCGCCCACAGTGGCTGCCAGAACATGACGTTGGCCAACAGGAAGGCCAGCGCGCGCTTGGACACACCGCAGAATTGCAGGCGGGGTTGCAGGCGCGCCGAAGGCTGGCGAACCAGGAAGGTGAAAAGGCGAACGTCCATGTGTTCTCTCGGGGCTCAAAGCACGAATCAGATGAAGAAATCGAGGCGCAGGTATACCGGATGCTCCTTGTCGGGCAGGGCATCCGGGCGTTCGAGGCTGCGGGCAAAAGTCACACTGGCCGCCAGGTGACGGCCCCGGGCGAACAGCTCCAGCGAATGGCTGCTGGCGCGGCCATGGCGGTCGCCGTTGTAGCGGTCGTTGCGGATCACACCCAGGTCGTAGCCCAGGCCCATCCCGTATTCGGCAATCACCGGCTGTGCGACGGACCAGGTCACCGGGCGCGTCCAGCGCAGGTCGCTGCGCCAGTAGGCGCCGCTGTCGCCGGACAGCGACTGGTCCTTGAAACCACGCACAGACGACAACCCGCCCAGGCTTATGCGCTGCGGGCTGAACAACACGTCCTCGCTGCGCTGGGCAGTAGCCAGGCTGGTAACGCTCAACTGCTCGCCGAATACCTCAAAGCCCTGCACGTAACTGACCGTCGCGGTGTACTTGCGATAGCGCGCCACCGGCTCGCCAGGTCGCGGATTGCCGTTGCCCTGGGCATCGAAGGCACCTATGCCCTCCTGCGTGCCCAGGTCGAGGTTGACGAAGGCCGTGCCCAGGCGCCGACCGTAGTTGATGCCAAACTGCGCTTCGCTCAGACGGTTGCTGCTGGCTCGCAGCAGGCTGTCTTCGATGTAGTTGCGGGTGCGCAGATGGGCAACGCCCAGGTTGACCGAGGTCTTGCTCGTGGCGTCGCGATGCAGTACACGATCGACGCGCAATTGATGATTCTGGCTATCGCCGGTCTGTTTGAAGTCGAAGCCGTTGGCCTGGCCTACGGAGCGGTAGTCGGACGCGCTGTAGCTGTACGAGAAGTTCCACCAGCCCCAGGGCAGGCTGTAGGCCAGTACCCCGTTCTTCGCCCCCTTGGTGTGATCGCTGACCACATCGTGGGCACCGCGTAGCACCAACTGGTCGGCCAGGCCCAGCGGGCTGTCCCACTCGAAGCCTAGGTTGACCTGCTGCTCGCCGGTGCTGCGTTGGCCTTCGTTGTTGCGCGACAGCGAAGCCCGCCAGGGCTTCTGCGCCTGATTGCGTACGAGCACCTGGCTGCCACCCACCGCCTCGCCAGGGACCAGCTCCATCTGCGCCTTGTTCGAAGGCAGACGGTTGAGCTGGTCGACCATCTGCTCGATCTCACGCAGGTTCAGACGCTCACCGGGCGCGCCGGGAAAAGCCATGGCCAGCTCCCGATCGCTCAGCCTGCTGTCGGGAGCTGCGCGCAAACTCTCCAGGCGCCCCTCTACCACCAACACCTGCAGGTGCCCGGTGGACAGGTCCTGCTGCGGCAAGTAGGCGCGGCTGGTCACTTGGCCACGATCCAGATAATGGTTGGTGATGACCTTGAGGAGCTCGTTGAGCTGGCTGACACCCAGGCACTGACCAATGAACGGCTTGAGCAGGCGCTCGCGCTCGGTCTCGGTGAGGCTGTCGGCACCCTTGAGGGTGATGGTGCGAATGGTGAAGCAGCGGCTGTCATCAGGCGCCGGTACGGCACTCGGCGGCGCCGTGCTGCCGGGCAGATTGCGCAGCTCTTCGATGCGCCGCTGCTGCTCTTGCAGCAGGCGATCCTGGCGGTCACGTATCAGTTCCTGCTCCAGCGGCGAGGCCGCCAGGGCAGGCATGCTTGCAGTCAGCATGAGGATCGCGCTGAAAAGGCGTGTGCGAAACCCTGTCGCCATGTTCCAGTCCCTGGGCGGTGAAAAAGTGGGGACGGAGGATACAGAGATGGCCTTTTGACGTCAATTTGCCATCACATCAATGGCAAACGCCTACATGCTGAACCTTTGCTGGCCGACCAGACTCCACCGATAGACTGCACAAGGAGCAAGCGCCATGAACGTTATATGCCGCATCACCCTGCTCGCCACCCTGTCCTGCGCCCTGCCCGCCTGGGCCTGCACACCGGAAGAAGCCACGCAAAAGCGCGAGGAACTGGCCAAGCTGGTGACTCAGCTGACCGAGCAGAACCCGCAGAAGGCCAAGGAGATAAATGATGAGCTCCAGGGTATGGAGCTAGGGACGGCGAGCAAGGACTTGCCGGACAAATGCCAGCTGATCGACAAGCGGGTGAAGGAGTTGAAAGAGGCGGAGCAAAAGGCGGGCTGAATCAAGCAGCCTGACAGCCTTTGTGGGAGCGGGGTTCGGCGCCCCGACTTGTCCCGCGATCGGACGCGACACGGCCGCAAACCAGGCAGCCGGGATGTTTCTGGAACACCACGGTGACTGGGTTACGGCCGCTTCGCGCCCGATCGCGGCACAAGGCCGCTCCCACAGGGGTGGGGGGCGTTATTCTGCCTTCGGCGTACGCTTCTTCAGCGGTGCCAGGCCATCGGAGCTGGCCAGCGGCGCGTTCGGGCGCGGCTTGGCGGTCGGCTTGCGCTTGGCGGCGGTCTTCTTCTCGCCGGTCTTCTTGTCGACCTTTTTCTTCTTCGCGCCCACTGCCTTGCCCGAAGCCTTGACCTTCTTCGGCCCGCTGTAGGTGCCCTTGACCTCCTTGATGACGCGGCGCTCGAACTGCTGCTTGAGGTAGCGCTCGATGCTCGACATCAGGTTCCAGTCGTTGTGGGTGATCAGCGAGATCGCCAGGCCTTCGCCACCGGCACGGCCGGTACGGCCCACGCGGTGCACGTACTCGTCACCACTGCGCGGCATGTCGAAGTTGATCACCAGGTCCAGGCCGTCGATGTCCAGGCCACGGGCCGCCACGTCGGTGGCCACCAGCACCTTGGAGCTGCCCTGCTTGAAGCGCTCGATGGCCAGCTTGCGGTCCTTCTGGTCTTTCTCGCCGTGCAGGACGAACGCCTTCACATCCTTGGCCACCAGGTGACCGTAAATGCGGTCGGCCAAGGCGCGGGTGTTGGTGAAGATGATCGCCTTGTCGAAGGTCTCGTTGGCCAGCAACCACTGCACGATCGCTTCCTTGTGCTGGTCGTGGTCGGCGGTGATGATCTGCTGGCGAGTGCCTTCGGCCAGTTGCGAGACGCTGTTGAGCATCAGGTGCTCAGGGTCTTTCAATACCTTGCCGATGATGTCGCGCAGCGCCGCACCGCCGGTGGTGGCGGAGAACAGCAGGGTCTGCTCGCGGTTCTCGCACTCCTTGCACAGGCGCTCCATATCTTCGGCAAAGCCCATGTCGAGCATCCGGTCGGCTTCGTCGAGGATCATCACCTGCACGTGAGAGAGGTCGAGGTTGCCGGCATTGAGCTGCTCGAGCAGGCGACCTGGAGTGCCGATCAGCACGTCCGGCACCTTGCGCAGCATCGCCGCCTGTTCCTTGAAGTCTTCACCGCCGGTGACCAGGCCAGACTTGATGTAGGTGAACTGCGAGAACAGTTGCACCTGCTTGAGGGTCTGCTGCGCCAGCTCGCGGGTCGGCAGCAGGATCAGCGCACGGATCTCGACCCGTGGCCCGCTCAGGTCGACCAGGCGGTTGAGCAGCGGCAGCACGAAAGCTGCGGTCTTGCCGCTGCCGGTCTGCGCCGTGACCCGCAGGTCACGCCCTTGCAGGGCCAGGGGAATGGCCGCCGCCTGCACCGGGGTCGGCTCGACAAATTTCAGCTCGGCCACGGCTTTGAGCAGGCGTTCGTGCAGGGCGAATTGGGAAAACACGGGTGTACCTCAGACAGATGCGGACAATTCGGTTGCATAGGGTAACGTTTTCCGCGGCTGTAGCCGAATATCTTTTGGCAACATTCGCGGTTTCCGCGCTCTAATGGCGCTCCGTTCGACCCACTGAATGCATTGATTACATGGATATCCAACGAATCTGGCACGACACCCTGGACCTCTGGGGCACCCTCGACCAACACCCAATGCTGCACGCCTCCCTCGGTGTGCTGGTCCTGCTGCTGGTCTCGCTGCTGGTCGGCCGCCTGGCGCGCTTCCTGCTGCTGCACAGCACCCGCCTGCTGGCCCGCCAGCCACCGCTGCGCTGGCTCGACGACCTGCGCCACAACAAGGTCTTCCACCGCCTGGCGCAGACCACGCCGTCACTGATTCTGCAGTTCGGCCTGAAACTGGTGCCGGAGCTCTCGGCCACCGCCCAGCATTTTCTTGGCAACCTGGCCCTGGCCGTCACCCTGCTGTTCCTCACCCGCGCCCTGTCGTGCCTGCTCGACGGCCTGCTGGACATCTACGCCCGCACCGAACACGCCCGCACCCGCTCGATCAAGGGCTATGTGCAACTGGCGAAGATGGTGCTGTGGGTGTTCAGCGCCATCGTCATCGTCGCCACCCTGATCGACCGCTCGCCGCTGTTGCTGCTGTCGGGCCTGGGTGCGATGTCGGCCGTGCTGTTGTTGGTGTACAAGGACACCCTGCTGTCGTTCGTTGCCAGCGTGCAGTTGACCAGCAACGACATGCTCCACGTCGGCGACTGGATCGAAATGCCCCAGGTCGGCGCCGACGGTGATGTGATCGACATCACCCTGCATACGGTCAAGGTGCAGAACTTCGACAAGACCATCGTCTCCATCCCCACCTGGCGCCTGATGAGCGAGTCGTTCCGCAACTACCGCGGCATGCAGCAGTCCGGCGGCCGTCGCATCAAGCGCAGCCTGTTCATCGACGCCACCGGCGTGCGCTTTCTCACCCTCGAAGAAGAACAGCGCCTGGGCGGCGTGCGCCTGCTCGGCGACTACCTCGCGACCAAGCGCAAGGAGCTGCACGACTGGAACGAAGCCCAGGGCCTGGTCGCCGAACTCTCGGCCAACCGCCGCAAGCTGACCAACATCGGCACCTTCCGCGCATTCGCCCTGGCGTACCTGAAGAACCACCCCGACGTGCACCCCAACATGACCTGCATGGTCCGCCAGATGCAGACCAGCGCCGAGGGTGTGCCGCTGGAGATCTACTGCTTTACCCGCACCACGGTGTGGGCCGAGTACGAGCGGATTCAGGGGGATATCTTCGATTACCTGCTGGCGGTGTTGCCGGAGTTTGGGTTGAGTCTGTATCAGCAGCCTAGCGGTAGTGATATGCGCTCGGGGCTGGCGGCGCGGGTTGAGCGGATGAGCGAGGCCTAAAAAGCGCTCCCCCTATGGATGCGGCGGTTCGGCGCCCCGACTTGCCCCGCGAAGGGGGCGCAAAGCGGCCCTCTGCAATGAAAAGCCGCATCCGATAGCCAATGGAAGCTCAAACTCTTGGGTTTCCACCTAAAAGCCGCATAGCAGCTCGCGCCTCCCTGCCAGTACCTCGCTTGCGCAACGCGTAGCCGCACTTATCGGTTGCCCCGTTTAAGCCGCAAATGATCTGCGTGCTGAGCGATCGTGTGCCGAACCATTTGAGCAAGTCCTATGTCAACGACAGAGCCGCGTACAGATAGGGGCGCGCTGGCCTACAGTGCAGGAAGTGCGTTGGACTGATGGGCATCAGACAGCTGCTTTATCAGGCCTGCGCGCGTCCAGTAACTGCCCATCGCGCTCCCCCCTTGTTTTTAGAGACTGCGTCCATGGAACACTCAAGCTGCGCCGCTTCGCACGACCGTGCCCTTGACTGGCTGAACTTCTTCCTGGCGGACGTGCGTGACGGACTCGGCCCCTACCTCGCCATCTATCTGCTTGCCGTGCACCAGTGGCAGCCGGCGAGCATTGGCCTGGTGATGAGCCTGGCAGGCATCGCTGCACTGGTGGCGCAAACTCCGGCTGGAGCCTTGATTGACCGCACGACAGCCAAACACGCGGTGGTCGTGATCGCCGCCGTGCTGGTGACCGGCAGCTGCCTGCTGCTGCCGTGGATTTCGTCGTTCGCCGGGGTGGCCTTGACCCAGACGATCGGTGCCATAGCAGGCTCGCTGTTCGCTCCGGCGATTGCCGCCATCTCGCTGGGCATCACAGGCCCCAAGGCCTTTACGCGAAGGGTGGGTCGCAACGAGACGTTCAACCATGCGGGCAATGCCTGCTCAGCATTGCTGGCCGGTGGCTTGGCGTACCTGTTCGGCCCGGTGGTGGTGTTCTATCTCATGGCGGTCATGACCGTAGCCAGCATCGTGGCGATGTGGCGTGTGCCAGCAGCCGCCATCGACCACCAGGTGGCTCGCGGCCTTGTCCATGGTCCGGGTTGTGCTGAAAACCTTGCCAGGTTCAGGGTCCTCCTGCACAACCGCACGCTCTTGGTATTCGCTGTGTGCTGCGCGTTGTTCCACTTGGCCAACGCGGCGATGCTGCCGCTGGTGAGCCAGAAGCTATCGCAAGTCGACCTGCGCTTGGCCACTCCACTCACATCCGCTTGCATCGTCGCAGCGCAGTTGGTGATGGTGCCGATGGCGCTGCTGGTAGGGGCAAAGGCCGAGACCTGGGGGCGCAGGCCGTTCCTTCTGGCCGGCTTTTTCATCCTACCGCTGCGCGGAGCCCTGTACGTGGCGTCCGACAACCCATTCTGGCTGGTTGGCGTGCAATTGCTCGATGGAATCGGCGCAGGCATCTTCGGAGCATTGTTCCCGATCGTGATCAAGGATTTGACCGAAGGCACCGGGCGCTTCAATTTCAGCCTTGGCGCGCTGACGGCGGTGTTCGGACTGGGCGCTGCGCTCAGCCCTGGGATTGCCGGGCTGGTTGTTCAAGCAGCCGGCTACGATGCGGCATTCCTGACCTTGGCCGGCATTGCCGCGGTCGCCTTCGCAATAGTGCTGATGGCGCTGCCGGAGACTCATCCGGGCGTCGCGCCATCGCCCCTGCCTACCCCTGCCGGAAACTAGACGCCTCATGCCTTACAGCGAAAACGCCCCGATCATCTGGACGATAGCCGCTCTGGCAACCTGCGGTGTCATCCTGCGCCCCTGGCGGATCCCGGAATACGTCTGGGCCATGGGCGGTGCGCTGCTACTGACAGGCCTGGGCCTGATCACACCGCGCAGCGCTCTGGCGGCAGTGGCCGAAGGCGGCGACGTGTACCTCTTCCTGATCGGCATGATGGTACTGGCCGAGCTTGCACGCCAGGAGGGGCTGTTCGACTGGCTGGCCCGCTACGCGGTCCGCCACGCCCGAGGTTCGGGGCAAAGGCTGTTCGACCTGGTATTTCTGGTGGGTACGCTGGTCACCGTGTTCCTGTCCAACGATGCAACGGCGGTGGTATTGACTCCCGCGGTGTATGCGGCGTGCAAGGCTGCCAAGGCCGAGCCTTTGCCCTACCTGTTGATCTGCGCCTTCATCGCCAACGCCGCCAGTTTCGTGCTGCCGATTTCCAATCCGGCCAATCTGGTAGTCTTCGGCAGCCAGATGCCCCCGCTACTGGAGTGGCTGAGGCAGTTCAGCTTGCCATCGCTTGCGGCAATCGCTGTGACCTATCTGGTGCTGCGCCTGACCCAACGCCGGCAGATCCGCCAACCGCTGACCCTGAATGTGGATAACCAGCCGCTGTCTCTGGGCGCCCGTCTATGCGCAGTGGGCATCGTGCTCACGGCAATTCTGCTGCTGGGAGCCTCAGCGCTGGACCGGGCACTAGGCCTGCCGACCTTCTGTGCCGGCGTGGCCACCACAGCACTGATCCACTTACGCCAGCGGCGCAGCCCGATGCCGGTGCTACGCCATGTAGCGTGGGGTGTGCTGCCGTTGGTGGCGGGCTTGTTCATACTGGTCGAAGCTGTCGCCCAGACCGGCCTGATAGTGCAGCTTGCCCAGGGGCTGGCTGCTCTGGCCGCAGACTCGACGATCGGGGCGAGTTGGGTGGGAGGCGTGGGCGTGGCCATCGCCAGCAACCTGATGAACAACTTGCCGACTGGACTGATAGCCGGGTCCATGGGTTCGCTGGTGCCCCTGCCGCAGCAGGTGACCGCTGCGCTGCTGATCGGCGTCGACCTGGGGCCGAACCTGTCGATTACCGGATCACTGGCCACCCTTTTGTGGTTGGTGGCGATCCGTCGCGAAGGGGCGCATGTCAGCGCCTGGCACTTTTTGCGCCTAGGGCTGCTGGTGATGCCTCCTGCACTTGCAGCAGCACTGCTGGCGCTTTGGGTGTGAGTCAGTGCGCACGTGCTCCCGCGTCCTGCATGGTCCGCCAGATGCAGACCAGCGCCGAGGGTGTGCCGCTGGAGATCGGCTGCTTTACCCGCACCACGGTGTTGGCCGAGTACGAACGGATCCAGGGGGATAGCTTCGATTACCTGCCGGCGGTGTTGCCGGAGTTTGGGTTCAGTCTGTATCAGCAGCCTAGCGGTAGTGATATGCGCTCAGGGCTGGCAGCGCGGGTCGAGCGAATGAGCGAGGTCTGAAGCCCCTGTAGCGAACTTTGCGGGATCAACTGGCTTGTTCCGGCCCAATCCCTGTAGGGGCGGCGGTTCGGCGCCCCGACTTGTCCCGCGAAAGGGCCGCAAAGCGCCCCCTGCAATCAAAAGCCAAGCATCACTCGCCAGGCTCTCCCACCAATTCAATCACCCTCCCACACTCCTCCGCCGTCAACCGACTGATGATGCGGATCGCCTGATGAATTCCCGCCGTACCTCGAACACCCAATTGCGGATTGTGCTCGCACTCCAGCAGCTCATCCTGCTGAGCCAGGGCCTCGCTCAGTAGCTCCAGGGTCCACGCGTAAGATTGGATTGTGGAAAGCCGTTCATGGTCAGTCATGAGGCACCTGCTTCGCTTCGCGGATGAACGGGCTGTGATGGAGGGAGAAACGATGGGATCGCGATACCGAAACCGGTAAGCAGTGGCGGAGCGCGAATGCGAGGATCTTCGACGGATGTGCAGTGGTCATGCATGAGTTCCTTTCGTTGTGGAACTGCCACCGCTCGCGGCCAAGCAAGTTGAGGTGGCAGCAGTACGCGGGTTGGCCGACCGGGACGAAAGGAGCCCGGCACACCCGAAGGTGTCCCGCGCACCACTGCCATGACTCGACATCACGGGCACAAAAAAAGCGCCTGCGATGACGATGTGGCGCTGATGCGCCTTTCGATTCCGACCGGCCAAGGTCGAATCGCCGATGCTTCGGCGACTGGGGGAATTTAGCTGGGTGTGGGGGATGGTGCAAGTTGGGAATGGTGAGGGAGAGAGGCGTATCGATACGAAAGTGATTGGATTCAATGGTTGGGCTGCTTTAGAGCCCCCCATCGCTCCCATTCATCTCCAAGTTTCGACCCCATTAAAAGGGCCTTGCAGAATGATGGAGGATGCTCAAAGGGCTTTACCTCATATGAGAAAGCTACCCTCTGGCGCATTGAGGTATGAAAGCCCCCAAAACCGGTCAATCTTGAACGACAGTTTTCGACCCATAGCTGCCTGTCAGCAGCTTAGTCAAAGAGCTTGTCGCATACGGCCCTTCTCGACTAATCTTGCATAATGGCATTGAGCCTGTTCCAGTTAATGAAATCATGAGTTATAGAGAATGGATTCTTCCAAACGCCAAAATACTTTCTATCAAATAAAAATCTCTAGCTCCTCTTTTGAGGCGTGCCATTTTACAGACCTATGTAGTCGGCATGACGGGTAATTTATGGAAATTAGTCCTAACAAAGTCTGGGAAAGAAAGGAATGGGAAGAGCATATAAATGATCTGCTCAGAATAAAGCATGGTCAAGAAAACTATGTCCCCATACCAGACCGGCATAATGGCGATGCTGGGATTGAAGGTTTTTCCTTTTGTGGCAATGCTTATCAAGCTTTTTGCCCGGAAGAGCTCTGCACCATGGAGCAGCTTTATGATAAGCAGCGCGATAAAATGACAACCGATATAAGCAAATTTATAGAAAATAAAAAAGGAACCTTGTCAAGCATACTGGGCGGAACGAAAATCAAACGTTGGATTCTGGTCGTACCTAATCACCTCTCGAAACATCTGAATGCCCATGCATCCGCTAAAACTGCCGAAGTTATCAAGGCTAAATTGGCTTACGTTGACAATAACGATTTTCATGTATTGGTTTGGGATAGAAATACATTTAAGAGTGAAGAGGCAGAGCTGCTCGAGCAGGGAGTTAGGGTTCTTAGGTTAGAGCGAGAGACGGTGTCTGATATTGAGGTCAATGCGTTCCAGACGGATAAGTCAGATTTTGTAAATAACGTAGAGGTAAAGCTAACCAAGCTAAAGCCAGCATCTCCTGCTCAAATTGAGAAAGCGAGAGATGTTATGCTTAAACAGGCGATCTACGCTCAAAATATGCTTGGAAACTTAAAGCAAGAATACCCAGAGTATCACTCTCAAATTGCCTCCGGGGTTATAGAGAGAGAGGAAAGGTTACATATCGAATATTTTGAAAGCCAACAGAAAAGTCCGGCCCAGCAAATAACTGCCCTCAAAGAAGTTTTAGCAAAAAAGAGTAAGCTCCACGAAGACAACTTAGACTGTATTGCTGCTGGAACGGTGGCTGACTGGCTTATGCGCTGTAATTTGGACTTTGAATGATGGATATTCTCGACACCGTACCAAGCAAAGTTGTCTTTCGCCAGAGCGGAACTCCAGTAGAGCCGGAATTCAGGCCGCTATGGAGGCTTTCTTTAATTGCGCTAATTTTGCTTAAGCTGAGCTCCGGAAACAAGGCTGGCGCCAAAAAAATACAAGCTCTTAGTTCCATAATTTCATCCAATGAAAAGCGCAAGAACTATTCCTCTGAGGTCCAAGATCTATTCACTAGTGTTAATGTTAGGTTTGACCCGCTTGTAGACCGAGCTATTGATATAGGGTTGGGTGAGGGGATTTTCGAGCTGGAGCCGTCGAAAAGTGTAAAACTGTCGGATAAGGGCATGGCTTTTGCAAAGGCAATCGATACAGACAAGGACGTTTTTATAAAGGAAAAGGAGTTTATGAAAAATTTCAGCAAATCTTTCTTTACCGACGCTGTCGTAGACAAACTCATATCTGGTGATTTCCGTGAGCAAGCTTAAGATAAATAGGCTGAAAATAATATCCAGAACAAACGAAGGGAATTTTGGTGCGGACATCCCTTTTTCATACGGCCTGAATATTATTAGAGCTGACAACACCCTCGGCAAATCCACCTGCGTTCAGAGTATTGTATACGCACTAGGATTAGAGGGCAACTTAGGCCCGAGTAGAAAGAGCCCTTTAAAGTCAGCTTTGACTACGAGACTAAAAAAAGCGGACGGATGCTATGCGCTAGTAACAGAATCAAAAATCTATCTAGAAATCTCCAATATTAACGGCAAGGTAATCACAGTCGCCAGGAGTAGTATAGAAGAGAAAAACAGAATTATATCGGTATATGAAAAATCGATTAACGAAATAAATTTCCTTTCCGACTCTACCTTCTCTGATTTTTTTGTTAGAGATCCAGGCTCGGCTGCTAGAGAGCGCGGGTTTCATAATTTTCTTGAGAAATTTCTTGATATAGAAGACCCCCAAGTTGTCAAGTACGATGGAAGCACTTGTCCACTTTATCTGGAATCGATATTTTCGGTAAATTATGTCGAGCAAACTAGGGGGTGGGGAGGGATCCTCAACGTGCTTCCAACTTATCTTGGCATTAAAGATCTGGCAAGTCGGGTTCTAGAATACAATCTAGCCTTAGATATTCAAGAAAACAATCGAAAGAGACAGCTGTTAGCTGTCAAGAAAAATGATCTTGAGGCTACTTGGGCACTATCTGTCGAGAGGCTAGTATCCGCAGCGAAGCAGGTATATGCATTCGCTGACTCGTCTATAAGTGATGAAATAGGAAAGCAAGATTCAGTAAACAGCACGACTAATCTCTATGTATTAGACCCTCAGTTACAAAAGATTAATCTTTTTGATCATCTTATTGCTCTGAAGTCGGAACTATTAGCCCTTAAGAAAGAGTCCACCTCAAGTGAAGGGCACGGTTTGAGAGTTCAAACACAAGAAAAAGAACTTGGCCTTTTAATGAATAGACTCTCAGAAGAGGAGTCCGCCATCTCAATATTGCTATCAGATATTGATATCAGCGAGGACTATGTACGTTCGATAGAAAAACGCATCTCGTCAGTTAAAGAAGGGCTACGAAAGTATCGAGATATAAAGAAGATACAAGAGTACGGATCTACTGAGAGCTTCAAGTTTTTGGAAGGCCAGTGCCCCACTTGCAATCAACCTATTCAAGACTCGTTGCTTCCTCACATGCACAATCAGTCAGCGCTAGGGATAGACGACAATATTAAATATTTGGAAAAGCAAGTATCTGTCTTCGAGTCTCTTAGGAAGGGCGAAGAGAACAAGGCCTTAGCTAAGAGAACTTTAATACTCAGGGCGCAAGACAGGGTCAATTTCACCAGATCTGAAATCCGTTCATTAAAAGAAAGCCTTATCGATGTTAAAGGTGCTCCATCAAGGGCGCAGCTCAGAAAGGAAATTTTACTAGAGGCAAAAGTAGAGGCTATCGAGAGAACCCTGAATATTGAGTCCGAAATCAAAGAAAAATTGATATCCACAAAGTTAGAATGGTCAAATGTAGCGGGTGCAATTTCTAAATTACCCTGGGATGGGTTTAGCCGAAATGACTATATAAAACTCAGTGTGCTAACTGAGCAATTTAAGGAAAATCTAAGCGACTTTGAATACAAAAGTACATCTATAGAAGACTTTGAGATCTCAAAGCGGACCTATAAGCCTGCTATTGACGACGTTGATCTGGGATCAGAGGCATCTGCGAGTGATAACATTCGAGTTATTTGGGCATATTTGTACTCCTTGCTGACGTTAGATTTTCATCTGAATGGGCTTACCACAAATCACTTAGGGGTGCTAATGCTGGACGAACCGCGCCAGCAAGAGACAAAAGAAGTCAATTTCAAAACTTTTATTGAGAGAGCATCTGAAACGCGTAGTATGGAGCGACAGGTCATAATTGCAACTAGCGAAAAACATGACGACTTGAAGAAAATGATTGAAGGATTGCCTGTTAATGTAATTGATTTCCAAGGACCTCTAATTTCTAAAATTTAAATCGGATATAATCATGAAGGCGAACGAGCGTCGCGCGGGCAAAGCAACGCTCTGCTGCTGCTTTGCGTCAGAGCACAATAACGACAGTAATTTTTTAGGCGAGAAAAACTGCCCAAAAAAGATATTGAGAGCCCGGGCATGCAGTATAGGACGTGCCGCTCTTAATTCTACCGAACGCAACCTGCCACTCACGATGCCAAATCTAGCCATAGCTAATTCATTTTGATTTAAGATCATCCAGTCACCCGCCTTTTGAGATGGAAAGAAAATGCAACTGCCCCTTCCCGAGACGATAAAGCGCACCACGCACCTGATTCAAAGCATGATGGGCTTTTGGAAGGAGGCTTACGGTTGGGCCCCAATCGAGGCAGCAGAACTGCTGAATAAATCGATGCTCGAATGGCAGAGTTCGCTGGCAGAGGAATTGTCAACATGGTGCGGTAGCTTGAGCGATGGCCAGCTCATTCTTGCCTGGGTCAACCTAGGTGCTTTAGTCGAAGGTCAGATGAAGCTATTTTTGTCTGTGTACTACAAGGAGTACCTGTCGGATGCTTGTGCCATAAAAAAGAAAAATGGAGCTATCGAAGATCCAGACGGAGTAACGCTGGAGCCGCTAATTCTCTTTTTCAGGCAAAAAATCTGGTCACCGGAGGAAGATTGGGAGCCATGGATTCGGATGGTTCAACAACGTAGAAATGCAATTCACGCTTTCAAGGCAAAAACTATCGGCACTACCGAAGAGCTACACACTGCATTAGAGAAACTCCTTGAGTTTGTGAGGTTTATAAACGGCCGGCTACCGTATCCCGATCCTAATTACGCTCCTCGAGAATACTGAGTGAACATCAAACTAACTTAAGGACGAAAGGTCGCTCTGGGTCGAGAGCAGTCACTTACGAGCAACCGCTATTCATCCAAAGCCACCGCGCGCGTCCAAGCCTATTTCAGACGCCCTAACTCCCCCGCATCCCGCGCAGGCCCCGCGATCACCGGCATAGCCGGTGCCATGCACCGCGGTGCTGCCATCGCGGGACCAGCCCGCTCCCACAACCAACCCAACCCAACTCCAGGTCCGATAAACCCGCTTTTACCGGCGCATCCCCAGCTCCGCATCGTCCATCAATGCCTTGGCCAAGGCACTCAGGTAATACGAAGCCCAGACCAGTTGCGGGTTCTCATCCATCACCCCGCTCAAGGTCATGTCGCGCACATACCCCATCAACTCCGAGGCCTGCTCACGCGCGCGCTCGCACGGGATGCCCGGCTCGATGCAGAACAGCGGCTGGGTCATGCCCTTGCCTTGGTAGAACCGTGTTGTGCCGACGGTGGTGTTCGGTGTGGTGTCGTTTCTATCCATCTCTTCCTCTCCCTGAAAACCTCGATGCTCGCTGAACAATTCTGTTGTGAAAGTGGCGGTTCGGCGCTCCGACTTGCCCGCGAAGAGGCCAGCCCCACCACATCCCATTCAACTCAGTGAGCCGTCTGCGGCTCTGCCGGCATCTGAATCTGTATCAAAGCCGACTCCAGCAAAATCCTCAGCGCTTCCATTTCATGAATGGCAGCCATTACCAGGAGCGAGACGGGGGACTTGGGTTGGAGGAGGATCGCTTGATGGGCTACGGTTTGTGCGCAGAGTGCGTACTCGGTGGCTTGGATTATGGTGTCTTCGAGGGAGTGATTGTTGTGAGGTGGGTCGGGAACAACCTTCAGCATGACTACGTCCTTTCAGAGATGCGGTCACCTGCCTGCTGTCAAACAGAAGGGTGGCAGCTGTACGTGGGTTGACAGACCGGCGGACATAGCAAGTTCCGGCGCACGCAAGCGTGCCCGCACGTACAGCCGCCATAAAGGGAAGCTGCAAGCCATGTACCATCACAGCCTGTCAAAGCTGTGTCGTTGATGTGAACGACGCGCTGAGACTAGAGCGCTGCCCGAGGGGCCGCAACGGAAAAAAGGCGGTAGGAGTATCTTTGGGAAATGGACTACACGAAAGGCGCATTTTCTGATTTTCGAACAATGAAACACGCTTCTGATGAAGCCCAAGGCCTCCACCAAACACCGCCCCACACACTCCGCCTGCTGTCAGCCGACTTACGATGCGGATCACTTCTGGATCCCTGTCGTACCAATTTGTAAAAACTCCTGACCGATCGTGTCCCAGGAGTGGATTATCGCTGGCTGATTCAAAGGCCTCCAACTGCATGTAACGTCGTTGCAGGCACCATTCGTCGGTCGTTCTGCTCCTGTGAACGTCGTTAGAAGAAACCGCGACCGACCCGAAGCGCCGGCCTTACGGCTCCCTCTGGCTTCATACTCGCAACATGTGCACTGCCAGACCCGCCAGTGCGCAGGCAAACAGCACCTGTATCACACCGCGCTTGAAGCGAAACAAGGCAACTGCTGCAGCAACCGCGATCACCGCAGATGGCCAGTCGAACACCCCGCTGAAGCCCTTCGGCCAAAGCACGTGATAACCGAAAAACATGGCGAGATTCAGGATCACCCCCACTACTGCGGCCGTTATCCCCGTCAGCGGTGCGGTGAATTTCATCTCGTTGTGAGTTGACTCCACCACCGGGCCGCCAGCAAGGATGAAGATGAACGACGGCAGGAAGGTGAACCAGGTGACGAGGCTCGCGGCGACTGCGCCGGCAACGAAGGGGTGTTGCGCACCGAACATCGGATGCACGTAGCCTCCGACGAAGCCGACGAAGGCAACAACCATAATCAGTGGCCCAGGCGTGGTTTCTCCCAAGGCGAGGCCATCGATCATCTGGGTTGGTGTCAGCCAACCGTAGTGCCCGACAGCACCTTGGTAGACATAAGGCAGCACAGCGTACGCACCGCCAAAGGTCATCAGTGCAGCCTTGGTGAAGAACCAGCCCATCTGCGTCAGAGTGCCATCCCAGCCAAACGACAGCGTCAGCAGTCCCATGGGCAGGACCCATAGCCCAGCACCTATGAGCAGCAGGCGTAACAGATGCCCCAAGCTGAAACGGGCATGTTCAGGTGTCGGGGTATCGTCATCGATCAAGGCAGGGCCATAGCTGTTCTTCGCCCCCCCATGACCGCCACCGATCACGAATTTACCTGGGGCGAAGCGACCACCTGCATAGCCGATGAGGGCTGCCGCCAGCACGATCAACGGGAACGGCACGTTGAGGGCGAAGATGGCCACGAACGAAGCACCGGCCATGGCCCACAGCCAACCATTCTTCAGGGCTCGCGATCCAATCCGATGGGCTGCGTGGACGACAATGGCCGTGACCGCCGGCTTGATGCCATAAAATATCCCCGCGACGATCGGAACCTCGCCAAAGGCGACGTAGATCCAGGACAAACCAATCAGGATGAACAGCGAAGGCAGCACGAACAATGCACCGGCAATCACCCCGCCCCAGGTTCGGTGCATGAGCCAACCGATGTAGGTGGCGAGCTGCTGCGCCTCAGGCCCTGGCAGCAACATGCAGTAGTTCAGCGCGTGCAGGAAGCGCTTCTCGCTGATCCATCGCCGGCGCTCAACCAGTTCCTGGTGCATGATGGAGATCTGCCCGGCGGGCCCACCAAAGCTGATGAAGCCCAACTTGAGCCAGAACAGGAAGGCTTCATACAAGCTGATCGGCTGCTGAGCCGATTGCGATGGCGGCTGTTCGCCCACTGCGGAGGTGGTCTCAACCATTTTGCGCTTCCTCACTCGCGAAAGCCGTCAGCAGGCCATCGAAGATGCCCCCGGCGACGGTTGTCAGTTGATCGTCATCGCCAATGCTCGCTCTCAGGCCGGCGAGGACACGCTCGATACCCGGTGCCTCGGCAGGTTGGTTGCCTCCCACATCCAGGTAGTGGACGACGCCTGCCAGGCGTGTCAGACCTGGCTGCTGAACGGCAAAGCTCTCGATGAGGGTTTCGAATGAAACCCGCTTGCCAACGTGGCTGAACCTGGCCCCGTCAAAATCAAAGCCGAGCGCTTCGCTTGGGCAGTCGCTGGGACTGTCCAACCAAATGAATTGAGCGTCGGCATCGATGAAGCGACGGATCAGCCAGGCACAGGCCAACCGGTCCACCCACGGGCGTTTTCGCGTTGCCCATCGGCGACCCTGGTATTCGCTGCGCTCCAGCTGGTTGATGGCCTCATAGTGCGCACTCGGTTCATCGGAGGACAGTGCCCTGCTAATCGCGGTTTCAAGCTCCTGCAGGGCCGAATCAGCTTGAGCCTTGAGCGCGCCTGGGAAGAAGTCGATCGCCGCCAGCTGGCTGAAGGCCTTCCTGAGCTTGCGCACCTGCCGGGCTATCTGCAGCGCATTGTCCGGTGAGAGGTTAGCCCGGCAGCCTGCGATCTCCTCCAACAGCTTGGCGTACTCGTCGCTTCGGTCGAATAGCCCGCTGAAGCGCTCTTCGCGTTCAGACAACGACAGCAGAAATGCCGTGCCGTTGATGGCCAGCACATCTCGCTCCACGGCTTCGAATGTTTCGCGGCCCGCGCTTTGTTCGGGCAGCAGGTACACACCATCACGCAGCACAGCTGCACCAGAGGCCTTCAGGGTTCTCCAGGCACGCATACGCTCGGTGGCGTTGGCCGTTGGCAGCCCAAGGATCAGTAATGACCATAAAATCATGTAGAGATATCAACGTAAGTTGTACTTATCTCTACATTAAACGAGATTTATCCAAAAGCAATGGTATACATCGAGCGTGCTGAACAGGATCGAAAGCTGTCAGTCACGAGCCACTACCCCTCCGAAGCTGCCGCTCGCCTCCAAGCCTGTTCAGACTCTCTAAATCCCCGCATCCTGCGCCGGCCTCTGTAGGAGCGGGCTTGTCCCGCGATTGTTCGGCGCTCCGACTTGCCCGCGAAGAGGCCAGCCCCGCCACAGCCAATTCAACTCGGTGAGCCGTCTGCGGCTCTGTCGGCATCTGAATCTGTATCAAAGCCGACTCCAGCAAAATCCTCAGCGCTTCCATTTCATGAATGGCAGCCATTAACAGGAGCGAGACGAGGGGCGCCTTTTTCGTGCCTGTCAGCCCGCCACCCCAAGCAGGTACATGAGCCCGGTCAGAGTCAGCAGCGAAGCCACCGTCGACAGCAGGATGGTGCGCGAAATGAGCCCCGCCTCGCGGTTGTAGTACTCCGCCAGCATGAACGGCCCGGTCCCGGTCGGCAGCGCCGCCAGCAGCACCGCCGAGGTCGCCCACATGGTCGGCAGGCTGAACACCTTGAAGGCCAGCACCCAGGTCAGTGCCGGTTGCCCGATCAGCTTGAGCCCCACCAACGGCCAGGGGCTGGCCTGCGCACCGCTGCGTTTCTGCGCCAGGAATGCCCCCAGCGACACCAGCGCGCAAGGCGTGGTGGCCAGGGCAAGCATGTCGAGAAAGTGCATCACCGGCTCGGCCAGGCCCAGGCCGGACATGGCCCATGCGGCGCCGGCCAGTGGCGAAATCACCAGCGGGTTCTTCGCCAGTGCCTTGGCCACCAGCATTACGGCGCGGCCGATCTGGCGTTCTTCCTGCAGGCCGATCTCGATCAGGGTCAGGGAGATCGCGAACACCAGGCAGACCACGATCAGCGACGAGATCAATGCCGGTTGCAACCCTGGCTGACCGAACAGCAACAGGCACAGCGGGATGCCGATGTAGCCGGTGTTGGCATAGCCTGCGCTCAGGCCATCGATGCTCGAAGCCACCAGGCTGTGGCCGCTGAACAGGCGCCAGGCGAGGGTGACGAAGAACATTGCCAGCGCGCCGGCACCGAAAGCGACAATGAAGCCGGGGTGCCAGATTTCGCTCCAGGTCGCGGTGGCGGTCACCTTGAACAGCAGCGCCGGCAGGCACAGCCAGACCACCATGCGGTTGATTTCGGCGGCGGCCTGTTCGCCAAGCTTGCCAGTCTTGCGGCACAGGTAGCCGACCAGGATCAGGGCGAAGATCGGCGCGACGATGACCAGGATGGTATGCATGGGCGCCTCAGGCCTTGCCGGCCAGCGCCGGGCTGCGGCGGTCGCCCAGGCGGCTCAGCCACACGGAGGCGAGGATCACCGCACCGCCGATGAACAACCGCCCCAGCGGCTCATGCTGGTTCCAGATCAGCAGGTTGAGCAGCAAGCCCACCGGCACGTGCAGGTTGTTCATCACCGCCAGGGTGCCGCCTGAAACCAGGCAGGCGCCCTTGTTCCACCAATACAACCCCAACGCGGTCGGGCACAGGCCGAGGAACAGCAGCACCAGCCATTGCACGTCGGTGCTGGGCAGGTGCTGGGCGTTGCCGAACAGCAGGAAGGCCGGCAGCACGACGACCAGCGCGCCCAGGTAGAAGTAGCCAAAGCGCTTGTAGTGCGGCAGGTCGCTGGGGTGGCGGGCGATCAGGTGACGGTAGAGGACCTGCCCGGCGGCGTAAGTGAAGTTGGCCAGTTGCAGGAGCAGGAAGCCCATGAAGAACTCGCCGCTGATGCTGTCGAAGCGGATCACCGCTGCGCCGGCCACCGCGACCAGCGCCGCGAGCAGCGCCCAAGGGTTGAAGCGGCGGTTCAGTGCATCTTCGATGAGGGTGACGTGCAACGGGGTGAGGATGGTGAACAGCAGCACTTCAGGCACGGTGAGCACGCGAAAGCTCAGGTACAGGCAGACATAGGTGATGCCGTACTGCAGCGCGCCGATCAGCAGCATCGAGCGCATGAAGCGCGGTTCGACCTGGCGCCAGCGGGTCAGCGGCAGGAACACCAGCCCTGCCAGCAGTACCCGCGCCAGCACGGCGAAGTAGCTGTCGACATGGCCGGCCAGGTATTCGCCGATCAGGCTGAAGGAAAACGCCTGGATCAGCGCGACGATAATCAGGTAGCCCATGGTTGCCTCTCGTGGATCAAGGCGGCGACCTTAGCGGGTACGGGGTGTTCTGGGCAACCAGGGGGAAGATGAAGATGCGGCGGTGGATGGCACCGGCTGTGCCGGTGTTCGCGGGACCAGCCCGCTCCCACAACTCACATCCGTGAGTGCCACAGCGCCTTTGTAGGAGCGGGCTTGCCCGCGAACACCGGCGGAGCCGGTGCCATCCACCGCGGCGACCTTTTCGCGGGCAAGCCCGCTCCTACAGGGATTGGGCTGGTCTTTAGATTTTGAACAAGACAGTTCCACCACAGCCTTTTGGCAAGATCTTGCCTGTCAGCGCTGCGCGTCGAGCTCGGCCATCAGCACTTCGACCAGCTGCGCTGCCGGCATGGCCCGCGCCCGATAGGCGCCGGTACCGGCCCATTGTGCGGCGAAGTCGCTGCAACCCTGGGCAGTCGCCGCGCTATTGAGCGCCTTGTTGGCATCGTAGGCGCGGGGATAATCCGGCACGCCCGCAGCGCTCTTCACCTCGAACGCGCGGTTGACCATACCCCGCGCAGGCCGTCCGGAAATTGCACTGGTGATCTGCGTCTGCCGCGCCCGTGGCCCGGTCAGCGCCTCACGATAGGCCGCGTTGGTCGCCGACTCCGGGCATAGCAAGAACGCTGTACCCAACTGCGCCGCACAGGCGCCCTGCGCGAACGCGTTGGCGATGTCTGCGCCGTCCATGATCCCGCCGGCCGCGATGATCGGCAGTTGAACGTGATCAGCCAGCAGGCGTACGAGTGCCAGGGTGCTCAATCGATCATCATGATCTTGGTCGAAGATCCCCCGGTGGCCGCCCGCTTCGTAACCCTGGGCGATCAGTGCATCGACCCCGGCTCGCTGTACCTGCAGCGCCTCTTCCACATTGGTCACGCAGGCCAGCAGCACGATACCGGCCGCCTTGAGCGCCTCGATGAACGACTGCGGCGGCAGGCCGAAATGAAAGCTCACCACTGCCGGCTTTTCTTCCAGCAGCATCTGCAGCATCTCGGGGTCTTCGACGAACGAGCGATAGATTTCCCGCAGGCCCTTCGGCGGCTGGGCGTGAAACTCGGCAAAGCGCGCTTCGAGCGCTTGCAGCCAGGCATCCTCGCGCACGTCATCTCGCAGTGCAGGGCGGTGGCAGAACAGATTCACGTTGAACGATGCTCGGGTCAGCGCGAAGGTTTCGCGTATGGACTGGCGAGCCTGGTCGACCGAGCACGCGCCCATCGCGATCGACCCCAAACCACCCGCATTCGATACCGCCGCCGCCAGCGCTGGCGTAGAAACGCCCGCCATGGGCGCCTGGATGATGGGGAAACGGATGTTCAGCAAAGCCTGGATGTCAGTGGTCATGGAGGTTGCTCATCATGGATTGCTCATCGCAGCGCAGGCGACGGCGGGGGCTCATGGCGGGCGCGCGTGTCCGTTGGCGTGGAGCGAGCCCAGGGTTGACCTTAAGCGCACCCATGGATTTTCACAAATGATGATAAATGATGAGTTCCATCACTGATCGTGAAGCAGCAGACGGGACCGGTTGCCTCCAAGCCACTGGATAACCGTGCATGAAATGATGCATAAACATGCCATCAATCATAATCAGTGATAGGTAGACCTCATGGAAATGCGCCAGTTGAAGATTTTCTGCGCCGTGGCCGACCTGGGCAGTTTTACTGCGGCTGCGGTCAGGATCAACACCGTGCAATCCAACGTGACCATGCGCATCAAGGAGCTCGAGGCGGAGCTCAACCGCGAGCTGTTCATCCGCAGAAAGTCCGGCGTCGTGCTCACGGCCGCGGGCGAGACGTTTCTCGGGTATGCCCGGCGCATCCTGCAACTGACCGAAGAAAGCCGCAGCGCCATGCTCGATACCGGTGTCCCCAACGGCCCGCTGCGCCTGGGCTCGATGGAGACCACCGCCGCCATTCGCCTGCCGAACATCCTCACCCGCTACCGCGAGCAGCATCCCGATGTGCAACTGTCGCTGCTTACCGGCACCACTGCCGAACTGATCAAGGCCATCGAGTCCCACCGGATCGATGGCGCTTTCGTCGGAGGGTTTCACCAGAATCCGATGCTTGCCCAGCAAGAGGTGTTCTGCGAGGAACTGGTGCTGGTCAGCAGCGACCAGTTCGATTCGCTCGACAGCTTGATGGCGCGAATGCCCTCGCAGACAGTGCTGGTGTTTCGCAGCGGCTGCTTCTACCGCTCTACCTTGGAGAACTGGTTCTACCGGGTTGGCCTGGTGCCCAACCAGATCATGGAGATGGGCACCCTGGATGGCATCCTTACCTGCGTGTCGGCCGGAATGGGCGTGACCCTGTTGCCCAGGTCGGTGACGCAGAACTGCAGCGTGCGCCATGCAATTCGCTGCCATGAACTGCCAGCGGAATTCTCCCGCGTGTCCACGGTATTCATCCGTCGCCAGGATTCGCTGCCGACTTCGGCGATGAGCGCCTTCATGGAGATGGCGCAGCAGCGCAGGGAAGTTGCGGATCTGCACTGAGCCTTGCGCGCAAAAAAAAGCCCGGTCATTCGCATGACCGGGCACATACACCCAAAGGAGCAACAGGTGTCAGGGTTGGGAATTCGTGGATGCCTCGCGCTTCAAGCCACTGCGGCCAGCTTCGCCTTGGCCTGGTTCAGGCCTTTCTCGTGGAAATCGCCACTCATGTTCAGGCCCTCGGCGTGAATGAAGTTCACCTCGTGGATACCGATGAAGGCCATCACCTGGCGCAGGTAGGGTTCCTGGTGATCGCTGGTAGCGCCGGTATGGATGCCGCCACGGGCGGTCAGGACGATCGCACGCTTGCCGTTGAGCAGCCCCTGCGGCCCGGTCGGGGTGTACTTGAAGGTGATGCCGGCACGCAGCACATGGTCGAGCCAGGCCTTGAGGGTGCTGGGGATGGCGAAGTTGTACATGGGCGCGGCCATCACCAGTACGTCGGCGGCCAGCAACTCATCGGTCAGCTCGTTGGAACGGGCCAGCGCTTCGATTTCAGCCGCGCTGCGCTGCTCTTCGGGCTTCATCCAGCCACCGAGCAGGTTGGCGTCCAGGTGCGGCACCGGGTTGACCGCCAGGTCGCGGACCTTGATCTCGTCGGCAGGATGCGCCGCTTGCCACTGCTGGATGAAGTCGCGGGTCAGTTGACGGGAAACGGAATCCTGCTGGCGGGCGCTGCTTTCGATGATCAGTACGCGGGACATGGGGTGCCTCCATCGGCAAAAAGGGTTGCGATTCGATGGAGGTGAGATTAAGGCTTGACCTATCGATAAAAAAGCGTAAAAAGTGGGTTCAATCTATCGATTAATCTGTTTTATTCAGGTTTGCAGTTCAGGTCGATGCGCAGCTTGATGATCTGCCGGTTGAACTTGGCAGTGACGTCGACGCTCTTGCCGGCCGGAACATTGACCCGACGCACCCTGGGCGCTTCCGGGCCGTTGCGCATCGTGACCTTGCAGGCAGCCGGCACCTGCCCATAGTTGTTCAGGCTGATGCTGCCGATGTCGTAGGCGGTGTCGTACGCGGTGTAGTCGAGCTTGACCCCTTCGATCTCCTTTTGCACATCGATCGGATAGGCCATGGCGCTCAGGGGCAGGAACGTCAGCAGTACCGCAAACCATTTCTTCATTTCGCGCTCTCCTTGTAGTGAGCGCAGCTTAGGACAACAGGAGCCGAAGATGAAAGCGCCGCGCGTGACCCTGGATCAGTGGCGGACCCTGCAGGCGGTCGTCGATCACGGCGGCTTCGCCCAGGCCGCCGAAGCCCTGCACCGCTCGCAATCCTCGGTGAGCTACACCGTGGCACGCATGCAGGAGCAACTGGGTGTGCCGCTGCTGCGTATAGACGGGCGCAAGGCAGTACTGACCGAGGCCGGCAGCGTGCTGCTGCGTCGCTCGCGGCAACTGGTGAAGCAAGCCAGCCAGCTCGAAGACCTGGCTCACCACATGGAACAGGGCTGGGAGGCCGAAGTGCGCCTGGTGGTCGACGCCGCCTACCCCAGCGCCCGCCTGGTGCGTGCGCTCAGCGCCTTCATGCCGCAAAGCCGCGGCTGCCGGGTGCGCCTGCGTGAAGAAGTGCTGTCCGGGGTCGAGGAAGTACTGCACGAAGGCATCGCCGACCTTGCCATCAGCAGCTTCAACATTCCCGGCTATCTGGGCGCCGAGCTGAGCGCGGTGGAGTTCGTCGCCGTCGCCCACCCCGAGCACAGCCTGCACCGCCTGGGCCGAGAGATCACGTTCCAGGACCTGGAAAGCCAGTTGCAGGTGGTGATCCGCGACTCTGGCCGCAGCCAGCCACGCGACGTCGGTTGGCTAGGCGCCGAACAACGCTGGACCGTCGGCAGCCTGGGCACCGCGGCGACCTTCGTCGGCAGTGGCCTGGGCTTTGCCTGGCTGCCCCGGCACATGATCGAACGCGAGCTGCGCGAGGGCCTGCTAAAGCCTCTGCCGCTCGATCAGGGTGGCAGTCGCCACCCGCTGTTCTACCTTTACTCGAGCAAGGAAAAGACCTTGGGTCCGGCCACGCAGATCCTCATCGAGCTGCTGCGCAATTTCGACACCGCGCCACTGGACGTGCCCTTCGCAGCCCCCCCGCAAGCCTGAGAGGACCGCGCCCATGGCCTGTTTCAAACGTGACGGATGCCTGCTGCACTATGAGGAACATGGCCAGGGCGAGCCCTTGGTACTGCTGCACGGCCTCGGTTCGAGCAGCCAGGACTGGGAACTGCAGGTCCCCGAGCTGAGCCGTCACTATCGGGTGATCCTGATGGACATCCGCGGCCACGGCCAGTCGGCCAAGCCTCGCCACGGCTACCAGATCAAGACCTTCAGCGAAGACTTACTGGCCTTGCTCGACCATCTGGACACCGGCCCGGTGCACTTCGTGGGCTTGTCCATGGGCGGCATGGTCGGCTTTCAGTTTGCCGTCGACCATCCGCAGTGGCTGCGCAGCCTGTGCATCGTCAACAGCGCCCCCGAGGTCAAGCGCCACAATCTCGAACACTGGATCTGGTGGGCCAAGCGCTGGAGCCTGGCACGCCTGCTCAGCGTCGAGACGGTCGGCCAGGGCCTGGCCGCGCGCCTGTTTCCCAAGCCCGAGCAAGGCGAACTGCGCCGCAAGATGGCCGAGCGCTGGGCGCGCAATGACAAGCGCGCTTATCTCAAAAGTTTCGACGCCATCGTCGACTGGGGCGTGCAGGAACGCATCGGGCAGATCCAGTGTCCGACGCTGGTGATCGCCGCCGACCACGACTACACCCCGATACAGCAGAAAGAACGCTACGTTGCCCTGATGCCCCACGCGACACTGGCGGTCATCGAGGATTCGCGGCACGCTACGCCCCTGGACCAACCCGAGGTCTTCAACCAGACCCTGCTGCGCTTTCTCGCAGCCGCATCCACCTCTCAAGGATCATTGAGCCCATGCTGAAGAAACTCCTGCTCACCGCCTGCTCGTTCGCCTTCGCCGCCAGTGTCATGGCCTCCGACAAGACCCCTCACGTGCTGCTGGACACCAGCTTCGGCCAGGTGGAGATCGAACTGAACGCCGAAAAAGCGCCGATCAGCACGAAGAACTTCCTGGCGTACGTCGACAGCGGCTTCTACAACAACACCATCTTCCACCGCGTGATTCCGGGCTTCATGGTCCAGGGCGGCGGCTTCACCGATCAGATGGTGCAGAAGAGCACCAAGGACCCGATTCGCAACGAAGCCAGCAACGGCCTGCAGAATACCCGTGGCACGCTGTCGATGGCGCGCACCTCGGATCCGAACTCGGCCACCAGCCAGTTCTTCATCAACGTGGCCGACAACGATTTCCTCAACCCCGGTCGTGACCGTGGCTACGCGGTGTTCGGCAAGGTGACCAAGGGCATGGAGGTGGTCGACCAGATCGTCAACTCCCCCACCACCGTCAAGAAAGGCATGCGCGATGTACCGGCCGATCCGGTCTACATCAAGTCGGCCAAACGTATCGACTGATCGCGGGTCTCACAGGATGTGAAGCCGCCCGCGAGCGGGATCAACAGGAGTTTCCATGCTGTACCGTCGCTTCGAGCAACTGATCGACATTTTCCGTGAGGCGCCCAGCGAGGCGCCGCCGAGCACGGTCTGGCCGTTCTACCTGTACTACCTGCGTCAGGTCTGGCCGAGCTTTCTCGCCTTGCTGGTGGTCGGCCTGGTCGCCTCGCTGATCGAGGTGGCGTTGTTCAGCTACCTGAGCCGGATCATCGACCTGGCCCAGGGCACGCCCAACATCAACTTCTTCAGCGAGCACAGCACCGAGCTGATCTGGATGCTGGTGGTCGTGCTGGTGCTGCGGCCGGTGTTCTTCGGCCTGCACGACCTGCTGGTGCACCAGACCATCAACCCGGGGATGACCAGCCTGATCCGCTGGCAGAACCACACCTATGTGCTCAAGCAGAGCCTGAACTTCTTCCAGAGCGACTTCGCCGGGCGCATCGCCCAGCGCATCATGCAGACCGGCAACTCGCTGCGCGACTCGGCGGTGCAGGCGGTGGATGCGCTATGGCACGTGCTGATCTACGCGATCAGCTCGTTGGTGCTGTTCGCCGAGGCCGACTGGCGCCTGATGATTCCGCTGCTGGTATGGATCGTCGGCTATATCGCCGCGCTCTACTACTTCGTGCCACGGGTCAAGGAACGCTCGGTGGTGTCGTCTGACGCACGCTCCAAGCTCATGGGGCGGATCGTCGATGGCTACACCAACATCGCCACCCTCAAGCTGTTCGCCCACACCGACTACGAACAGCAGTACGCCCGCGAAGCGATCAGCGAGCAGACCGAGAAGACGCAACTGGCTTCACGGGTCATCACCAGCATGGATGTGGTCATCACCACCCTCAACGGCCTGCTGGTGGTCGCCACCACTGGCCTGGCACTGTGGTTGTGGAGCCAGTCGCTGATCAGCGTCGGCGCCATAGCCCTGGCCACGGGCCTGGTGATCCGTATCGTCAACATGTCCGGTTGGATCATGTGGGTGGTCAACGGCATCTTCGAGAACATCGGCATGGTCCAGGATGGCCTGCAGACCATCGCCCAGCCGGTTTCGGTCACCGACACGCCCAATGCCCCAGCATTGAAAGTAAGCCGTGGTGGTGTGCGCTTCGACGATGTGGACTTCCACTACGGCAAGGGTGGCAAGGTCATCGATGGGCTGAACCTGGATATTCGCCCGGGCGAGAAGATCGGCCTGATCGGCCCGTCCGGCGCGGGCAAGTCCACGCTCGTCAACCTGCTGCTGCGCCTGTACGACGTGCAGGGCGGACGCATCCTCATCGATGGCCAGGATATCGCCCAGGTCAACCAGGCCAGCCTGCGTGCGCAGATCGGCATGATCACCCAGGACACCTCGCTGCTGCACCGCTCGATCCGCGACAACCTGCTGTATGGCCGGCCGGACGCAAGCGACGAGGAAGTCTGGGAGGCGGTGCGCCGCGCCCGGGCTGACGAGTTCATCCCGCAGTTGTCCGACGCCCAGGGCCGCACCGGCTTCGACGCCCATGTGGGCGAGCGTGGGGTCAAGCTCTCCGGCGGCCAGCGCCAGCGCATCGCCATTGCCCGCGTGCTGCTGAAGAATGCGCCGATCCTGATCATGGATGAGGCAACCTCGGCGCTGGACTCGGAAGTCGAGGCGGCGATCCAGGAGAGCCTGGAAACCCTGATGCAGGGCAAGACTGTGATCGCCATCGCACACCGCCTGTCGACCATCGCCCGGATGGATCGGCTGGTGGTGCTGGAGAAGGGGCGTATCGTCGAGAGCGGCAGCCATGCCGAGCTGCTGGCTCAGCAGGGGTTGTACGCCCGGTTGTGGCATCACCAGACGGGCGGGTTCGTCGGAGTCGATTGATATCGCCTCAAGGGTCTTTTCGCGGGTAAACCCGCTCCCACAGGTACCGCGCTGTCCGTCAGTGCAACGCGGTACCTGTGGGAGCGGGCTTGCCCCGCGATAGGGCCGGCACAAACCCCACTCAACCCCGCCGATACGGCAGCATCTCCCGCGCCTGCAGCGCATACTCCTTTACCCCGTCTCGCTCCTGGGCCAGGAACTCATCCACCGCCCGCCGCAGCCCCGGATGGCGCAAGTAGTGCCACGAGCGCGTCAGCACCGGCTCGAATCCGCGAATCAGCTTGTGCTCCCCCTGGGCCCCGGCGTCGAACCGCTGCAACCCTTCGGCAATCGCATAATCCATGCCCTGGTAGAAGCAGGTCTCGAAATGCAGGCGGTCGAATTCGTCCAGGCAGCCCCAGTAGCGACCATAGAAACTGTCGCCTCCGACCAGGCTCAAGGCCATGGCCACGTCGCGGCCGTTCTGCCGTGCGACCACCACCCGCAGCGCCTCGGGCATGCGCTCGGCCAACAGGCTGAAGAACTCGCGGGTCAGGTAGGGCGCACGTCGCCGCACCGCATAGGTGTTGGCATAGCAGCGGTAGACGAAATCCCAACGCGCCTGGTCAAGCTCATCGCCACGCAGCCACTGGAAGTCGATGCCCTGCCCGGCCACCTGTTCGCGCTCCTTGCGCATCTGCTTGCGCTTGCGCGAACTGAGGGTGTCGAGAAAGTCCTGAAAGTCCCGGTAACCACGGTTGCGCCAGTGGAACTGGCAGCCCAGGCGCTCCATCCAGCCCGGCTGGGCGAGCATCTGCTCGTCCAGGCTGCTGTCGGTGAAGTTGATGTGCGCACCGGACAGCTCACCCTTGACCAGGTACTCCGGCAATGCCTGCAACAGCAGCAGGGCGTCGGCGGGATCCGCGCTCAGCAGGCGCGGCCCGCTGACCGGGCTGAACGGCACTGCCCCGAGCAGCTTGGGGTAATAGGCGATACCCGCACGCTCACAGGCGTCGGCCCAGCCATGGTCGAACACGTATTCACCAAACGAATGCCATTTACGGTAGGCCGGCAGTAACGCCCGCACCTCGCCGTCACGCTCCAGCACCAGGTGCTCGGCGGCCCAGCCGGTCTGGCGGCTGACGCTACCGCTGTCTTCCAGCGCACTGAGAAAAGCATGGCTAAGGAACGGTTGGCCGGCAGGCACCAGCGCGTCCCAGGACAGTGCCGGCAGATCACGCAGGTGGGCAAGGCTGTAGAGGCTGGTCACGACGTCGGCTCCCTGAACACAGGTCGCCAGTATCGCCAAAGGCGCCGGATCGCTCAAATGACGATGACTGTTCTTATAACCATGTGAGTAATTACTTAACAGCAGTGCCACTAAATAGACATTATTCTGTAATCCCCCCTCGCAATACTTGCGCCTGTTTTTCGGATGCCGAGAACCTGTCTAGTCAGGCCTTTTCCGGAGACATGCCAACTTGGGGGTGGGCGCACAAAAGCCTCCCCATACTTTTCCAATAGGGAGAACCTTATGCGTCTTGTTTCTACACTTACCGGAGTTAGCCTCACCGGCATGATGCTGGCCCTGAGCGCCCCGGCCAGTGCTGCAGTCGACGCCAAGCTGCTCGAAATGCTCCGCGCCAACGGCTCGATCAACCAGGCGCAGTACAGCGAACTGCAGGCCGATCTGGCAAAAGAAACCAAGGAAAAGGCCGACCAGAAGGCACAGTCCGAGCGCCTGAGCTCCTTCGAACAGAAAGTGGCATGGGCCGCCAAGACCCAGATCAAGGGTGACGTGCGCCTGCGTTACGAAGACGTCAACGTCGACAACCCACGCAGCGGCAGCGGCAACCAGGACCGCGAGCGCGTCCGTGCCCGCGTCGGCTTCTACAGCGAAATCAACCCGCAGGTCGACGCTGGCGTGCGTATCGCCACCGGCAGCAGCGCCGATGGCCGTTCGACCAACCAGAGCCTGGACAACTACTTCGAAAAGAAATCGCTGTGGGTCGACCTGGCCTACCTCGACTGGCACCCGACCGCCATCCCGAACCTGCACCTGATCGGCGGCAAGATGCAACAGCCTTGGGTGAGCATGGGCGACATCATCTGGGATAGCGACCTGAACCCTGAAGGTGTGGCTGTCACCTACAAGACCAACCTGGGCGGCGCCGAGCTGTTCGGTAGCGCCGGTCAGTACACCCTCAAGGACAACGTCGACGGCGACGGCGTGCAGTTCAAGCACGACGCCCAGCTGTACCACGGCCAGTTGGGTGCTCGCTTCGCACCGGCTGATACCCTCAAGGTCACCGTTGGCGGCAGCATCTACGGCTACGACAACGACAAGGAATCTGCCGCTCTGCGTCAGTTCGGCAACACCACCACCGAGTTCAACCTGGTGGAAGGCTTCGGTCAGATCGACTTCACCGGCTTCGCCATCCCGCTGGCCGCCTACGGTCAGTACGTGAAGAACACCGACAGCACTGACGGCGAAGACAAGGCCTGGCTGGCGGGTGTGAAGACCAAGCTCGGCGCCTGGAGCCTGGACTACAACTACCGCGACGTACAGCGCAACGCTGTGGTCAGCGCCTTCACCGACTCCGACTTCGGCAACGGCTTCACCGGTAACCGTGGTCACAAGTTCAAGGTCGGTTACGAAATCGACAAGAACTTCGCTGTCGGCGCGGCTTACCTGATGGCCAAGACCGACCGTTCGCAGCTGCCGAACACCGACGCGGACGTCGACACCCTGCAGGTCGACCTGGAAGCCAAGTTCTAAAAGAACGCTCCCCTGCGTAGCTCAGCGGGAAGTGCCGACCCCATCCGGCGCTTCCCGCTTTTTTTCGTCTGCTGATAACGACGGCGGCCTTTTCGCGGGCAAGCCCGCTCCCACAGATATACGACAGCCCTTAAGGGCAGTAGTGTACCTGTGGGAGCGGGCTTGCCCGCGAAAAGGCCGCAGCCGTTATCAGCGCTTGCGCAGAATCACACTACCAATCGAATACCCCGCCCCGAACGAGCTCAGCACCGCCACCGATCCTCTCTCCAGGTCATCCTGGTACAGGTGGAAGGCAATCACCGAGCCGGCCGAACTGGTGTTGGCATAACGGTCGAGAATCACCGGTGCCTCCTGCTCGCTCACCTCACGCCCCAGCAGCTTCTTGACGATCAGGTGGTTCATGCTCAGGTTGGCCTGGTGCAGCCAGAAGCGCTTGACGTCGGAAGGCTGCAGGTCGTTCTCGGCCAGGTGCTTGCCGATCAGCTCGGCGACCATCGGGCAGACTTCCTTGAACACCTTGCGTCCTTCCTGCACGAACAGCTTGTCGCGGGTGCCTTCACCCTCCTCCGCCGCACGGTTGAGGAAGCCGAAGTTGTTGCGGATGTTGTTGGAGAACGAGGTCAGCAGCTTGGTGCTGACGATGTCGAACTGATGCTTCGATGTCGCCTGGTCGGCGCGCTCAAGCAACACGGCAGTGGCGGCATCACCAAAGATGAAGTGGCTGTCGCGGTCACGGAAGTTCAGGTGGCCGGTGCAGATCTCCGGGTTGACCATCAGGATCGCCCGGGCCTGGCCGAGCTGGATGCTGTTGGCGGCGTTCTGGATGCCGAAGGTGGCCGAGGAGCAGGCCACGTTCATGTCGAAACCAAAGCCCTGGATGCCCAAGGCCTGCTGCACCTCGATGGCGATCGCAGGATAGGCGCGCTGCAGGTTGGAACAGGCGACGATCACCCCATCGACGTCGGCAGCGGTACGACCGGCGCGCTCCAGCGCCTGGCGGGCTGCAGCCACGGCCATTTCGCAAAGAATGGAGTACTCGTCATTGGAGCGCTCGGGCAGGCGTGGCTTCATGCGCTGCGGGTCGAGGATGCCGACCTTGTCCATGACGAAGCGGCTCTTGATGCCCGACGCCTTTTCGATGAACGCCGCGTCGGACAGCGGCGCCGGCTCGACCTCGCCACGCTCGATGGCGGCGGCGTTGTCTGCGTTGAACTGTTGCGACCAGGTGTTGAAGGATTCCACCAGTTCTTCGTTGGAGATGCTCTGGGCCGGGGTATACAGGCCGGTGCCGCTGATCACGACGTTGTGCACGGTCGTTCCTCTGGTCTGTGGCCTGCGCCTGGCGGGCGTTGGCCGGGATGGGCTGTGATTAATGGCACTTTAGTGCCAACTTGAGATCGTCAGCGAGGGCTGCGCCCTCGATCGCGGGGCAAGCCCGCTCCCACAAAGTGAGAGCGGAGTTGTCATGCGATGGGCCGCAACGCGGCCCAAATTGCACCAATATTGCCACAACTCAGGGAATTTAGGCTTCCACCAAACTCCACTGCTTGCTCAATCGCTTATCGGAAACCGCCACTTTCGTCCCCAACTGCTGCGCGAACAGCGACACCCGGTATTCCTCCAGCAACCAGCGATACAGGGTCAGTTCGGCGTCACGCTTGCCCTCCTGGGCATGCTTGTCGGCGCGGGTCGTGTACTGCGTCCACAGGTTGCCGAGCTCGCCGCTCCAGACCCGGTCCTTCTGCACCTGCGAACCCAGCTTCTCCAGGCGCAGCTCGATGGCCTTCAGATAGCGCGGCAGTTCCTTGAACCACTGCGCCGGCGTCTCGCGCACGAAGCCTGGATACACCAGGTTGCCCAGTTGCTGCTTGATATCGTTCAGTGCCACGGCCTGGCTCAGGTCGATCTTGCCCTTGAAGCGCTTCTGCAGGCCATGCCACAGCTTGAGCACTTCCAGGGTCTGGCGTGCCAGCCGCTCGGCATGCTCGGTCCAGTCGCCACGCTTGCGTTCAGCGAGCGAGGCCAGCGCGGCGCCGTCGCGCGGCAGTGGCGTCTCGCCTTCGAGCACACAGCTGTCGAGGCTGGCCAGCAGGATATCCTCGACCAGCGATTCGACCCGGCCCAGCTCGCGGTACAGCAGCCCCAGCTCGGTCAGCCCCGGCAGCTTGCCGCGCAGGAACTTGGCAGGCTCGGCCAGCTGTTGCAGCAACAGGCGCTGCAGCGCGCGGCGGTGCTGGAATTCGGCTTCGGCCTGGGTCGAGAAACGCCCCTCGCGCACCGCGCCGTTGTCTTCCACCAGTGCTGGATACACCGTCAGCGAAAGGCCGGCGATCTTCTGCTGGGCAGTCTGCGCCACCTGGGCGAAGGCCTTGGCCTGCACCGGCTGTTCGGTTTTCTCGCTACGTGGCAACGCCAGCGCGGCCTGGCTGGCAGCGGCGAACCGCGCGGTCAGCTCGGCCAGGTCGCGGC
This sequence comes from Pseudomonas sp. MNR3A, assembly GCF_009650575.1. Taxonomy (NCBI): domain Bacteria; kingdom Pseudomonadati; phylum Pseudomonadota; class Gammaproteobacteria; order Pseudomonadales; family Pseudomonadaceae; genus Pseudomonas; species Pseudomonas sp. MNR3A. The sequence continues at coordinate 23,981 of NZ_VZZS01000001.1, read as the reverse complement.
CTTCGCCGAGGAACTTGCCCTGGCCGTCGACCACCTCGATGTTCATGCGCAGGTGTCCTTCGACCTGCCCCGCCGATTCGGCCCACGCCTCGTCCGAGACGCGCGCGCCGGTCATGCGCAACAGTTCCTGGCCCAGGGCCTGCGGCAAGGCGCCCTGGCCGAAGGTCATGCGCGACAACGCCGCCTTGACGAAGTCCGGCACCGGCACGAAGTTCTTGCGCAAGGCCTTGGGCAGATTGCGCACCAGGGCCACGCACTTGGCCTCCAGCAGCCCCGGCACCAGCCACTCCAGGCGTTCGCCCGGCAGGTTCGGCAACAAGGGCGCTGGCACCCGGACGGTGACACCGTCGCGCGGGTGATTGGGTTCGAAGTGATAGCTCAACGGCAGGCGCAGGTCGCCCACCTGCAGGTGGTCCGGGTACTGCGCGGCGGTGACTTCGCTGGCCTCACGGGCGAGCACGTCCTCTTCGCGCATGATCAGCAGGTTGGCGTCCTTCTGGCTGTTCATCCGATACCAGCTGTCGAAGGTCGCGGTCTGGTGGATCTCTTCCGGCAGGCGCGCCTCGTAGAAGGCGTACAGCGTCTCTTCGTCGGCCAGGATGTCACGACGGCGGGCCTTGGCTTCCAGCTCATCGAGCTGCTCGAGCAGGCGCTTGTTGGCCGACAGGCACTTGGCCCTGGACTGGATCTCGCCACCGACCAGCCCCTCGCGGATGAACAGCTCGCGCGAGGTCACCGGATCAATCGGACCGAAGTGCACCGGGCGTCGACCGACCAGGATCAACCCATACAGCGTGATCTGTTCATAGGCGACCACCTGCCCGCGCTTCTTCTCCCAGTGCGGCTCGAAATGGTTCTTCTTGATCAGGTGCCCGGCCAGCGGCTCGATCCAGTCCGGCTCGATCTTGGCGACCATGCGCGCATACAGCTTGGTGGTTTCCACCAGCTCGGCCGCCATCACCCACTGCGGGCGCTTGCGGCCGATGCCGGACGAAGGGTGCACCCAGAAGCGCCGCTGGCGCGCGCCCTGGTAATCACCCTCTTCGGTCTTGTGGCCGATCTGGCTGAGCAGGCCGCTGAGGATCGCCTTGTGCATGCGCTGGTAATCGGAGGCATCCTTGTTCACCGCCAGCTGCAGGTCACGGCAGATCAGCGACAGCTGGCGATGCGCATCACGCCACTCGCGCAGGCGCAGGTAGCTGAGGAAGTTCTTGCGGCACCAGTTGCGCAGCGGGTTGGCGGTCAGCGCCTGGCGCTGCTCCTCGAAGCCGCGCCACAGGTTGACCAGCGCGGCGAAGTCCGAATCGACATCTTTCCACTGCGCGTGCGCCTGGTCAGCGGCCTGCTGGCGCTCCGGCGGACGCTCGCGCGGGTCTTGTACCGACAGCGCACTGGCGACGATCAGCACTTCCTGCAGGCTGCCCTGGCGGGCACCTTCGAGCAGCATGCGGCCCAACCGCGGGTCGATCGGCAGGCGCGCCAACTGGCGGCCCAGCGGGGTGAGCTGGTTCTCGCGGTTGACCGCCGAGAGCTCCTGCAACAGGTTGAAGCCGTCGCTGATGGCCTTGCCATCCGGCGGCTCGATGAACGGAAACGCGTCGATCTCGCCCAGGCGCAGGTGCAGCATCTGCAGGATCACCGCCGCCAGGTTGGTGCGCAGGATCTCGGGGTCGGTGAACGCTGGGCGGCCGTTGAAATCATCTTCGCTGTAGAGACGGATGCAGATACCCGGCTCGACCCGCCCGCAACGGCCTTTACGCTGGTTGGCGCTGGCCTGCGACACCGCCTCGATGGGCAGGCGCTGGACCTTGGCGCGGTAGCTGTAGCGGCTGATGCGCGCGGTACCGCTGTCGATCACGTAGCGGATGCCCGGCACGGTCAGCGAGGTTTCGGCAACGTTGGTCGCCAGCACCACGCGTCGGCCACTGTGGGACTGGAAGATTTTCTGCTGCTCGGCCGGGGTCAGGCGCGCGTACAACGGCAGGATCTCGGTGTGGCGCAGCTGCGCCTTGCGCAGGATCTCGGCGGCATCGCGAATCTCACGCTCGCCGGGCAGGAACACCAGCACATCGCCCGGGCCCTTGCCCTGGCTGCGCTCGTGCTGGGCGATTTCATCCAGCGTGGCGAGGATCGCCTGGTCGACCGTGAGGTCGTCCTCGACCTGGTTGCCCTCCTCGTCCTGCTCGCTGGTCAGCGGGCGGTACCAGGTGTCCACCGGGTAGGTACGGCCGGATACCTCGATGATCGGCGCGCCATCGAAGTGCTTGGAGAAACGCTCCAGGTCGATGGTCGCCGAGGTGATGATCAGCTTGAGGTCGGGGCGCCGGTGCAGCAGGGTCTTGAGGTAGCCGAGCAGGAAATCGATGTTCAGGCTGCGCTCGTGGGCTTCGTCGACGATGATCGTGTCGTAGCGTTCGAGGAAGCGGTCGTGCTGGGTTTCGGCCAGCAGGATACCGTCGGTCATCAGCTTGACCAGGGTGTTGGAGTCGCTCTGGTCCTCGAAGCGCACCTGGTAACCGACCAGCGCCCCAAGGGGTGTGCCGAGCTCTTCGGCAACCCGCGTCGCCACGCTGCGCGCGGCGATCCGGCGTGGCTGGGTATGGGCGATCAGGCCATGACTGCCGCGGCCCAGTTCCAGGCAGATCTTCGGCAACTGGGTGGTCTTGCCCGAACCGGTTTCGCCGGCGATCACCAGCACCTGGTGCTCGGCCAGGGCTTTCTTGATCTCGTCGCGCTTGGCGGCGATGGGCAGGCTGTCGTCGTAGCGGATGCTCGGCACGCTCTGCTGGCGCGCGGTGACCTGGGCGCAGGACGCCTGGACCTTCTCCACCCACTGCGCCAGCTTGCCCTCGTCGGGGCGCTTGCGCAGCTCGTGCAGTTGCCGCCGCAGGCGATGGCGGTCGGCGATCATGGCGTGGTCGAGGTTTTGCAGCAGTTTGTCGATGGCGTGGTCAGTCATGGGGCTTTCTGATGATGCAGGTGAGCCTGCTTTTGCATGATCGGCATTCTTGAGGATGCGCGATTGTCGCAGATTTGCCGGTTCTCTGCTGCCTGTACCGGTCTCTTCGCGGGCGAGCCCGCTCCTACAAGGACTGAGCTGGCTGTCAGATTTTGAACAAGACAGTTACCCCCTACGCGAGCGTGCACCCCGGCAATTTCCGATCAGCCCCGATCCCGTTCGAAATACCGCGAACGCTTGAACAGCAGTCGTGTGCCAGCCACTGTGAAAAAGACGGTCCAGACCAAACCGTCGAACAACAGGTTTTCGTGCTCACCCAGTTTCGTGCAACTCGTAATCGCTGCTGCCATGAAAACCAGATACATGAACACTCGGAGCCTGCTAGACCGGAATAGCCAGTCGACGCCTACCGCGAGAATGCAGATGAAGCCAATTGCAAAGAAGTCAGCCATCACTACCCCGGATTAAATGATCAGCATCAGGCTTCTGGACTGTGGCCCCCTATCCATTACGGTCTGAACACCTCGTAGGACTACTCTGAAATCCACTCCCCAATCGGCGCAAATGTTTAGCCAGCTCTGGAGTGAACGTCGCCATTCACTGCTTTAATCAACCTTACCCACCATGTGAGTATCCAGGGCATGATTCCCGACCCGATCACCGCGCCCCCGCTGTCACGCCCTTCGCTGCCGAAGGTCAGGGCCCGCGCCGGTGAAAATCCGCTGGTCCACGTCATCCTCGCCTTCTGGGCCCTGTGGCACTGCCGCCATGCTCGCCCGCCGGATACCTCGCTCGCTGTCCATTGACGCCTACCGCAGCCCTGCGGCTGCCTGAATCCGTCCGACGCACCGCGCCAACCCGCGGTGGTCTTGTGCGCCCCTGAACGACAGGGGCGCGAGCGAGCCCCCATGCACTTTGCCAACCCCGAGCAAGCCCGCCGTTTCCTGGCCGAAAACCCCGACATCGACCTGATCGAACTGTTCATCCTCGACGCCAACGGCGTGCCGCGCGGCAAGCTGCTGCACCGTGACGAGCTGATGGCGGTGTATGAAAGCGGCCGGCCGCTGCCCAGCACCATCCTTGGCCTGACCCTCAATGGCGACGATGTGGAAAACTCGGGCCTGGTCTGGGATGTCGGTGACATCGACTGCCGCGCCTACCCCCTGGACGGCAGCCTGGTACGCCTGCCCTGGCGCCGGGTGCCGACCGCCGCGGTGCAGGTCAGCATGCACCCCAGCGAAGGCCTGCCCGCCAGCATTGCCGACCCGCGCCATGTCCTGCTGCGCACCATCGAGGCCCTGAAGGCCGACGGTTATCACCCGGTGATGGCCTGCGAGCTGGAGTTCTACCTGCTCGACCAGCAGCGCGATGCCCAGGGCCGCCCGCAACCGGCGCTCGACAGCGACGGCGGCCGACCACGCAGCACACAGGTTTATGGCCTGCGTGAGCTGGAACAGATCGAGCCCTTCCTCGCCGACCTGTATGCCGCCTGCAAGGCCCAGGGTATTCCGGCACGCACGGCGATTTCCGAGTATGCCCCCGGCCAGGTGGAAATCACCCTGGAACACGGCGATGCGCTGGCAGCGATGGACCAGGCCGTGCGCTACAAGCGCCTGGTCAAGGGCGTGGCCCATGCCCACGGCATGCAGGCCTGCTTCATGGCCAAGCCCTTCGCCCAGATCGCCGGCACCGGCATGCACATGCACCTGAGCCTGGCTGACAGCGAAGGCCGCAACCTGTTCGCCAGCGAAGACCCGGCCGGTACGCCGCTGCTGCGCCAGGCCGTGGCGGGCATGCTGCGCCACCTGCGCGATTCGCTGCTGCTGTTCTGCCCCAACGCCAACTCGTTCCGCCGCTTCCAGGCCAACAGTTATGCGCCGCTGGCGCCGACCTGGGGTGTCGACAACCGCACCGTGAGCCTGCGCGTACCCGGCGGCCCGGCACCCAGCCGACACATCGAGCACCGTATCTGCGGCGCCGATGCCAACCCTTATCTGGCTGCCGCGGCCATTCTCGCCGCCACGCACCAAGGCATTCGCGAACAACTGGACCCTGGCGCTCCGGTCGAGGGCAACGGCTATGCCCAGGCCACCGAGCACCTGCCCACCGACTGGCTCACCGCCCTCGATGCACTGGAGCACTCGGTTTGGGCTCGCGAAGCGCTGGGCGATGCGTTCCTCGGGGTATACCTGAAGGTCAAACGCGCCGAATACCGCCAGTTCATGGCCGAAGTCAGCGAACAGGACTGGCGCTGGTACCTGCACCAGGCCTGAGCCCTACCCTATTCAGAACAAGGAACATCCCATGAACGCAGCACTGAACAACGGCCCGGCCCAGCGCGCACCGTCCTACTACAGCGCCACCCTCAACGATCGGACCGAGTACCCGACGCTCAACGGCACCGAGCAGGTTGATGTGGCGATCATCGGTGGCGGCTTCACCGGCGTCGCCACCGCCGTGGAGCTGGCCGAGCGCGGCCTGAAGGTCGCCATCGTCGAGACCAACCGCATCGGCTGGGGCGCCAGCGGGCGCAATGGTGGCCAGGTGACTGGCAGCCTGTCCGGCGACGAGGCCATGCGCACGCAGATGCGTGACCGGCTCGGCAGGGAGGTGGACGATTTCATCTGGCACCTGCGCTGGCGCGGGCACCAGATCATCGAGCAGCGCGTGGCGCGTTACGGCATCCAGTGCGACCTCAAGCGCGGCCACCTGCATGCCGCAATGAAGCCGTCGCACCTGGAGGAACTGCGCGCCTTCGAAGCCGAGGCCCAGCGCCGTGGCATGGGCGACCAGGTGCAACTGCTCGACCGCCAGGGCATCTCGCGCCATCTGCAGAGCCCGCTGTATCTCGGGGCACTGAAGAACACGCGCAACCTGCACCTGCATCCGCTCAATCTGTGCCTGGGCGAGGCGCGGGCTGCGCACAGCCTCGGCGCGCTGGTCTTCGAAAATTCGGAAGTGCTGGATATCGTCCACGGCCCGAGCCCGGCAGTGGTCACCGCCAATGGCCGGATCGAGGCGCGCCAGATCCTGTTGGCGGGCGATGTGTACCACAAGCTCGAGCAGCGCCAGCTCAAGGGCAAGATCTTCCCGGCCATGGGCGGAATCGTCACCACCGCGCCGCTGGGCGAGCTGGCCGAGCAGATCAACCCCGAGGACCTGGCGGTGTACGACTGTCGCTTCGTGCTCGACTACTACCGCCTGACCGCAGACAAGCGCCTGCTGTTCGGAGGTGGCGCCAACTATTCGGGGCGTGATTCGCGGGACATCGAAGCCGAGCTGCGCCCTTGCATCGAGCGCACCTTTCCGGCGCTCAAGGGCGTGCCGATCGAATTCAAGTGGAGCTGCGCCATGGGCATCGTGGTCAACCGCATCCCACAGCTGGGCAAGCTGTCGGACAACGTCTGGTACTGCCAGGGTTACTCCGGGCATGGCATCGCGACCAGCCACATCATGGGCGAGATCATGGCCGAGGCATTGACCGGGACGCTGGAGAAGTTCGACACGTTCGCCGCATGCAAGCACATCAAGGTGCCGATGGGGGATTTGCTGGGCAATCCGCTGCTATCGGTGGGGATGTGGTACTACCAGATGCTGGAAAAGTTGCGCTGAAACCAACACCGGCCCGCTCTTGCAGGAGCGGGCCGGTGTGAATCAGGCGATCTTCTTCAGCCCCAGCTTCTTCATCTCTTCGTCGCGCAGCTCACGACGCAGGATCTTGCCGACGTTGGTGGTCGGCAGGGCATCGCGGAATTCGATGAAACGCGGCACCTTGTAGCCGGTGACATTGGCACGCATGTGCTCCATCACCTGCTCCTTGGTCAGCGTGACACCCGGCTTGGCGACGATGAACATCTTGATCACCTCGCCCGACTTCTCGTCCGGCACGCCGATCGCGGCACACTGCAGCACGCCCGGCAGGGCGACCAGCACGTCTTCCAGCTCGTTGGGGTACACGTTGAAGCCCGAGACCAGGATCATGTCCTTCTTGCGGTCGACGATGCGCATGTAGCCGTCGGGCTGAATCACCGCGATGTCGCCGGTCTTCAGCCAGCCTTCGCTGTCGAGGATCTCGGCGGTGGCGTCTTCGCGCTGCCAGTAGCCCTTCATCACCTGCGGGCCCTTGATGCACAGCTCACCGACTTCTCCCAGCGGCAGTTCCTGGCCGCTGTCGTCGATGACCTTGCACAGGGTGGACGGCACCGGGATACCGATGGTGCCGATCTGGTTGGCTTCGGACGGGTTGACCGCCGCCACCGGGCTGGTCTCGGTCATGCCGTAGCCTTCGCAGATGGCGCAGCCGGTGACCGCCTTCCAGCGCTCGGCCACGCTCAGTTGCAGGGCCATGCCACCGGAAAGCGTCACCTTCAGCGCCGAGAAGTCCAGGCTGCGGAAGGTTTCGTTGTTGCACAGGGCGACGAACAGGGTGTTCAGCCCGACGAAACCGCTGAACTTCCACTTGCCCAGTTCCTTGACCATCGCCGGCAGGTCGCGCGGGTTGCTGATCAGCACGTTGTGGTTGCCGATCAGCATCATGGCCATGCAATGGAAGGTGAACGCATAGATGTGGTACAGCGGCAGCGGCGTGATGATGATCTCGGAGCCTTCCTGCAGGTTCGAGCCCATCAAGGCGCGGCACTGCAGCATGTTGGAGACCAGATTGCGGTGGGTCAGCATCGCGCCCTTGGCCACACCCGTAGTGCCGCCGGTGTATTGCAGCACAGCCACGTCATTGGCTTGCGGGCTGGCCTCGATGACCGGCTGGCCGCGGCCCTTGGCCAGTGCGTCGTTGAAGCGCACCGCCTGGGGCAGGCTGTAGGCCGGCACCATCTTCTTCACATACTTGATGACGCTGTTGATCAGCACGCGCTTGAGCGGTGGCAGCAGGTCGGCCACCTCGGTGACGATGACATGCTTGACCTGGGTCTTGGGCAGGACCTTCTCGACCAGGTGCGCCATGTTGGCCAGGCACACCACGGCCTTGGCACCGGAGTCGGTGAACTGATGCTCGAGTTCACGCGCGGTGTACAGCGGGTTGGTGTTGACCACGACTAGGCCGGCGCGCATGGCACCGAACACAGCGACGGGATATTGCAGTACATTGGGCAGTTGCACGGCGATGCGATCGCCGGGCTTGAGGTCGGTGTGCTGTTGCAGCCAGGCCGCGAAAGCGCCGGACAGGGTATACAGCTCGCCGTAGGTGAGGGTCTTGCCGAGGTTGCTGAACGCCGGTTTGTCGGCGAAGCGATGGCAGGATTGCTTCAGTACGGCCTGGATGTTGGGGAATTCGTCAGGATTGATTTCCGCCGTAATTCCGGCTGGGTATTTATCCTTCCAAAAATGTTCGATCATGGAAGCCCACTCCTTTAGCAACAGCGAATTCTTCACGCGTCGATGCGTTTATTATTGATATGAGATGAAGGGATTCATTGCAAACCGCATCATCTGAAAGCGCGCCGAGAGTAACAGCTTTGCCTGGGGTCGCCTAGAGGGCTTAGCAAGCCTCAATAGTCACCAAAGTGACTCAATGAACTCTATAAGTCATTTCTAGAGTATTTAATCAAAATGTCGCATTGCGGTGCGTGCGGCAGTCGACTCGGTCCCTGTAGGAGCGGGCTTGTCCCGCGATCGGGCGCGAAGCGGCCGCAAGCCAGGCAGTCGAGATCGTCCTGATAAATCTCGGTGCCAGGTTCTACGGCCGCTTCGCGCCCGATCGCGGGACAAACCCGCTCCCACAGGGATTGGGCTGGACTTTAAATTCTGAGCAAGACAATTGCTCCCACAGATGCGCTGGATTTCAGGCGATGTCGCGCAACTCCCGACGCAGGATCTTGCCTACCGGCGTCATGGGCAGTGAATCGCGCAGCACGATGTGCTTGGGCACCTTGTAGCCGGTGAAGTTGGCCTTGCAGAAGGTCTTGAGCTCCTCGACGCTGACACCGCCCGCCCGAGGAACCACGAACAGTTTTACCGCTTCGCCGGAGCGTTCGTCGGGCACGCCGATCACCGCGCAACTGGCCACCTGCGGGTGGCCCATGACCACGTCCTCGATCTCGTTGGGATACACGTTGAAGCCCGAGACGATGATCATGTCCTTCTTGCGGTCGACGATGCGGGTGAAGCCGTCCGGGTCGATCACCGCGATGTCACCGGTCTTGAACCAGCCGTCGGCATCCAGCGCCTGGGCTGTCGCCTCCGGCTGTTGCCAATAGCCCTTCATGACCTGCGGCCCCTTGATGCACAGCTCGCCGCGTTCGCCCAGCGGCATCTCGTTGCCGTCGTCGTCGATGACCTTGAACGCGGTGCCGACCACCGGGATGCCCACCGTACCCAGCCGCGCCAGTTGCCCGTAGGGGTTGGTGCTCGCCACCGGTGAGGTTTCGGTCAGGCCGTAACCCTCGACGATGCGACAGCCGGTCAGGCTCTCCCAGCGCTCGGCGGTGGCCTTGACCAACGCTGTGCCGCCGGAGTTGGTGACCTTCAGCGCCGAGAAATCCAGCGACTTGAAGCCCGGGTTGTCCATCAGCGCGACGAACAGGGTGTTCAAGCCCAGCAATGCCGAAAAGCGCCACTTGCCCAGCTCCTTGATGAAGCCCGGAATGTCGCGCGGATTGGTGATCAGTACGTTGTGATTGCCCGTGACCATCATGCACATGCAATTCGCAGTGAAGGCATAGATGTGATAGAGCGGCAGCGGCGCGATCATCACCTCCTGCCCTTCCTTGATCAGCGGCTGGCCGTCGGGCCCGTGCTGGGCGAAGCAGGCCAGCACCTGCAGCATGTTGGCGACCAGGTTGCCGTGGGTGAGCATCGCGCCCTTGGCCAGCCCCGTGGTGCCGCCGGTGTATTGCAATACGGCGACATCCTCGAGCGTCTGCACCACCGGCTTGTACGTGAGTTCACGGCCCTCGCGCAGTACCTGCTTGAACGACACGGCCTGGGGCAGGCGGTAGGCCGGCACCATCTTCTTCAGCTTGTCGACCACCGTGTTGACCAGCCAGCCCTTGGCGGCCGGCAGCAGGTCGCCCATCTTCGCCTCGATCAGGTATTCGATGCCGGTGTCGGGCAGCACCGTCTGCACGCGCTGGCCGAACATGTTCAGGTACACCAGCGCACGGGCGCCGGAATCCTTGAACTGGTGGCGCATCTCGCGCTCGGTGTACAGCGGGTTGGTGTTGACCACGATCAGCCCGGCGCGCATCGCGCCGAAGACGGCGATGGGGTATTGCAGGACATTGGGCATCTGCACGGCGATGCGATCACCGGGCTTGAGGTCGGTGTGCTGTTGCAACCAGGCCGCAAAGGCCGCCGAATGGCGCTCCAGCTCGGCGTAACTGAGGGTGACGCCGAGGTTGCTGAACGCCGGGCGGTCGGCGAAGCGCTTGCAGGAACGCTCGAACACTTCGACGACGGATTTGTAAGCAGTGATGTCTATGGTGGACGGCACGCCCGCCGGGCGCTTGTCATTCCAGAAGTCGGCTTGCATTTATTGTTGTTCCTCAGCCTGAACCGTCCATGACCTGATTGCCCAACGGCAAAAAGGCGTTGAGCCGACGTTAGCAGGTAAGCCGGAGGTGGCAAATACGCCAAGGCCTGCCATTAACATTGTGAATCTTATTTGTGCCCCTGCTGCAATCCTGGTCATTGTGCATACACTGAGCTCAATCCCGTGCACAAAGGATTTTCCATGGCCCACGACGCCTTCTGGCTGCCCGCCAGCGAGCACTGCAGTCTGTACGTCCACCAGTGGCTGCCGCAGACGCCGGTCAAGGCCGTGGTGCTGCTGGCCCATGGCATGGCCGAGCACGCCGGGCGCTACCGGCGCCTGGGCCATGCGCTGAACGATGCCGGCTTTGCCCTGTTCGCCCCTGATCTACGTGGCCACGGCCGCACCGCAGAGCTAGGTAGCCTCGGCCTGTTCGCCCACCACCACGGCTGGAACACGGTGGTCAACGACCTGGGCCTGCTCAGCCAGCACATCGGCCAGCAGTTCCCCGGCACGCCGCTGTTCCTGTTCGGCCACAGCATGGGCAGCTACATCGCTCAGGCGTACCTGCTGCACCACAGTGGCAGCCTGCATGGGGCGGTGCTCAGCGGCTCGAACTTCCAGCCGGCTGCGCTCTATCGCGCAGCACGCCTGATCGCCCGCCTGGAGGCCTGGCGCCAGGGGGTGGAGGGCAAGAGCGCGCTGATCGACTGGCTGTCGTTCGGCTCGTTCAACAAGGCCTTCAAACCCAACCGCACGGCGTTCGACTGGCTCAGCCGCGACCCGGCCGAGGTCGACGCCTACGTCGACGACCCGCTGTGCGGCTTTCGTTGCAGCAACCAGCTGTGGCTCGACCTGCTGCAAGGCCTGGCACAGATCAGCCAACCGCGCCATCTGGCGCAGATCGATCCGAACCTGCCAATGCTGGTGATCGGCGGCGAATGTGATCCGGTCAGCGCTGGCAAGCGTCTCACCCACCTGGCCAACGCCCTGCGCGCGACCGGCAATCGCCATGTACAATTGCGCGTCTACCCGCAGGCACGCCACGAAGTGCTCAACGAAACCAATCGCGACGAGGTCACCCACGACATCATTGCCTGGCTGGAGCAGGCACTGGCCCTTGGCCGCCCTGCCCGCAGCGAATGATGTGCACCACCTCGTCCCTCCAAGGAAGCCCTGATGACCCAGGTCACCAACACGCCCTACGAAGCCCTCGAAGTCGGCCAGAAAGCCAGCTATGAAAAATCGGTGGAAGAACGCGACATCCAGCTGTTCGCCGCCATGTCCGGTGACCACAACCCCGTGCACCTGGACGCCGAGTTCGCGGCCAAGAGCATGTTCCGCGAGCGCATCGCCCACGGCATGTTCAGCGGCGCACTGATCAGCGCTGCGGTTGCCTGCACCCTGCCAGGGCCAGGCACCATCTACCTGGGGCAGAAGATGAGCTTCCAGAAGCCGGTGAAGATTGGCGACACCCTGACCGTACGCCTGGAAATCCTCGAGAAGCTGCCCAAGTTCAAGGTGCGCATCGCCACCAACGTGTACAACCAGAACGACGAACTGGTTGTCGAGGGCGAGGCCGAGATCCTGGCACCCCGCAAGCAGCAGACGGTGGAGCTGGTATCGCCGCCGAACTTTGTCGCCGGCTGACCGAGCAGTATCCTGTCGCGGATCTACCTGCGACAGGGCTCCAACGCCCTGAGGCAGCGCTCGATATGCCGCCGCTCGGGTTCCTGGCGGGCCAGCGCCAGCGCCCTGACCCACGCCTCCCGGGCCTGCTGCACATGGCCCAGTTGCCCGTGCAACTGAGCCCGGGCCGCATGGGCCAGATGGTAGTCGAGCAACTCGCCCCGCCCCAGAATCGCCTCCACCTCTGCCAGGCCCGTCGCCGCGCCGTCACGACTGGCCAGCGCCACTGCGCGGTTGAGTTCGATCACAGGTGACGGCCAGTGCCGCAGCAGCACGTCATACAGGCCGACGATCTCTGCCCAGTCGGTCTCCTGGGCGCTGGCGGCCTCGGCATGCACCGCAGCGATCGCCGCCTGCACGCTGTAGGGCCCGATATCACGGCTGCCCAGCGCATGACGCACCAGGGCGCACCCCTCCTCGATCTGTGCCTTGTCCCACAGGCTACGGTCCTGCTGGTCGAGCAGCACCAGCTCGCCTTCGCCATCGATGCGCGCCCGCAGCCGCGAGGTCTGCAACAGCATCAACGCCAGCAGGCCGAACACCTCCGGGTCTGGCAGCAATTGCGCCAGCAGCCGCCCCAGCCGGATCGCCTCGTCGCACAGGTCGCGCTGCACCAGGTCTTCCCCCGCCGATGCCGAATAGCCTTCGTTGAACACCAAGTAAATCACCCGCAACACACTTTCCAGGCGCTCGGCCAGTTCGCCCATGGCGGGCACCTGGTAGGGAATCCGTGCATCGCGGATCTTGGCCTTGGCCCGCACGATGCGCTGGGCGATGGTCGAGGGCGATTGCAGGAACGCGCGGGCGATCTGCTCGGTGGTCAGGTCGCACACCTCACGCAGGGTCAAAGGCACCTGGGCATCGGCGGACAACGCCGGGTGGCAACAGGTGAAGATCAAGCGCAAACGGTCGTCAGCGAGCAGTTCCTCCTCGCTCGGATCCTGCGCCGGGTCTTCGAGTTGCATGATCAGCTGTGCCTGCGAACGGTCGAAACGGGCGCGGCGGCGCAAGGCATCGATGGCCTTGAAACGCCCGGCCGAGACCAGCCAGGCCCGCGGGTTGGCCGGCATGCCGTCGCGCTGCCAGCGTTCGACGGCAATGAAGAAGGCATCATGCAGGGCCTCCTCGGCGAGGTCGAAATCACCCAACAGACGGATCAGGGTCGCGAGGATGCGCCGCGAGTCGCGCCGGTAGATAACCTCGACCTGGGCATGCAGCTCATCACCCGTCATCGTGTTGCGGTCCGCGGCGTCATCGTGGCTGACCTCCCGTCATCACGGCTGCAGTTCGCGCACCGGCCTCACTTCGACACTGCCGACCCGCGCCGCCGGAATGCCTTTGGCGATGTTCAGTGCCTCGTTGAGGTCGCGGGCATCGACCAGGTAAAAGCCGGCCAGTTGTTCCTTGGTTTCGGCGAAGGGCCCGTCGGTCAGGCTCATCTTGCCAGCGCGCATGCGCACGGTGGTGGCCGTCTGCACCGGCTTGAGCGCCTCGGCCGCAAGCATCCGCCCTGAGCCGTGCAGGGACTCGGCGTAAGCCATGCACTCGGCGTCTTCGGGGCTGTCGGGCAGGCTGTGCAACAGCCCCTCGTCACAATAGACCAGGCACAGGTATTTCATGATCGTCTCCAGCCGACGGGCGGTTCAGGGTTTGAGGTCGAAGCGAGCCTTCTGGGTTTCCATGTCGAACGGTGCCGACCAGTGCTCATGGATCACCTGCCAGCGCCCTGCACTACGACGATAGCCCACCGTGACGCGCATGAAGCCGCACTGGCTTTCATCGTCGGCCGGGCCGCAGCGGTTGAGCCAATGCGCCAGGGCCAGGTCGCCATCGGCCTGAACGTCCAGCTCGGCCACCTCGAAGACCATCGGACCGGTGCAAAAGCCCATGCACATTTCCCAATGCGCCTGGTAGGCAGCCTTACCCTTGAATTGCAGGGCCTGGATGGCGTCGAAGGCAACGATGTCATCGGCATAGGGCGCGACGATGGCCGGCAGGTCGCGCTCGCGCACAGCCTGGATCCAGCCGTCGATGAGTTGACGGATTTCGGTTTCGGCGGGGGTATTCATGGGCAAGTCTCCAGCAGGTCATCAGTGGGTGGCGCCGAGTGTTTGCGGCGCCTTCACTGATGGTCGACTGGGGATGGGAGGAATCGACAACGCTGGAAAACTTTTTGCGGTTTTCCGTTATCGGCCTGTGCCGACGGGCCTTCGCAGGTTCAAGCCCGCGCCGCCTGCTCGAACACTTCGTCGGCCCATTGGTTGAGACTCTTGCCTGCAGCTCGCGCTGCGACACTTGCGGCAGCGTGCACTTCAGGACGAATACGCAGCATCACTTTGCCGGAGGCCGGTTTTTCCGGGGCAATGCCCTGCTCGGCACAATCCGCCAGATAATCTTCCAAGGCTTGAGCGAAAGCCTCGTGCAACGCAGGCACCGAGCTTGCGTGAAAGCTGATGATGTCACGCATCCCCAGCACACGGCCGACGAACAGGTCGTCGCGTTCGTCGTAATCGATGCGGGCAACATAGCCCTTGTAGCGCATGCAACTCATATCCCAACTCCCGCCCTATAGAAAGTGCTATCAAATTAAGATATCACCACTCTCGCCGATACTGATTCAGGATTTTTCGTTGCGCACTCTCTACCCAGCCAGCACCTGCGCATAACGCGCCCGGTCCACGTTGGCCCCGCTCAACACCACCGCAACCCTCCTGCCCTGCTGGCGTTCGCGCTCCTGCAACAGTGCGGCCAGCGCCGCGGCACCCGCGCCTTCGGCGGTGTTGTGGGTGGTTTCGTGGTAGAGGCGCATGGCCTGGGCGATTTCGTCATCGCTCACCCGCACGATGCGCGCGGCATGCTCGCGCACCAGGGCGAAGGCGTCCGGGTGCGGCACGCGGCAGGCCATGCCGTCGGCAAAGGTGTCGGCGGTGGCCGTGGTGACGATACGCCCCAGCTCGAAGCTCTGTGCATAGGCATCTGCGGCGCTGGACACTACCCCAACGATCTCGGTCCGCAGCCCCAGCAGGTTGCGCGCCTGGATCAGCCCGCAGATGCCCGAACCCATGCCGATCGGCACATACACGGTGTCGAGGTCCGACACGGCCTCGAACAGCTCCAACGCATAGGTCGCTACGCCGCGCACCAGCTCAGGGTGGAACGAGGGCACCATCCGGTAGCCGCGCTGTTCGGCCAGATGGGCGGCGTACTCACGGGCCACGTCGAAATCGACACCGTGCTCGATGAGTTCGGCACCCAGCGCACGCATGGCGGCGTTCTTCTCCCGCGAGTTGCCTTCGGGCACCACGATCACCAGGGGCAAGCCTGCCTGGCGCGCCGCCAGGGCCATGCTCTGACCGTGATTGCCGCGGGTGGCGGTGACCAGCCCCGGAGGCACATCACCGCTGGCCAGCAGCGAGCGCACATAGACCAGCCCGCCGCGTACCTTGAATGCGCCAGTCGGCGCATGGTTCTCATGCTTG
This sequence comes from Pseudomonas sp. MNR3A, assembly GCF_009650575.1. Lineage (NCBI taxonomy): Bacteria > Pseudomonadati > Pseudomonadota > Gammaproteobacteria > Pseudomonadales > Pseudomonadaceae > Pseudomonas > Pseudomonas sp. MNR3A. Next base: position 8,368 of record NZ_VZZS01000001.1, on the reverse strand, counting down.
ACCCACAGTTGGCAGCCGGCCCGCTCGGCGAGCAACGGCCAGACGTGCTGTGGCGTCGCAGGCACATGCTGGTGAACGAAATCGGCGGCTTCGCGCAGGGCTGTGAGGTCGAACATGGCGATCATCCTTCATCGAGGGCAGTTGCGACGATCCTGAGCGCCGGGCATTGTATGGGTCAAACCTTATATTGCATGGGTAGCAATTTCGTGTGGACCCCGGAACTGATCGACGACGCCCAACCCCGCTACCTGGCACTGGTCGATGCCATCGCCGCCGCCATCGAACGCGGTGAGCTCAAGGTAGGGGAACGCCTGCCGCCACAACGGCGCCTGGCCTGGAAGCTGGGGCTCAACCCGAGCACCACCCAGCAGGCTTATCGCGAAGCTGCCGCGCGACATCTGGTGGCCGGCGAAGTCGGGCGAGGTACCTACGTATTGGCGGGTAGCAAGGAAGCAACGCTGTTTCGCCTCAAGCAGCACGACCGGCATTCGTCGCTGATCGACCTGTCGACCAACGTACCCGTGGCCGATCCGCACCCGCACGACCTGCAGCACAGCCTCCAGGCATTGCTGCAGGCGGACGACCTCAACCTGCTCGATCACTACCTCGACCATGACCAGTTGCTGCTCGCTCGTCTGCACGGCGCACGCTGGCTGGCCCAGCGCGGGCTGACACTGGGCGCTGACGACCTGCTGCTGTGCGGCGGCGCCCAGCAAGGGCTGGCCTGTGTGCTGCAGTCGCTGTGCCAGCCCGGCGAGGCGGTCATGGTCGAAGCCCTGACCGCACCAGGAATCAAGGCAGCGTGTCGCCAGTTGCGCCTGCCAGTGCATGGCGTGGCCCTGGATCACCAAGGGCTGCGCCCGGATGAGCTCGACCGGGTGACGCGGGCCACCGGCGCCAAGGTGCTGGTGACCACACCCACCCTGCACAACCCCACCGGGGCGTGCATGGGCGACAGCCGTCGCGAGGCCGTTGCTGAGGTGGTGAAGCGCCACGGCCTGCGGGTGATCGAGGACGATGTCTATGGCGCGCTGAGCGAGCGGGCGCCCTTGTACCCCTTGCTCGACGGCCAGGGGATACTCGTCAGCAGCTTGTCCAAGACGGTCGCAGCGGGGCTGCGCCTGGGCTGGATCGCCGCACCGGCATCGGTGCTGGAACACATCGACCCGCATGCCCGGGCCACGCACTGGCCGGTGTCACCGCTGAACCTGCGCATTGCCTGCCAATGGATCGCCAATGGCACAGCCGCGCGGCGACTGGCTTGGCAACGGGAGGAAATCGGGGAACGCTGGCGCCTGGCGCGGCGGGTATTCGGTGAAGCGATGCGTGCTCAGGATGAACCCTCGCCGCATGTCTGGGTGAACACCCCAGGGCCTGCTGAAGCTTTGGTAGGGGCGTGCCGGGCACGGGGGGTCGAAGTGGTGCCGGCCAGTGTCTTCGCGGTGGGGGGCGATGAAGTGAGGGCAGTGCGGATCAGCCTGTCGGCCGCCACCAGCCGCGCGCAGCTCAAGCAAGGGCTGGACGTCGTGCGCGCGGTACTTGGCGAGCTGGCAGGCAGATAGCACTCACCCCTGCTGGCAACCCTCGCCCATGGCTCGGTACTGAATGGTGTGCACCTGACCCTGATGATCTTCATAGGTCATGGTTGCCGGCACCACCTCGCAGACATCGGGGATGGTCGACAGATTGATCACCCGCTTGATATCCAGGTTCATCGAGTAATCGTACTGCACCGGGGGCTGGGTCTGGGTGGTCTTGGCCTCGTCCGCGAGGGCGAGCGAAGACATCCCGACCAATGCAAGAATGAGTAATGTTTTCATGAGTCTGTGGCCTTGAGAGCAATCACGTTGATCGATTGACTTCTTATGCCGTCACTGGCGCGGAGAAGTTGTCATCGTCGGCGATGACACGAAGCACCGATCCCGCATCGTCCTACTGCAGAAGGGATGAGTGAAATTCTACGCCCGCCACCGAATACTTGAACCCTGCAGTCGGATATTCACCCTTGCCAGATTTGCAACAATCTGCGACAAAAGCCCCCCATGACCCTGCCCGAATTCCTCCCGCTCTGCCGCTCGCAGCGCCGCCTGCTCGACCACTTCTACCGCCAGCACGGCTCGCGCATGCGCGCCAGTGCAGAGGGCCAACTGTGGGTTGCGCGCGCGCAGGCGATGGTGGGTGCACTGAACCTGACGCCCGTCGCCGACGGCCACTGGCTGACCGGCCTGTTCGTGGCGCCGCAGTGGCGTGGCCAGGGTGTTGCCGCAGGGCTGGTCAGCGCAGCGCTGGCCAACAGCACAGGCCCGACCTGGCTGTTCTGCCACCCCGAACTGCAAAGCTTCTATGCGCGGCAGGCTTTCACAACGGCGAGCGCCCTGCCCGCCGAACTGGCCTCGCGGCTGGCCCGCTACCAGCGCAGCAAAACGCTGGTAGCGATGGTGTGCGCTCAGTCGTCGGCAACGTCGAGCCCGGGGAACAGCACATCGGTGTAGCCGAAGCGGGCAAAATCCTGGATCCGCGATGGGTAGAGCCGCCCGATAAGGTGGTCGCATTCGTGCTGCACCACCCGCGCATGGAAGCCATCGGCGAAGCGATTGATCGGGGCCCCCTGAGGGTCAAGGCCCTCATAGCGGATGTGCTTGTAGCGGGGCACGACACCGCGCAAGCCCGGCACCGAGAGGCACCCTTCCCAACCCTCCTCGAGCTCGGTGGACATCGGCGTGATCAGCGGGTTGAGCAGGATGGTCTGCGGCACGGGCTCGGCGTCCGGATAGCGCCCGCTGCGCTCGAATCCGAAGATCACCAGCTGCAGGTCGATGCCGATCTGCGGGGCGGCCAGGCCGACACCACCGACGTGGCGCATGGTCTCGAACATGTCGTCGATCAGTTGCTGCAGCTCAGGGCTGCCGATCATGTGCTCGGGCACAGGCGGTGCGATGCGCAGCAGGCGCTCATCGCCCATCTTGAGGATGTCACGGATCATCAGGGGTTCGGCTCACGGGTCTGGGGTTCGGCATGCGCGGGATGCTCATGGCCGAGCACAGTGATGGTCTCCTTCGGCTGCTCGCGGTCGAATTCCTTCTCGCCGGGGTTCTTGCCTTCAGCCGACATGTGCTCGATCACCGCATTCATCTCGGCGCCCAGCAATAGCACGGCGGCGGAGATATAGAAATACAGCAACAGCACGATGATCGCCCCGATGCTGCCGTACATGGCGTTGTAGTCGGCGAAGGTCTTGACGTAGTAGGCAAAGCCCAGCGACGCGACGATCCATACCACCACCGCCAGTACGGAGCCTGGGGTGATGAAGCGGAATTTCTGCTTGACGTCGGGCATCACGTAGTAGATCAGCGCCACCGCCACCATCATCAGGATGATGATCGCCGGCCAGCGCAGCACGGTCCAGATGGTGACGATCACTTCCTGCAGGCCGACTTGGGCCGCGATCCACTCCATCACCTGCGGCCCCAGCACCATGAGTGCGGCGGCGGCCAGCAGCATGCCGGCAATGCCGATGGTGTAGAAGATCGACAGCGGGATGCGCTTCCACACCGGGCGGCCCTCGGGCACATCGTAGGCGGCGTTCATGGCGCTCATCATCAGGCGCACGCCGGCCGAGGCCGTCCACAGGGCGATGACGATACCCACCGAGAGCAATCCGCCCTTCGATTGCTGCAACTGGTCGATCACCGGATTGACTTGCTCGAGTGCCTGGGGCGGCAGCACCAGTTCCGATTGCAGGCGCAACCAGGAGAAGAAGTCGGGCAGGTGCAGGAAACCGATCAGCGCGATCAGGAACAGAATGAAAGGGAACAGCGAGAACAGCATCTGGTAGGCCAGTGCCGAGGCATAGGTGGACATCTCGTCATCGAGGAATTCCTTGACGGTGCGCACCAGCACGCGGTGCAGAGGCAGGCCCTGCAGGGCGGGAAAAATCATAGCGTCTCCTTTCGCCGCTTGATCGTCGTGGTTGCAACTGTGCAGACAAGTCTAATAGACCACGCGCACCGCGTACTGCTCACTGGCGAAATCAGGAAAACGGCTACGGCGGACGTTGGGGCAACACGGTAAGGCCTCATGGGCGCAAACGGCGCGCCCACAAGGCCCTGTGCATCAACCGCGGTTCAAGGCTTTTTCACCGCATCCTTGACCTTGCCCACCGCCTGCTGCCCTTCGCCCTTGAGTTCCTGGGCCTTGCCCTCGGCACGCAGCTTGTCGTTGCCGGTCACTTTACCGACGCCTTGCTTGATGTTGCCAACCGCTTCGTTGGCCAGGCCCTTGGCTTTGTCTTTAGTGCCGCTCATGGCGAATCTCCTGCAAAAAAGAGACACGTGAACCGTGTCGACAAAAGGTGGACCGGTTCGCTTGCGCAAGAGTTTCAACAATTTTTCGGGCACCAAGCCGAACGGCAAACAGCGGGCGAATACCGCACCGAATTGTCCCAGCGCCGCTGCGCACTCGGAAGGCGCAGCTCTAGAATCCGGCCATCTATAAAAACAACAGTTCGTGGAAACCTTGCACATGCGATTGATGCCCCTATTCGCGGCCATGCTGCCGTTACTTCCCCTGCCCGCCCTCGCCGCCGCCCCGGCCGCCGTGCAAACCTTGCGGGTCGAGCGCTACACCGACGACGACCAACCCGGCACCCTGCGCTGGGCCCTGGAAACCAGCAACCGCAACCCCGGCCACTACCGCATCGACATCGCCGCGGTCGGCGAGCCGCCCTACGTGATCCGCCCGAGCCGGCCACTGCCGGAAATCAAGGGCCCGCTACGCATCACCGGCCTGGCCTGGGCACGTGACGGCCAGTACATCGCCATCGACGGCGCCGGCTATATCAAGGACCAGGGGGTACGCACCTGCCCAGGCGCCCTGCCCGGTCAGTTCGGCACCAATGTGCGCACCACCACCAACCCCGGCCTGGTGCTGCGCGACACCCAGGGCGTGCACTTGAGCGGCCTGGAGGTGCGCAACTTCTGCATCGGCATCCTGGTCAACCGCGCCAGCGGCAACGTCATCGAAGACAACCGCATCGTCGCCAACAAGGGCGGGGCCGGGATCATGCTCACGGGCGATGACGGCGCGGGCAACCCGACGGCCACCACCACGGTCAACAACAAGGTGCTGCGCAACCAGTTGATTGACAACGGCGACGGCCTGGAGCTGACCCGCGGCGCCGCCTTCAACCTGGTGGCCGACAACCTGTTCCGCTCCACCGACGCCAACCCCGAGCCCTCCCAGGGCATCGAGATCCTGCTGGGCAACGACAACAGCGTGGTGCGCAACCGCTTCGAGAACTACTCCGACGGCCTGCAGATCAACTGGGGCAAGCGCAACTACCTGGGCGCCAATACCTTCACCGGCAACTCCATCGGCATCAGCGTGACCGGCGAGGGCAACATCCTCGACGGCAACCTGATCCACGGCAACCGCATCGGCGTGGCCCTGCGTCCGGAGCCGGAAGTCACCGCCACACGCGTCACTGCCAATCGCATCTGGGGCAATGGCCTGGACATCCGGCGCTGCGAGGCGGGTGGCTCGTGCGTAGCGGACCAGCGCACCGGCGCGATCATCTTCGGTGTGCCAGCCCAGGCCCACGCGCTGTACGTCGGCTCGCGCGGTGTCGGCGCGGAACTGGCGAAGAAGGACCAGGCGATCATCTGCGATGGCAGCGGGCAACCCCAGCCGTGCCAGCCGCTGCCCAATCACAATCAACAGGCGCCGCGTCTGACCGGGCTTGCCGGGCATGTGCTGCAAGGTGAAGTGCAAGGGCCGGCATCCAGCCTGTTGCGCATCGAAGTGTTCGGCAATGCGGCAGCGGATGGGCGGGAAGCGGAGCAGTATCTGGGCGAGGTGATGGTGGGCAGCGATGCCCAGGGCAAGGCACGGTTCGAGAAGACGCTGGATGCCATTGCGGGGCTGAACAGCTTTACCGCGACGGTGACCACAGCCGATGGCGCGACCTCGGAGTTGAGCCAGCCGTTGCGGCGCTGACGCTCAAGGCCTCTTTGCGGGCAAACCCGTGAGGAGGCCGGCGCAACCCACCCCGCAACCCTTGCCGCGCCCCGCGCCACCCCGCACAATGTCAGGCCTTTCTGGCGTCAACCCGCAGGAACCTGCATGAAACTCGACAAACCCACCGCCATCGCCCGGCGCAACCAAGCGCTGAACCGGCCGGTGCTCGACCGCGACAACACCCTGTTCGCCATCCTCGACAAGAAACGCAACCTGTGGTGGTTCGAGGTACCAGTGGCATTGCTGCGCAAAGGCCAGCCCGACTGGGTCAACCTGCTGCTGCACACCCCGGAAACCGACGAACTGCAGCACTTGAAAGTGCCGGTCAACTTCCTGCGCGCGCATCAGGAACAGATGGAAGTCCGCCACCCCGGCAAGCGTCGCTCGACCATCAGCCTGGCGCTGAGCGCCGACCGCGACTCGCTGCTGCGCGACACCCGCCCAGGCGGTGAACAACTGGACTTCAGCACCTTCGTGCAGGCCTGATCAGGCCCGCTCGATACGATCGTCATGGATGACGATCAGCCCTTGCTTGAACAGCCCGCCGATGGCCTTCTTGAAATTGCCCTTGCTGACGTTGAACAGCTTGGCGATCACTTCCGGGGCGCTCTTGTCGCACACCGGCAGCACGCCTCCGGCTTCGTCCAGGCGCTTGAGGATCTGCTCCTGCAGGCTGTCGGCCAAGGCCGCGCCCACCGGCTGCAGGCTCAGGGCGATCTTGCCGTCGTGGCGCACTTCCTTGATGAAGCCCTTCTCGTGCATGCCCGAGCGCAGGAACTTGAACACCTCGTTCTTGTGGATCAGGCCCCAGTGGCGGTTGTTGATGATCGCCTTGAAGCCCATCGGCGTCTCGCCCGCCACCAGCAGCTCGACCGGCTGGCCCGCCTTGTAGTCGGCCGGCGTACGGTCGAGGTAGCGGTCCAGGCGCGCGGTGGCGGTGATGCGCCGGGTGCGCTTGTCGAGGTAGGCGTGCACCACGCAGTAATCGCCGATCTTCAACTGCTGCGCCTCTTCCGAGTAGGGCATCAGCAAGTCCTTGGACAGGCCCCAATCGAGGAAGATGCCGGCGCCGTTGATGTCCTTGACCTTGAGACTGGCGAACTCACCGACCTGCACCTTGGGTTTCTCGGTGGTGGCGATCAGCTGGTCTTCGCTGTCGAGGTAGATGAACACGTTCAGCCAGTCGTCGAGCTCAAGCTCGGCGTCCTTGGGAAAGTAGCGCCTGGGCAGGAGGATCTCGCCGTCGGCGCCGCCGTCCAGGTAAAGACCGAACTCCACGTGTTTCACGATTTGCAAACTGTTGTAACGCCCAAGCAGAGCCATTTCCGATGTTCCTCAAGACAAGGCGGCTATTCTACACCTGAAGCTGCCCGGCTGCCCGATCCGTGGGAACCGCCGAGCGCGGCGCGCATCTATTGCCTGGCAAGCAACCTGCAAGGATTCGCTCATGCCTGTCCGTCTGCCCAGAGCCCTGCTGCTCATTCTCGCGTTTGCCCTTACGCTCGCGGCCTGCAGCCGTATCGACCTCGCCTATCGCAACCTCGACCGGCTGGTGCCCTGGTCGCTGGGCGACTACCTGGACATGAATCGCCAGCAGAAGGCCCTGCTCGACGAACGGCTCAAGGGCCACCTGGCCTGGCACTGCAAGACACAACTGCCCGGCTACCTCGACTGGCTCGACAAGGTGCGCCTGATGGTCGCCAACCAGGCCGTGACCGACCAGGCCCTGCAGCAGCGCACTGCCGAGGCGCGCCAGGCCATCGGCCGGGTCGCTGAAGAGATCACCCACTCCGCCGCCGAACTGCTGCGCGGCATGAGCGACGCGCAGGTCGGTGAAATGCGCAAGGCATTCAGCGACGACATTGCCGAGCGGCAGAAGGAATACGTCGACATCCCGCTACCCAAACAGATCCAGGCCCGTGCCACGCGCATGGAGAAACGCCTGACGCCGTGGCTGGGCGAGCTCAATGCCCGCCAGCGCCTGCGGGTGATGACCTGGTCCCAGGCCCTTGGCGATCAGAACAGCGAATGGATCGCCAATCGCCAGGCCTGGCAGCAACAGTTGGTGCTGGCCATGGAACAACGCCACTCGCCAGCGTTCGAGCCCCGCCTGGCGCAGTTGCTGCAGCGCAAGGAGAGCCTGTGGTCACCGGCCTACCGCATGGCCTTCGAGAACACCGAGCTACAGGCCCGCAGCCTGCTGGTCGACCTGATGCAGCAGAGCAGCCCGGCGCAGCGGCAGTTCCTGCTGGACCGGCTGGCCAAGGTACGTCGTGACTTCAGTGAGCTGAAGTGCCTCAAGGGCTGAAGATTGGTGGTGGCCTTTTCGCGGGCAAGCCCGCTCCCACAAGCC